>JAJYFB010000066.1 GCA_021785495.1 Acidobacteriota bacterium | reverse complement strand
GCAGACTGCACCGCGCGCCGTGCTGGGCTACTTTACGCTGGCCGCTTCGAGCCTCAAGCGCGAACGATTCCCGAAGAAATTTGTTCGCGGTCTGCCGCCGTATGATCTGCCATTGTTGCTCCTGGCGCGTCTGGCTGTCGATCACCGCTTCGCCGGACGCGGGCTTGGAAATGCGCTGATTGCGGAAGCACTCAAGATCGCGTTGCATATCGCCGAGGAGATCGGCTGCCGTTGCATGATTACCGACGCCTATCGCGACAAAACAGCGTGGTACGCGCGTTACGGTTTTCAGCCACTCGACGAAACCGCAACCGGCAATACACAGAAGATGTTTCTCGATGTTCGCACCATCCGCGCCGCGTACGACCGCGCGGAGACCGAGAGGTAAAGCATGAGCCTTTTTCGACGCGGGGATATTTGGTGGTACGAGTTCTGGTTCGCCGGACGGCGCATCCGCGAGTCCTCGAAATCTCCATCGAAGACCGTTGCCCAAAATGCCGAGCAAAAGCGCAAGCGCGAACTGGAAGAAGGTTTCAACAATTTTGCCGATCTTCGCCAAGAGCGAATTCGAACTTTCAGCGACATTGCAGACGAGTATTTCGACGCTTACAAATTGCGCCTGCCGCAATCAGCACGTTTCGCCGAATATGCAATCGAACATCTGAAGAGGATCCTCGGTGGCAAGATGGTTGTTGATTTCAACGAAGCGGTTGTCATTCACTACCAGAATGCACGCCTCAGTGAAAAGGCATCGCCGAAGAGTGTCAATGAAGAGGTTGGCTTTCTTTTGCGCATTCTCGGCGATCCCGGAGACTTGATCCGCATCCGGCTCCGTAAAAGAAAAATGCTCAAGTTGAAGGTCCGTCTGACAGTCGGAAAAGCCTTCACTCCAGCAGAAAAGAGCAGGATGCTGGAGGAGGCCCGCAAGGCGCGCTCCCCGCACATCTATCTCGCGCTGACTCTGGCGCTCAACGCCGGGATGCGCGATGCCGAGATCAAAACTTTGACATGGGGACAAATCGACTTCACGAAAAACTACCTGGCCGTGGGCCGAAGCAAGACCGAAGCTGGAGAAGGACGGACAATCCCTCTGAATTCAACTCTTCTGGAAGTCTTCACCGAATATGGCGAGTGGTATCGAGTGAAATTCGGCAAGCCTCGCCCAGAGTGGTATGTCTTCCCCTTCGGCAAACCAAGTCCGAGCGATCCAACGCGCCCCGTTACCACACTCAAGACGGCGTGGAACAATGTGCGCAGAAATGCCAAGGTAAAAGGCCGCTGGCACGACAACCGGCATACGCTCATTACCGATCTTGCCGAAAGCGGCGCAGGCGATCAAACCATCATGGACATTGCCGGCCACGTCTCGAAGCAGATGCTCAAGCACTATAGCCATATCCGCATGGAGGCGAAGCGTCACGCTCTGGAAGCCATCGTCACCCATCGATCAGCCGCGATGGAATCCAGCTCAGAAGAGCGGGCAGTGGGGTACCCACAAAAGTCCCCACATAGGTTGCAGAACGGCAGAAAACGGGCTGACAAAAAACAGGTGGAAGCGAAGCGCGAAAACGCTCCAGAGGCAGAAGATTCTGATACGCATTGCCCGGAAACACCCACACTTACGCAGCATTTTGATGTGGGGTACCCACAAAAGTCCCCACATCTTGCCATTACGGAGGATTGTGAAGGGGTTGGGAAGAGGTGCAAATCATTGAATATAAATGGTGGACGCGGTAGGAATCGAACCTACAACCTGTCGGTTAAGAGCCGAATGCTCTGCCAGTTGAGCTACGCGTCCATTGAGGGGTGGACCGCCGCGCGAGAAATCCCTGCGGCCGGTGCAAGAAACGAACCTCGGTCTTCCGGCTCACCTAAAAATATACCACAGACGCAGAACCGGACCAAACTTCATGGCTTTGCGCGGCAGGGCAAACATCTGAAGAAAAGACGAATGCACGGACACGGCCATCCCCAAGTTGCTCGCCAGGCTGCGCTCGCTGGGCTGCACCCTTGTCATCGATGCGATGGGCACGCGGACTGCCATTTCTCCATCAGCAGGATGGAGCCCACCCGGAGAGAATCGCAGCCGCGTATCGCGCTGATGGGCCGGTGGAGAATCGCTCGCCTTGGTCGATGGATCCTGCCTTCAACGACGATCCGATGTGCGTTCGGACCGGGACTGCGGCGCACCATCTGGCCCTCGCCCGGAAACATTTACGTTGGCGTCTTCAACAGCAGGTAGCCGCCCACCAGCGCGAAGAGCGCATCGGCGGACCAGGCTGCCAACGCCGCCGGCAGATAGTTCACGTTGCCCATGGCGCCAAAGAGGTTATCGATCACAAAGTAGATGAGGGCGACGGCGATGGCCACGGCCAGGCCAGCCAGCGAGCCGCGCCGTCCCGTCGAGAGCGCAAAGGGGATGGCCAGCACCGCCATCACCACGGCGATCAGCGGATAGCTGAGCTTGCGCCACAGGGCCACGCTCAGGCGCTTGGTGTCGAAGCCGCTCTGTTGCAGGTCGCGAATGTAGCGCGCCAGTTGGCCGAAGTTCATCTCCTGCGACTCCAGATCTTCCTTCTTGAAGTAATCGGGCGAGGTCTGGATTTGCGGAAAGTCAGTGCGCAAAAACGAACGATAATCCGTCACGTCCGCTCCCTGCATCTGGCGCACCCAGCCGTGCTCGAAGACCCACTGGCCGGCGTCGCCGTTCCAGACCGCGCGCCGGGCGAAGATGCGCCGCGTGAGCCGGAAGGAGACGGGATCGAACTCGAAGATGGCGAGATTGGCGAATTCGTTGCGGTCGGGATCGAAGAACTGGTAGTAATACATGCGCTCCGGTTCTCCGGCGCGCGGCTTCTGGCCCATCATCCAGTGCTGATCCGGATGCAGATAGGTCTGCGGCGGCCGTCCCTTGATGAGGCTGCGCAGATACTCCTGCCGCCGGTTGGCCTGCGGCAGATAGGACTGATCGAAGAGGAACAGCGCCACGGCCAGAGCCGCCGCGATGGCCACCACCGGCACGATAATCCGGTAAAGGCTGATCCCCGTGGCCTTGATGGCGACAATCTCGCTGTTGCGGTTCATGCCGCCGAAGGTGGCCAGCGTCGCAATCAGCACCGCCAGCGGAGCAATCTGGTAGAGCATGCTCGGCGTAAGGTTCACAAGGTAAGCGCCCACGATGGCAAGCGCGATGTGATTGCGCAGGATGTCGCCGACCAGGTCGAAGAAGGTGAAGACCAGCATCAACAGCACAAAGGCGGCCAGAACCAGCAGGAAGACGCCGAGGAACTCGCGCACGACGTACTCGTCGAGGATGCGCGGAAAAACGCCGCGCGGCCGGGCCTTTCTGGTTCGCGCATGGAAGCGCCCGAGCAGCCTCTCGATGCGCTGTCCGCTCGCCGCGGCCGGAGCCTGGAACTGCGGCAGCCGGGTTGTCCACGCGGCCAACGCACCGAGAATCCGTCCGCCTGTCGTCATCTGCCACAGCAAAAAGACGCCCACGGCGGCAAAGAGAAGGTTTGCGGTCCAGACGGCGGCGAAGGCCGGCAACCGGCTTTGCCGTCCCAGCGCCGTGCCGGTGGCGGAGAGAAAGTAATACACAAACGCCAGCAGGATGGTCAGGACAATGCCCGCGCTTTTGCCGCCGCGCCGCGAATCGGCTCCGAGCGGTACGGCCAGCAGCATCAGCACCAGGCAGGCCACCGGCAGCGCAAAGCGGCTTTCCATCTCGATCGCGTACCGTTTGGCTTCGGGCTGGCCGCGCAGCGCACGCATGCGCGCGGCGAGCTGATGCAGCGGCATCGCGTACAGCGCGGTATCCATGCGGCCCAGGTGGACGCCGTTCTGCGTCCCGAGATCCAGCGGCATGTCCGTGGTCGCAAAGGTCGAGATGTTCGATTGACCCGGCTGGTTGGCCACAGTCTCATCGCGCAGCCCGTCGCGCAGACGCATGATGAGTTCCTGCCGGTTGTCGTTGACGACGGTGGCCGACTCGGCTGTCGTGATCACGGGATTGGCCGGATCGGTCACGTCGGCCATGAAGACGCGCCGCCAGTTGGCCGCGCCCGCGCCCGAACGGACATCCTGCACGTAGAGCACAAAATTTTTGAATTCCTCGTGAAAGACGCGCGGCTCGATGGCGTAGGAGGCCTGCGAGGTCTCGATCTGCCGCTCCATCTCAAGGATGGCCCGGTTGGCCTGCGGCGCAAGAAAAAGCGAGTTGGCCAGCCCCAGCAGCACGCCGCCCATGGCGACAATCGCGGCCACGCGCACGATATAGCCGATGCCCAGTCCCGAGGCGCGCATGGCGATGATTTCGCTGTCGGCGGCCAGCCTGCTCAGGCCCAGTAGCACGCCCCACAGCACCGCCATGGGAAAGGTGAATTTGAACAGGTTGGGCAGCGTAAACAGAAAAATCTCGGCCACGTCCGTCCACGTGGAACTGGAGCGCACCGCCTCTTCGAGGATGTGCGGCAGGTACGGCATGAACAGAATGAACGTGAACAGCGCGCAACCGATGAGCGTGAGGGAGAGAATCTCGCCGAGAATGTAGCGGGTGAGGATGCGCACGGACCGGACCTGCGTCTAGTTTATCGCGATGCCGCCGCCGTGGATTTGCCGCCGGAGCGGAGGGGTTCCGTATGCCGTTCAGCAGGACGGCCGGCCGGAGGAAAGCCGGTGTGCAACCTCATTTCTCCTCGTTTCCGGCCTGCTGGGAGGCGATCCGGTCGAGTTGGTTGCGCCAGTCGAGCGAATCGAGGAAGACCTTCGATTCACGCCAGCCCGGCTCGACGATGACGTGCAGTTCGAGATAAACCTGCGTGCCCACGAGCGACTCGATCTTGCGTCTCGCGGCGGTGCCGATGGCCTTCAGCTTCGCACCCCTCTTGCCAATCAGAATCGCCTTCTGGCCCTCGCGCTCGCAGTAGATCGCGGCCTGGATCCTTGTAATTTTCCTGGCTTTGGGCGAGGGGTCAGGCTCTTCAAAGCTCTCGATGACGACGGCCGCGGCGTAGGGAACCTCCTCGCCGGTCTCGATGAGAATGCTCTCGCGGATCAGCTCGGCAACCATGAAGCGCAGGGGCTGGTCGGTGTACTGATCCTTGGGAAAGTAGCGTTCGCCGGTAGGCAGCGCCTCCACAATCTTCTCGATCAGCAGGTCGAGGCCATCGCGTTTGCGGGCGCTGACGGGAATCACCTGGGCGAAGGCGTGCAGCTTGGCGAGCGAGTCGATCAGCGGCAGCAGTTCGTCCTTGCGGACGAGGTCGATCTTTGTGAGCACGAGAAAGACCGGGCAATCGAGCTTGCGGACCAGCGCGAGGAGAAACTCGTCCTCGCTCGACGAAGAGCGCGCGCCTGTCCGCCTGTGCGGGTGCGCCGAATCTGCGCCGTCTTCGCCGGGGCTGGCCGCCGCGCCGGAATCGAGCCCGATCTTGCGCGTCACGTCCATCAGCACAAGCACCAGGTCGCGCGCTTCCAGCGCTTCGTGGACCTCCTGCAACATGCGCCGGTCGAGCTGCGAGGCTGGCTTGTGCACGCCGGGCGTATCGACAAAGACAATCTGCGCGGCCGGGTGTTTGCCCTTGCGCGCAGGCGCTTCGACGACGCCGGCGATGCGGTTGCGCGTGGTCTGCGGCTTGGCCGTGACGATGGCGACTTTTTCGCCGGCGAGCGCGTTGAGCAGGGTGCTTTTGCCCGCGTTGGGCCGGCCGAGGATGGCGACAAATCCGGATTTCAAGATGCGATAACGCTCCATTTTGAGTGTAACCGGTGTTTCGCCGTTCGCGCCCGGAGAGCCAGACGTTCGCATGGTTTAATAGGAACAGAAAAGCGCCGGGTGAGATCGATGCAGGTTGCGGTGGTGACGGCGGTATATCCCCCCAAGATCGGAGGGGCCGGGGCAGTTCTGTACAACCTTGCCGCGTGCGCACCGGACCAGATCGCAATCGTCACCTGCGCCTTTGATGGCGAGGGACGCCCGACCGGATGCGGCCCATCCTCTTCGAGCGCGAGGGAAAGAGTTGTTGCCATTCCATGGTTTTCTCGCCGCCTGAAGTCCATTCCGCCTGGAAAACTACGCGCCCTTTGCCAGTTTTTCTACGATCGTTTTTATGTCCATCGGCAGGCCGCGCGCTGGCTGCTTGAGGCGCTGGAGCGCTTGCAGCCCGACGTGGTGTGCGTGAACACCTTCGCTTCGTGTTTCTGGGTTCTGCCCGCCGTGCAACGATGGCGGCCAACCATGAAGGTGGTTGTGTATCTGCACGGCGAGGAGATTCCCTGGCCGGGAACGGGCTTTTTCGACGCCCGACGCCTGCGCATCCTGCGGCGGGCTTCGGCGCTCATCGCCGTGAGCCATTTTACGAAGAACCGGCTCATCGAGAGCGGAATCGATCCAGAGCGCATCACGGTGATCACCAACGGCGTCGATCTGAGCCGCTTTCAGCCGCGGGAAAAATCTGCGCGCATTCTGGAGCGTCATGCGCTGGGGCAGCGGCGCGTACTCCTGACCCTGGCGCGGTTGGACAAGCGCAAGGGGCAAGACAGGATGATTCAGGCCCTGCCCATGATTCTTGAAAAAATTCCCGACGCTGTTTATCTGCTCGTCGGTGAGGGCGATTACGCGCCGCATCTGCGGAGGCTGGCTGCGGAATATCATGTGGAGGATGCGGTGATCTTCGCCGGACCGGTCGCGGAGAACGAAGTTGCCGAGTATCACTCGGTTTGCGACCTCTTTGTCATGCCAAACCGGGAGACCGAAGACGGCGATACGGAAGGATTCGGACTGGTGTTTCTGGAGGCAGGCGCCTGTGGTAAAGCCGTCCTCGGCGGCAAGGCCGGCGGGGTTCCCGATGCGATCGTTGACGGCAAGACGGGGTTGCTCGTCGATGGCGCTTCTGTGCGCGCGATTGCCGATGAGTGTCTTCTTCTGCTGGAAGATACCGGCTTGCGCGCGGAATATGGCCAGAACGGTCTGGCTCATGCGCGCCGCCATCCTTGGAGGGACCGGGCCGAGGAGTTTCTTGCCCTTTGCGAAAGGCTGGCGTGCGAGTGAAGACGCGATTGCGTGAGGCCACGCGCCACGCCGAACTCTGGTTGGGGCCGTATCTCAAGGACCGGCTGGCGCGCGCCTTCGATCGCGTGACGCCCCGGCGGCTCTGGGTGATGATCGCCGATCACTACGAACCGCTGGGCCGCAGTCGTTCGCTCGAAGAGGCGCTGGCTCGGGTCAACGTGTGGCGGGACCGTTGGCCGCGCATCGCGGAGGATGCGCCGCGCGACGCCGCCGGCCAGAGGCCGCAGTACAGCTTTTTCTATCCGCAGGAGGAATATCGAGCCGAGTTGCTCGATGGCCTCGCCGCAATTGTGCGGCTGGGCGTCGCCGATGTCGAGGTGCATCTGCATCACGACAAAGAGCAGCCGGAGAGCTTCGTCGACAAGGTGCGCACCTTCTGCCAGCGACTCGTGGACGACCACGGCCTGCTGCACCAGATCGACGGACGCACGGTCTTCGGCTTCATCCACGGCAACTGGGCCCTCGACAATGCGCGCCCCGACGGCAAGTGGTGCGGGCTCACGGGCGAGATCGCGCTCTTGCGCGACCTGGGCTGCTATGCCGACTTCACGATGCCCTCGGCGCCTTCGCCCACGCAGGGGCGCATCGTGAACCGCGTCTATTGGTGTACCAGCCGCGCCGACGGCCGCCCGCGCGCCTTCGATCGCGGCATCGCGGCCACGATGGGCGGCGGCCGGCAGGGCGATCTGCTGATGGTGACCGGTCCGCTCGGCCTGCGCTTCGGCGAGCGGCTTCTGCCGCGGCTTGAAACCGGCGAACTGGCCGGCTACGACCTGCCGACGGCCGCCCGCGCGCGTCTCTGGTGCGATCTTGCGCCACGCATCGGCGACGACGTGTTCCTCAAGCTCTACACGCACGGGGCAGACGATCGGAACATGGGCCCGCTGCTCGATCGCGGCCTCGCCGATTTCTTTCGGTTCGTCGCCGAAGAGGCCGAACGCCGAAAGATCGAGCTGCACTGGGCGACGGCCTGGCAGATGTACAAAGCGATCGCAGCCTTGATCGAGCCTGAAGCAAAAACCTGATCCGCTCCGAAGCTGCCATGGAGGCGGGCGCACGTGGCTCGCGGATAAATTCGATCGGCTTGAAACCGAAGCAGCTTGGTAGACAGCGTACTCCGCGAACACGAAGAATGCGTGGAGGTTCGAGTTGACTCTGGTGGATGGCCGAGCGCAATCAGTGCTTTCTCTATGTTCATGCGCAACCCAGGAAGATCGCGCGCGATCACTTTCCAGACAACATCCAGGTCGATTGCGAAATAGCCGTGCGCAAGCTGATTGCGCATCGCATAGATCGCGGCGAAGGGTATATCTGGAAATGCCTCCGTAGCGTCGGGAACGGAAGTCAGGAGGTTACGTGAGGCCTCGCCAAGGATCTCAATGTTGCGCACAACTCCGTCCTGCAAGAGTCGATCGGAGAGGAAATCTTCAGGGCTCTTGCCGTGCGTATAGGCTTGGATTTGGCCGACCGCATCGAGCATGTGGCCAAGATAATCGCGCGCACGGAGCGGATGCCGGCTCATACAGGAATCGCTTCCGCCAGCACCGCGTCACGAAAGGTCGCAGGAAGAAATTTTGGCGTGCGCAAGTCAACTTTGACGCCGAGCACGGTCTCCATCTCGATCTGCAGTTTGGCAAGATCGAGGAGGCTGGTCTCAGGCGAGGGATCGACCAGCAGATCGAGATCGCTTCCATCCGTGTCCTCGCCGCGAACAACGGAACCGAAAAGGCGCGGATTCGCCATGCCGGAGTTCAACACCATCCGGCGAATTGCATCGCGGTGCGCAGGTAGAGCCTCCGACGGTCTCATCTCTTCCATTCTAGTCCAGATTGGCCTTTCTCTTTACGAACTGAAAGGCGAATTCCCAGCCAGTCTATGCGCTCGCGACCGCGCAAAATGCCTTGCCCGCCGCGGCAATGGTGGCTTCCAGATCCGCATCGGTGTGCGCCGTCGACAGGAACGCGGCCTCGAACTGCGAGGGCGGCAGCCAGACGCCCGCTTCGAGCATCGTCCGATGAAAGCGGCCGAAGGCGGCCGTGTCGGCCCTGGCCGCGTCGTCGTAGTTTGCCACCGGACCGGGGGTGAAGAACCAAGTCCACATGGCGCCGACGCGATTGGTGGTGAGGACAACGCCCGCGCGCGCGGCCTCCTGCGCAACGCCTTCGGCGACGGTGCGCGAGGCGGATTCGAGCCGTGCGTAGATCTCGGCGGCGTGTTCCTGCAAGTAGCCAAGCGTGGCCAGTCCGGCGGCCATCGCCAGCGGATTGCCGCTGAGAGTTCCGGCTTGATAAACCGGCCCCAAAGGCGAGACCAAATCCATAAAAACACGTTTTCCGCCAAAAACGCCAACCGGCAGGCCGCCGCCAACGATTTTGCCCAGAGTGACCAGATCGGGATCGATCCCGTAAAGCTGGCAGGCGCCGCCGAGAGCCACGCGGAAGCCGGTCATCACCTCATCGACGAGGAGCAGGGCCCCATGGCGCGCAGTGAGCGCCCGCAGAGCGGCGAGAAAGCCCGCAGCCGGCGGAATGCAGCCGGCGTTACCCACCACCGGTTCGAGAATCACGGCGGCGATGGCTTCGGGATGGGCGGCAAAAGCGGCCTCGACGGCGGCCACATCGTTGTACGGCAGCGCCAGCGTCAGCCGGGCGATCTCCTCGGGCACGCCGGCTGAGCCGGGAATGCCGAAGGTCGCCACACCCGAGCCGGCTTTGACGAGCAAACCGTCGGCGTGGCCATGATAGCAGCCTTCGAACTTGACGACGATCTTGCGGCCGGTGGCGGCGCGGGCCAGCCGAATGGCCGACATGGTGGCCTCGGTGCCCGAGCTGACAAAGCGCATCGTTTCGATGGCTGGATAGCACGCGGCGATGCGCTCGGCCAGATCGGCCTCGGCGGCTGTCGAAGCACCGAAGCTCGTCGAGTTGCGCGCCGCCCGCTCGATGGCCTCGACGACGGGCGGAAAGGCATGGCCCAGAATCATCGGCCCCCAGGAGCCGAAATAGTCGAGGAACCGGTTGCCGTCGGCGTCGAAAAGATACGCGCCCTCGGCGCGCTCGACAAAGGGCGGAGCGCCGCCCACGGCGCGAAAGGCGCGCACCGGCGAATTGACACCGCCGGGAAAGAATGTTTCGGCGCGGGTTTGAAGAGCTTGGGAACGGTTGCGGTTCATCGTGGGTTCAGTATAGATGGCGTGCTTCTGCCAATCTACGTCTTGCCCGCAGTTTGGAGCCGGTCAAGAAATGCGCGGGGCGGAAGGATGGATAAAGCCGGGATTGGAGGCAGACGGAGCAGATCGCGGTCGCCGCTCACGATGCATTCCGCATGGCCTTCCATCGCGCATTCAAGTACGCGGTTGTCATCCTCATCGATGCAGATATCGAGATGTATCTTCGGATCGATCCATTCGCAGATTTGCCACAGGCGACCGCAGGCCGCTTCAATCATCTCTTCCGGAAAGGAAAATTTCTCCGCAAGAACCTCCTCCAGCTCGTTCTTCAAAGGCGCAGAAACCAGGGGGGTAAACCTTTCCGCTTCAGCCGCCTGAAGAATCGCTCCGGGAACGCCGCCGAAGAGGAACGCGGAGACAAGGATGTTCGTGTCCAGAACCACGCGCCAGAGCGAACTGCTTCTTTCTGCGTTGCTCACGATCGAGTCCCGGTCCGTTCTTGCAAGACCGCTGCTCTAGCCGCCTGTTTCTCCCGCCGAAATTCTCGAATCACACGCACCACATCGTCTTCGGTGCGAACACCCTGCTTCTCGGCGACCGGCGTGACCTTCTCGCGCAAGGTTGTGTACAACCGATCGCGCCCGTAACGCCGGAGCGCCTCGCGCATCAGCTCGCTCATGGTGCGGTTTTCCTCGGTCGCCATGGCCTTGGCCTGCTCATAGAGCGGCGGTGGGAGGGTAATGGAGACAATTTTCGTGGTCCGCATGGAGCGAGTATGACAGAGTATGACAGCGAGAGCAATTCCAATTTCAAACGCGCAGGGCAAACGTCGCCGGCGGTGGGAGGGTTTGCGGTCCAGCGATCAGCCGAGCTTGCTGCCCGGCGATTCGCCGTCTTCGCGCCAGGCGTGCTTGGCCCCGATGCGGGCAAGCTGATAGAGCACGAGAACATCGATCGAGGCGGCAATTCCCGCGCTCATGCCGCGCACCATGTCGTTCGGAGCCGGGGCAAGATGCAGCAGCGCCAGCAAGGCGTGCGGCCAGCCCAGGGCGTAGGCCAGATTGATCTGCGCCACAACCAGCAAAGCGAGTAGCACCGGCAGCGATTTTTTCGGTTTGTCACAGTCGAAGAGACACATGCGAGATCCTTTCAGAGCAGAGACGGGTCAGGGGCGGGGGCTGGCCGCGTGGCAACGGCGGCGATTGAACCACAAAAGCAGTCCGATGGCGCAGCCAAGCAGCAGAAAGCGCACACCGTTGAAGAGCGCAAAGTGACGATGAACGAAACTGTCCTCAGAAATGGCTTGGGACAGAATCCCCGAAAGCAGGAAGAAAAATCCGGCGGCGTAGATGCGGCGCGACTTGGAATCGAGTTGCTGATAGCGGAGGCACATATCGAAACTCCTGGAAGCGGGTTAGTTCTTGAAGCGATACCAAAGCATGAGCGCGATTTTTGTTCCGCCCATGACATAGATCAACGCGATCAGATCCCAGGCGATCGCGTGCTCCACCAGAAGGCGATATTCCTGAACGGCAAAGGCGGTGAGCACGCCAGCGACGACCGCGGCGGTGCTCGAACGGCGATGATGCTCGCGCTGCCGTTCGTCGGCAACGTGATCGAGCATCAAGAGGCGACGGAGGACGGGGTGGTTCATGCGTTCTTCTCCAGTTGGAAGATCTCGTCGGTGGGGCAGGCGAAGATGCGGGCAAAGGTCAAAGCCAGCTCCAGACTCGGCACATAGCGCTCGCGCTCGATGGCGTTGATGCTCTGCCGCGAGACGCCGGCCGCCTGGGCCAGTTGCTCCTGGGTCCAGCCGCGGGAGCTGCGGAGTTCCTTGACGCGATTGAGAATCGTGGGTGGCATGGAAAGTCAGATTTCCAGGCAAGAATAGCCTGGCGTGAATTGCATGTCAAGCCGACTTTCCATTTTTTAGGAATTTTTTTCTTCTTCCGCCCGGAGGCAGCGTCATCTCGTCCGGAATCGGCCTGTGTACCAACCGCCATCGTCGCGAGGTTCCATGCAAAGCGTTTGGGAACATCGGCTCCGAATCGCAATTCGCACCCGGCTGCGCACGTTTTCCTCTTCAATTCGCCTGGAGCAGAAGCCCATGCAAAATCATGAAGATCGCGCCAAATAGCAAAGAAAAGGGAAAAACGAGAAATTCCCAAAATGGAATCGGCAAAAAGTCTCTCCTCGCGGACGTAACCCGCACAAGCAAATACCCTTACCGAAAAGTCCAGCGCTGCGATCCATTCTCCGGGAAAATTCCTCGTCGCTTTCTTGACATCGGTGGCAGGCTTTCGGCTTCGGCTTAGTAAAATGAATGAATGGTTATGATGAGGAAAACACGCGAGTTAAAGCGACAGACTCCGCAGGGGATCTACATTGCAGCCGGGGTCTCTGCCGTTGCGCTGGCCGCGCTGGTGGTGCTGATTTCCGCACGCACGGTGCAGGCGGATGCGCGTCTTCCCCGTGCGACGATCTCGGCTGCTGCGACGGTGGGCGCAACGAGCGCAACGCCGGCCTCGCTGGCCGAAGCGGAACCTCCCGTTCCGGCCCATGGCCCGACGCGCGCGGCCCGGAGGTGGCATAACCGGATTCACGGCATCGCCTCCTGGTACGGCGGCGTCTTTCACGGGCGCGAGACGGCCAGCGGCGAGGTTTTCGATATGTACGCCATGACGGCCTGCCACCCGACGCTTCCCTTCGGTTCGATTGTGCGGGTTGTGAACCGCACCAATCACCGTTCGGTCGTCGTGCGCATTACCGACCGGGGCGATCTGGTCAAGGAGGGGCGCATCATCGACCTCTCGTACGGCGCGGCCGAGCGGCTCGGCATGACCTGGGACGGGCTGGCCAAGGTCGATCTTCAGGTGCTTTCGCTTGGCGAGCGGGGCCGTCACCGGCAGAACCGGTAAAACGCAGAACGGTAAAAAGGGGATCGGGATTCAAGAGTCCGGGCGCAGAAATCCATTCTGCCCGGTGGGGTGGGAACGTTGCGCCTGCCTTGGGCCCGTTGCAACCGGCGTCCCCGCCGCGAACGCCTTTTTTGCGCTGTTGGCAAGCCGGCCAGCCTCGATCGACGATTCACGCCTTGCCGTGCGGGCGCGGAGACCCTAGAATTTCCTTGTTCTCCGAATCGCTGCGAGCCTCCTCGATGAAACGACTGGTGATGATTTCGAGCCCCGATCTGCCTGCGTTCCACGCTGATTGCGCACACGCGCGGCTCGGGCCGGATTGTAATTGAAAAGAACGCCTTCCTCGGCGCCGGCTCTCTGCTCTCCACAACGGTGGGCAACACGCTGGTTGTCGGCGAGGGGGCGGTTGTGGTTGCCGCCACCGTCGTAACCGCCAGCGTTCCGCCGCGCACGCTCTTCGGCAACGCGAAGGCCAAACCGCTGGGAAGAGTGACCATCCCGTTCACCATCGGCACGCCTTACCGCAAATTCCTCTCCGGGATACGGCCTCTCGAGAAAAGCAGGAAGTAAGCCGTGCGCGGTTACCGCTGGGCGCTCTCCTCGTGATATTCGCTCTCCGTGTTGATGGCCCAGATGTTTTCTTTCGAGCGCACGCCGGCCACGATGTTCTCGACGGCGGTCATCGCGGTCAGCATGGAGTGGTCCTGATTGTTGTACTTGTGCATGCCGTTGCGGCCGATCAGAAAAAGATTTTCAAAGGTATCGACGTAGTTGCGAATCGTCGGGAAGCGGTCGTACGAGCCAAAGTAGGCGGGGTAGGTCTTCGGAACGCGCACCACGTGCGCATCCTCCACGTCGTCGGCCTTCAGAAGGCCGATGTGCGCGATCTCTTCGACGGCCAGCCGAACGATCTGCTCATCGGTCATCTTCCAGAACGGATCGCTTTCGTTGCAGAAGTACTCGAGCCCGATCCACACCTTCTCCGGGTTGGCCACCAGGTGCGGACTCCAGTTGTTGAAAATCTGCAGGCGGCCGACGGTCACATCGGGCTCCTGAATATAGATCCAGTTGTCTTTGAGCGGCGATCCGTCCTTTTCCGCAACGGCCAGCTTGCTGGCGAGCAGGCCGACCGTGATGAAGTCGCGGTACATCAGCCCCTCGCTGACCTCTTGCACGCCGGCCGGTGCGGCGTCGCCCATGGCGCGAATCAGATCGCGCACGGGCATGGTCGAAAGAAAATAGTCGCCGGAAAAGCGCACACGCTCGCCGGCTTCGTTCACGCCCTCGACAGCGAGAACGCGCTCGCCGTCCACGTGAACGCGATCGATGACGACGCCGTGATGAATCGCGCCGCCCTGCGCGCGGACCTGGCTGGCGACATGCTCCCAAAGCTGGCCGGGGCCGAACTTCGGATAGAGAAAGCGCTCGATGAGCGAGGTTTCCGTTTGCTTTTGGGCAATGCCGTCCGATCCGCCGCGGGAGAAGAGCTTCGAGAAAAAATGCAGGACGACGCCTTTCAGCGACAATCCCTTGATGCGTTGCGCGCCCCATTCCGCGCTGATCTGGCTGCATGGAACGCCCCAGACCTTTTCGGTATACGACTCGAAGAATGTTTTGTAGAGCTGGCGGCCAAAGCGGTTGACCAGAAAATCTTCAAGGGTTTTTTCCTGCGGCCGGGGGAAGAGCGCGGCGTGCAGATAGCTGAGGCCGCAGCGCACGGTGCGAAACGCGCCAAGATTGCCGAGCGTCGCCGCGGTCAGGCGAATCGGATAGTCGAAGAAGCGGCGCAAAAAGTAGATGCGGCTCTTGCGCGGGCGGACGAGCAGGACCAGGTCTTCGGTCGCGGGGTCCGGCCGGCCCTTGGCGACGGGAACTTCGCGCTGCTGCCCGTGGTAGCGAAGTTGTCCTCGCAACTCGCTCCCGGCGGCTTCGACGGGCATCCGGTCGAGCCACCACTGCATGACGCGATCCGACTTCGAAAAGAAGCGGTGGCCGCCGATGTCGATCCGGTTGCCTTTGAAGACC
>JAJYFB010000205.1 GCA_021785495.1 Acidobacteriota bacterium | reverse complement strand
AGGCCGCGCCCCGCTCACTGCGCGGGTGTTCGGCAGCCGGGCGTTTGCTGGGTGCTTCGGGGCGCGGCCATCCTTCCGCGCCGCGAAGCACCGGCCCGTTTTGTTATACTTCGGGAGTCATAGCCTTTGTGGAAACCGTCTTCGGTCGATGCAATCGGAGAGGCGATTCTGCGCAAAAGCTGTCATTTTCGCCGAGGCGGCCGGTTGCGCCGCTCCTGCGGTCGAGGGTCGAATTTTGAAGAAGAAGAACCTCTGGATCAGTACCATTGCGGCGTTGGCGACATCCGTCGCGCTGGCGGGTTGCGGCAGCACCTACTACTTTGCCGGCCGTACGTTGCCGCCCAGCGGGTTGCCGAATCGCGTCCTGATCGCGGTGCAGAACCCCAGCGTACTGTCCAAAGGGCTGCTCGTGATCGTCGATGGATATTACGACCAACGTAGCGGCTTCGACGGGGCTCCCGCTTCGTTTTCCATCTCCGGCTTCGGCGGCGCACTGCCCATCACCATCCAGAATATGCCGGAAGAGCAGTTTGGCGCCGTCTACGGCTCCGGCGACGGAAGCCTCTCGATCGTCAGCTATGCAAGCGAGAAGACGACGAGCACGGTACGCACCCTGCCCGATCCATCCTCAGGCGTCCTGATGACGCGGAATGGAAACTGGGTGTTCGCCGCCAGCCAGCCAGCGCATTTCTTGACGGTTGAGAGCGTAGCCACCGGGGGCGAGATTGGCCTCAGCCTTCCGAATGTTTACCGGGTCAGCGTCAATCCCGCCGGATCGGTTGCGCTGGCCTTTGTGCAGAATTCGCCCTACGTTTACTATCCGCACATGCTTGCCGCCGCGCAGACGATCGCCTACTCCGGCGGCCCGTCCACCTGGCCCAAGGCCGCCGTCGATTGTGAGCCGCAGAACGCGCCGTCCTGGTGCCTCTTTCAGATGCAGAGCCCGGACCACTCCTACGTGGATGCCGCGGGCATTACCGAATACTATGGAGCGCCGCTTGCCTTCGATCATCCGATCAAGGCCGTCTTCTCCTCCGACGGCGGCACGGCGTACATCCTGAGCTGCGGCCCTGAATGCGGCGGCACGACCTCTGCTTATACGCCGGTTCCCATTGCGCCGATGATCTTCCTGCCGAATCAATACTCGGGCCAACTGCCTACGGTCAGCGCCCTGGCAAACGCCACCGTCGCCATCCCCGGAGGCGCCAGCAATGCGCTGGTCGATGCTTCGACGATGTACGTCGTCGGGCAGGAGCCGCAATCCATCAACGGGCAGACCCTTTTTGCAGGCCATCTGACCGTGGTCAATCTGGCGAACAATGCGATCTCCAGCAGCGCCGCCATCAGTGACGGGACGCCTGAAGCGATGAGCCGCATGGTTCTGGGCGATGACAACACCCTGTGGATCGCCATGACCGGCTGCACCACCGGCGTGCGCGCCGTCACGGGCGCGGCAGGCGGTTACGGCTGCCTGACCATGTATAACACCTCGACAAACGCGGTGACGCAGATCGAGCCGTACATCGGCGACGCTACGGGCATCGCCGCGGTAACCGGGCTGCATAAGCTCTACGCCGCAGAAGGCGGACAGGTGTACATTTACTCGACGGTGGACGGCACGTCGATCAACAATGAGTTCGTCACCGTGACCGGAACCGCCTACGACGTGGCTTACATGGACGCCACAAACGACATCGACAACACGGTCTATTGAGAAGAACGCGCGGAGCCGGCGAATGCGTCGGCTCGGCACGTTGCGTACTCGTCCAAGGATCTCCATGTCCGCCGATTTTCGCGCCGACGTTCTGGCGATCGCCGCACACCGCGACGATGTGGAGCAGACCTGCGGAGGCACGCTGCTGCGCATGGCGGCGCGCGGCCTCGGCACGGCCATTCTCGACCTGACGCAGGGCGAGGCCGGCACGCGCGGCTCGGCCGAGGAGCGCGCCCGAGAAGCCGAAGAGGCCGCGCGCATCCTGGGCGCCGGATGGCGGCAGGCGCTGACCCTGCCCGATGGCGCGGTAGAAAATACCCTCGAAAACCGTATCGCCATCGTCCGCGTTCTTCGCCAACTTCGGCCCCGCGTTGTGATTCTTCCCTACTGGCAGGCTCGCCACCCCGACCACGCTACGGTGGGTGTCCTCGGCTACGACGCCTGTTTCCTCGCCGGACTCAGGAAGATCGACACGGGTGCGGAGCCGCATCGGCCCTTCAAGATCGTCTACGCCAGTCTCTATGCCGATGTGCGGCCCAGTTTTGTCGTGGACATTTCGCCGTTGATCGAGCAGCGTCACCAGGCGCTGATGGCCTACCGCTCGCAGTACGCCAATCAAGCGGCGGGCGGCGGCCTGTTTGTGCCCGAAGAAGAGATTCGCGAGCGCACCTTTGCCGAGGCGCGCCACTACGGATTGCTGGCCGGCGTGCGCTACGGCGAGCCCTTTGTGCAAAAAGAGGTTGGTCTGGTCGACGACCTGACTCTCTTGCCCGTGCAGTCGCTTTAGTCCGGCTTGCCGGTTGCTGCGCCCGGCTGGGCGAGACGTTCTCTGTGCGGGCGGCTCCATGAAAGGGCGCAACGCTCACGGAAAAGGGGCAGTTCTCGCCGCACGGGTGGAATTTCCCCATCGCCCTTTCATGAAGCGTTTTTGCGGCTGTTTTCAAAAGCCGCTTCCAGCCGGCCGTCGCAGCGCTCAAAACGGCAAGAGTTCCGGGAAAAACTAGTGGCCGTCGCCGTCGCCGTCGTGGCCTGCCGCGACTGGCTGCTGGCTTGCCGCGTTGGCGTTCTGGCTTGCCGCGCTGGCATTCTGGCCGGCAACGCTGATCGAGACCATGTCGGGCGCAAGCTGGGCGCTGGCGGGCTTCGCGGTCTGGGCCGCCGCCGGGGCGGGATTGGCAAGCTGGGGTGCGCTGGCTGCTGCGGGGTTGGAGATTGCGGAAACCATGGGGTGTGGCCCTCCTTTGGCCGTATTCAGACTATCGGCGAATGCGCCGACCACGTGATGCCGATCACGATGAACTTTTCGTCATTCCGGCTTTGAACCGGCCGCCGGGGACTTGCCGGTTTTGCCCTTGGGCC
>JAJYFB010000204.1 GCA_021785495.1 Acidobacteriota bacterium | reverse complement strand
TCGGCCAGGCGCTGCATTACGGGATGAATGGACATGGTTCTTCCTGCGATGGACTAGAGTGGTTCCTGCGAAGGACCGCAGAATTCATAGTTTATCAAAGTTTTCCGCCCCTGACGAATTACACGCCGACCGGAGCAGGGCAAACGCATTTCAGCTTGCGGGATGATTTTGTTTGGAAAGGGCACGGCTTCAGCCGGGCCGCAGACTGCGGGATGGGTTCTGCATCCCAAAAGCATCCCTCGGCGGCTCAAGCCGGACCGTTTTCCGCACCACGTTTCGGCACGGCCGAAGCCGTGCCCTTTCCAAGCGGTTCCGGGCGGCAATGCGAAATCCAAATGCGCTGGCCCTGCTCGTCCCTCGTCCCTCGTCCCTAGCCCCTAGCTTCTAGTCCCTAGCTTCTATCCGTATCATGGAAGCATCGCCTCTGATGCCCTCCGCGAACACGCCAACCCGCACGCTGCCCACGCTCCACGAGTTCTTTGCGCCGGGCGGCATTCTGGCCCGCTCGCCGCTGCCCTACGAGCACCGTCCGGGCCAGTACGAAATGGCCAAAGCCGTGGAGCGCGCCCTGGCCGAGCGCCGTCACCTGATCGTCGAAGCCGGGACGGGCACCGGCAAGACGCTGGCCTATCTGCTGCCGGCGCTGCGCACCGGCCAGCGCGTCATCGTCTCCACCGGAACCAAGGCGCTGCAGGATCAGCTCTATTTTCGCGACCTGCCGTTTCTTGCCTCGCTTCTGGGCGAGCTGCGCGTCTGCTACATGAAAGGACGCGCCAACTATCTTTGCCGCCACAAGCTCTACGCGCTCACCCGCCAGCCGGTGCTTTCGGGGCTGGAAGAGATTGACGAGTATCAACAAATCGCCGCCTGGGAGAAGACGACCGAGACCGGCGATCGCGCCGAGCTTTCCGCGCTACCCGAGTCCAGCCCGCTCTGGCAGAAGATCGACGCGCGCTCGGAGGCCTGCCTCGGCTCGTCGTGCCCTGATTACCGCCGCTGCTTTATTACGGAAATGCGCCGCCGCGCGGCCGAGTCGGATCTGATCGTCGTCAATCACCATCTCTTCTTTGCCGACGCCGCCGTGCGCGCCGAGGCCGTGGCCGCGCCCGACGCCGGCATTCTGCCTCCGGCCGCCGCCGTCATCTTCGACGAGGCCCACGAGATCGAATCCGTAGCCTCGAACTACTTCGGCCGCTCGCTCTCAAATGTGCGCATCGAAGATTTCATCCGCGACGCCGACGTTCTGGTTCGCGGCAAGGAAGGCTCCTCGCAGATCATCCTGCTCGCGCAGCAGTTGCGCGAGCGGGCGCGGATGTTCTTCGGCGCGCTGCCGCAGGAGGGCGACGGCCGGCATCCCTTCGCCAACCGCGAGGAGTTCCTCGAATCTTCGGGCGACCTCTATCTGGCCGTGCAAACCACGCTCAAGCTGCTCGAAGCCGAGTTCGACCGGCTCGACGAGATCGACGAAGCCCAGGGACTGGAAGCCCGCGCCGCGGCCCTGCGCTCCGATCTCGCCTACCTGCTCGAAGCCCGTGTCGAGAACATGGTCTTCTGGCTGGAGCGTCGCGGCGGAGGCGCCTTCGCCGATCGCGACCGCAAAACGGCCGGAGTCTCAGTTCCCGAAGAAGATCCTTCGCATCGTTCTGCCCGTGGCCGCACCTCTTCGCCCCAACGAGCCGCCGCACGCAGCACGTTTCTTCAGGCCACGCCCATCGATGTCTCGACCCTCCTGCACGAACTTGTCTGGGACCAGACGCCGACGGCAATTCTGACCTCGGCCACGCTCACCGTGCAGGGCGGCTTCGAGCATCTGCGCCGCCGGCTCGGCCTTCAGGAGACGCGCGAGCTGATCGTTCCCTCGCACTTTCGTTACGACCGTCAGGCCCTGCTCTATCTGCCGCCGCAGATGCCTGATCCGCGCACGCCCGAATTCGTCGAAGCCGCGGCTCGTACCATCGAGCGCATTCTGCGCATCACGCGCGGCCGCGCCTTTTGCCTCTTCACCAGCTACGCGCAGATGCGCGCCCTCTATGAGCGGCTGCTGCCCGTGCTCGATTTTCCCGTCCTGCTGCACGGTTCGGCTCCGCGCAAGGCGCTGCTGGCCGAGTTCCGCGCGACGCCGAACGCCGTGCTCTTCGGCACCTCCAGCTTTTGGCAGGGGGTCGATGTGCAGGGCGAGGCGCTCAGTTGCGTGATCATCGATAAGCTGCCCTTCGCCGTGCCCTCCGACCCGGTGGTGCAGGCGCGCATGAAGGCCATCGAAGAAAACGGCGGCCGGCCCTTTTTCGACTACCAGATTCCCGAGGCCGTGCTCACGCTCAAACAGGGCTTCGGCCGGCTGATCCGCTCGCTCGAAGATCGCGGCCTGCTGGTGCTGCTCGATCCGCGCATTCGCACCCAGCGCTACGGCCAGATCTTTTTGCAGTCGCTGCCGCCCTATCGCCTCACGCAGAACATCGGCGATGTGGAAGAGTTCTTTGCCGCGCCCGAAGAGGACGAGAATGGCAAGGGCAACGCGCAGCCATCAAACTGAAAGCTCGATGGCTCTCGTCAGCCCTCCTCGCTCTCGCGCAGCTTGGCGATCACCGTGAAATCTTCGAGCGTGGTCACGTCGCCCTTCACCTCGCCATGCGTGGCCAGCTCGCGCAGCAGCCGGCGCATGATCTTGCCGGAGCGCGTCTTGGGCAGCGCTTCGGTGAAGCGAATATCGTCGGGCCGGGCCAGGGCGCCAATCTCCTTGGCGACCCACTTTTTCAGCTCGTCCTTGAGCGCGTCATTCGGCGGATTGCCGCTTTCGAGCGTCACGAAGGCCGCGATCGCCTGCCCCTTCAGATCGTCCGGCCGGCCCACAACCGCGGCTTCGGCCACCTTCGGGTGCGCCACCAGCGCCGATTCGACCTCCATCGTGCCCAGCCGGTGGCCGCTCACGTTGATCACGTCGTCCACGCGGCCCATCAGCCAGAAGTAGCCGTCGGCATCCTGGCGCGCGCCGTCGCCCGTAAAGTAGCAGCCGGGCACGTCGCTCCAGTAGGTCGCGCGATAGCGCTCAGGATCGCCGTAAATCGTGCGCGCCATCGAGGGCCACGGCCGCCGCACCACCAGCAGGCCGCCGCTGCCCGGCGCAACCCGC
>JAJYFB010000065.1 GCA_021785495.1 Acidobacteriota bacterium | reverse complement strand
GTAGAAGGCCCACTCATGAAAAGCCACGTCGTGGACAGGGCCCGATTCATACTGCGTCATCGTATCAGTCGAGCCGATGAGCATATCGGCAAGGGGGTTACCCGTGGTGTAGTAGCCCCAGTTGTCGAACTCGATGGCGCCCTGCGTCCAGTTGCCATAGTTCGTGGTCTGGGTTTGATCGTTGCTGTCCCAGAAGAAACCGGCCTTCAGGCTGTGCGTGCGGACGACCTTGGTGACGTTGTCCTGGAAAGAGTAGATCTTCTTGATGTTGCCGAAGGCATTATTAAACGCCTTGACCATGGCCGGCGCATAGATTCCGGGAAAACTTCCCGTGGTATTGCCGGTTCCGGCGCCCCAACTGATCAGGTTGGGAATCTGATCGAAGGAGTCCGTCGTCAATGGATTGAACGGAGAGTAGGTGGTGTAGTTGGCCGCCTTGACGTTCATCGCGCTGGGATTGGCGAAGGCTGGCGGGAAGGTGAAGTAGGTGTAGGCGAAGCTGAATTCGTTGGTTGTGGTCGGGTTGAAGACTTTGACGTAGTTGGCCGTCCACAGCTTGGCGATCGTGGTCGCATTGAGTTGCGAGGGCATCGGAGCCGTCCAACCCGGCCACCACCAGACACCAAAATTATTGAGGTCGGCCTCGTTCTGCTTGGTGAAGACCACGTTAACCTTGTCGTTCGGCGTGGGGTCCCAGTCACCGCGTAGCCGCAGTTCCCAACGATTCACCGGCAGGTTATCCATGAAATTGAAGTTGTAACCATTATTCGTGGCTGGATTGGCATTGGGCGGATCGACCTTGTTCAGGTAGGTCAACAGCGCCAGGCCGTCGGAATCCCAGTATGCCTTGGGAATCTGGCCGTTCGCGAAAAGATTCTGATTGCTTCCGCCGGTAGGGCAGAAGCCTGTCCAACTCGCGGCATTGGCGCAGGGCACCGAGGCGCTGGGCCACCAGGTGGAACCGCTAGTCTGATCGCCGGGAAGCGTTGTTGAGCTAAAGTCGCCGTTGAGCATGTTGGTGGTGGGAACGACCAACTGATGCAGGGTCGCAGGCGGGTTCTGGAACATCTTCTCGAAGCCGGCAAAGAAGAAGAGTTTGTCGTGATGACGGTTGTAGCCAATGAATGGAACCGGACCGCCGAGGGTGCCGCCAGGATAAACCTGGTGCGAGATCGTGCGCTGATTGGTATGGAGCGCCGCCTTCAAGTAAGGGTCGTTGGCGTTCATCTGCCAGTCGCGGAGATAGGTATAGGCGTCTCCGTGGTACTGGTTGCCGCCGCTCTTGCTGACCACCTGAATGATATTCGGGCCGCGCGGCGTGTCGGCGCCGAAAGCCGCATTGATGTAGGTGAACTCCGCCGTCTGATCCTGATTGACGTTGGCGATCTGGGTGCCCATGTTGCCGACATCGATCAGGCCTGCGCCGTCGAGGGTCATCTGCATACTGCCGTAGGGCTGGGTGCCGCTGGCCGAGAACTGGCCGATGGGGCCGGAGTTGGTCTGTGTGATTTGGCTGCTGAATTCCGACTGGCTCAGGCCGGTGTTCATGGCCATGCCAGGCATGAACTTGACCAGCTCGGCGGCATCGCGGCCTTGCACCGAGAGCTGATCGACCATCTTCTGGTTCAGCGTTGTGGTGCTGGCGCCGTTATCGAGGGGAATCTCGCCGCCGGCTGATACCGTAACCTCGACACTAGCGGTTGTCGAACCGATCTTAAGCACAATGTGCGGTACGTTGTGCTCTTCGCCCTGGTGCTCGACGATGTCCGTCTCCTGCCACTTCTCAAATCCGCTCGCCGTGATGAGAAGCGTTTTTGTGTCCAGCAAGGTCACCTGGGCGCCGCGAATGACCGCGCCGGTGGAATCGGTCACCGTGCCGCTAATGGTACCGCTGGCGGACTGGCTCCAACCCTGCGAGGGCGCCAAACAGAGCATCCCTGCGGCAAGAAGAGCAAAGAGAGGGATCAACGCACGATTTAGCTTTGAGAGTCCGTGCATTTTCCCACTGGATTGCTTACTCATACTGCCTCCTTCTGTTTCGTGTGGAACACTGTTCTGTGTTTCTGTTTGCGTTTCTGCGTGCCTCCGCACATGGTGGCGCGGAGGCCTGGCCAATTCACCGTGATCGAACCGATGCGTCCCGGTCCGTTTGCAGCGAGAACGATGCAAACGTTATCACGGTCATGCGAACGTTATCACCCAAAACGTCTTTTTGTCGATCGAAAAGACGCGCCGCCGCCTCACTTGAGAAATTGCCGCCATCTCCGGTGCTCACTCCAGACCCCGCACAAGGTGAAATCTGTGCCATGTGGAATCTGTCGAAAAGCGATTCATGGAAACAGGTTCTCTCCCAGCTAAACCGTTTAGCTGAAAGAAATTTCCATGAAAATGCGCCCGGAAACGCCGTCCTCACCCATTGTTGCAGCGACGGCAAAACATTACGAAACAAAGTTAACGAATGAAAAGGTTAATTTTGTACAAAGATGTTCGAGGGCGTGGTAACATGATGTACATCACTGATTGCAAACATATTTGCTGGATGTTTTGATGAACTGGAACGTTTAATTGCGCGGATTGTTCCTGCAGATTTGCATTCCATGCCGCTCGCGGGGAGGGGATTCATGCAGACCGGCTTCAAGCAGGACACCGTGGAACCGTTCCGTGCGGAACTGGAGGCTGTGCTCAAAACGATGGGCCGGTCCTCCCGGCTGGCCATCCTGCTGCGCTATCTCTGCGAGAAGTATTTTGAAGGTCAGGCGGACCAGCTAAGCGAATATTGCATCGCGACCGAGGTCTTTGGCCGTTCCAAAACCGCTTTCGACGCCAGCGAGGACGCCATTGCGCGCGTCGAGGCCCATCGACTGAGAAAACGGCTCAAGGAGTACTACGAAGGGCCGGGTCAAGAGCATTCGGTTCAGATCGCGTTGCCGTCCGGCACCTATGTTCCGGTGTTTACACAAAAGGCGGAGGCGATCTGCCCTGTCTTGTCACAGGAAGCGACGGTTGGCACGGAGCCTTACAACGACGCATCGCCCGCCGACACTCCACCCGAGGAAAAATACGCTCGCCCGGGGTCGCAGACCGTTCTTGTTCCTGACCGGCCTGCCTGGTTTACTCGCTGGCGGTTCGTGTTGCTGATCGTCACGTTGGCGACGGCAACCGCTCTGCTTCTTCTTTTGTTCAATCCCCGATTCCGCCGTACAACAGGTGCGGAATCTCCCGGCGGCGGCTCGGCACCGGCAGGTTGGGCGGGACAATCCTTGGCGACGGCCGCGCCCATGTCAACCGTGCGCATTCTGGCCGGCTATACGGGCGATCCGCAAACCGACGGCGCCGGATCTGCCTGGGGACCGGATCGTTACGTCCATGGCGGCGGAACCTGGCGGCTCACGGATGGCCGCATCGCCCGCACCAGCGATCCATTTCTCTTTCAACACTGGCGGGGCGGCGACTCGCGCTACGACATTCCGTTAAAACCCGGCGTTTACGAACTGCATCTGTATTTTGTCGCCTCGGAAGCGGCCAACGAAGAAATGCCGACCTTCACGGTATGGATCAACGGCAAGATTGTTTTGCCGAATTTTGATATTGAGACAGATGCGCTCGGCCCGAATATCGCCGACGAGCGCATTCTTCGCGATGTTTCGCCGGCCAGCGATGGCAAGCTCCATCTGGCGTTCACGAACGAACGCGGCGCCCCGGAGATCAGCGCCATCGAGATTGTGCCCGGACTGGCGCACAAGCAGCTTCCCATCCGGCTATTGATGCAGCGGACGCCCTACACCGACCGCAACGGCAACGTTTGGCGTCCCGACGACTACTTTATGTACGGCCAACTGTCCGACCTGCACCAGCCGGCTGGCGATTCATCCGATCCGGATCTGTTCTCCTCCGAGCGTTACGGGCACTTCACCTACGCCATTCCGGTCGATACCAGCGATCGATATACGCTGGTTCTGCACTTCGTGGAGTTCTACTTCGGGGCGGATGGCTCCGGCGGAGGCGGGGTGGGCAGCCGCGTCTTCAAGGTGATGTGCAACGGACAAACGCTGCTGGATCACTTCGACATTTACAAAGAGGCCGGCCGGCTGCACGTACTCACAAAAACCTTTTATCACCTGAAGCCTTCCGCGCAGGGAAAACTGAATCTTACCTTCGAGCCCATCGTCAACAACGCTACGGTTTCGGGCATCGAGGTTCTGGACGAAGGACCGTAAGGTAGCGGTCCGCAATACAGACCGGCGCACAGAAACCGCGGCGTTGCGGAAAAGGTCAAAACACGCTCAAACGTTGAAAGAATCTCTTGTCGTCCTTTGCTCCACGGTCACCCAAGAAGCCGCCTGCGAGCAAGGTTTCGCGGTATCCCCATCAACAGCCACCGGTTCCGCGAAGGGACGTTTCATCGATGGATACACGACGCGCTTCGCAAAGGAAATTCTGCATTTGGCCTGGTTGCGATAGACTCCATCCATGATTCACGACGGCCGCAGCAGGCAGCTTCCCTTCGATCCTGGCGAGGCGGTTGCGCATCTGCGCTCACGCGACGCCAAACTGGCGGCGCTCATCGAGCGCGCCGGCCCGTTCACGTTGCGCCTCGACCGCTCGGCCTCGCCCTTCGCATCGCTCCTCGAATCGATCCTCTACCAGCAGTTGCACGGCAAGGCCGCGGCCGCCATTCACCGGCGCGTGCGCGAGCACTTCGGCGGCGATCCCGCGCCGGAGCTTCTGCTGGCCGCGCCGGACGACGTGCTGCGCGCGGCCGGCGTCTCGGCCAATAAAATCCGCGCGCTGCGCGATCTGGCCGCACGCACGCTCGACGGTTCCGTGCCTTCGCGCGCGGCCATCCGCAAAATGAACGACGAGGCGATTATCGAGCGCCTCACCGTGGTGCGTGGCATCGGCCGCTGGACGGTCGAGATGCTGCTGATCTTCCGTCTGGGCCGCGCCGACGTGCTGCCCGCGACCGATTACGGCGTGCGCAAGGGCTTCGCGCTCACCTTTGGGCGTCTGCCCCGCAGGCGCCCCATCGAAGCCGCCGATCTGCCCGCGCCTGAAGCGGTCCTGCGGCGCGGCCAACGCTGGGCGCCCTACCGCTCCGTCGCCAGTTGGTACCTGTGGCGCGCCTGCGACCTGGCAAAAGACGCGGCGAGTCCGGCGCGCTGACTCGCCGCAACAGGTACCGATCCGTTTGGAACCAAGCGCACCGATCCCGAATGATTCGGCCGGAACCAATGCGCAAAAGCTGCCGATTCTTCGCACCGGAGCGAACGAAGGGCCTGCCCGGCAAAAAGAATTACCCTGCGAAGTTCCAGCCGCGTAGACGGAGGCTGTTGGCGAGGACGCAAATGGAACTGAGCGCCATGGCGGCGGCGGCCAGCCACGGGGTGAGCAGAATGTGGAAGGCGGGATAGAAGACGCCGGCGGCCAGCGGAATGCCGACGAGGTTGTAGCCCACGGCCCAGCCGAGGTTCTGGCGCATGACGCGCACCGTTTGTCGGGCCAGCGCGAGCGCGGCCGGAATCGCCATCGGTTGCGCGCGCAGCAGGAGCACATCGCCGGCCTCCTGCGCCAGATCCGCGCCCGAGCCCATCGCGATGCCCGCTTCGGCCGTGGCCAGCGCCGCCGCGTCGTTGATGCCGTCGCCCACCATGGCCACGCGCAGGCCGTTTTGTTGCAGGGCGCGAATCCGCTGGAGTTTGCCGGCCGGATCGAGACCGGCCTCGACCGCGTCGATGCCCGCTTCGCGCGCGATGGGTGCGGCGGCGGCGGCCGAGTCGCCGGTGAGCATTTGCACGCGGAGTCCCGCGCGACGCAACGACGCAACGGCCGCCGCCGCATCGGGCCGGAGCGCATCGCGCGCATCGAAATACGCGGCCGGCTTGCCATCGACGGCCATCCACAACCGCGTGACGCCGGGATGCGGTGCGGTCACGTCGGCCGGGAGTGGAATAAAAAACTCGCTGAAGAGAGCCTCATTGCCGAGCAGACATTCGTGGCCTTCGACGCGCGCGGACAGCCCGCGGCCGGGCAGAATCCGCACTTCCTCGGCCGGCTCCCAGCGCAGTCCTTCGGGGCCGTATGCGCGCGCGAATGCGACCACCGCGTGGGCCAGCGGATGATTCGATCGCTCTTCGGCCGCCGCCGCCATGCGCAGCAGGTCGCGCTCGTTCCACGCCTCAGCCTCCTGGTCTCTCCGTCCCATGGTCCCTTGGTCGCTCGGTCCCCCAATCCCTACTTCCCTCGTCCCTCGTCCCTGCATGGTTTCAAGCACCGGCTTGCCCACGGTGAGCGTTCCGGTTTTGTCGAGTGCGACGGCGTCGAGATGCGCCAGCCGTTCGAGCGCTTCGCCGCCCTTGAAGAGCACGCCAAGTTGCGCGCCCCGGCCGACGGCGACGGTGAGCGCGGCCGGCACGGCCAGTCCCATCGCGCAGGGGCAGGCGATGACGAGCACGGCCACGGTGTTGGCCAGCGCCAGTGCAAGCGAGCGCGTGGCGGCGAGCCAGACGACAAAAGTGACGGCGGCCAGCGCCAGCACCACCGGCACAAAGACAGCGCTGGCCGCGTCGGCCAGCCGCTCCATGGGCGCGCGCGAACCTTGCGCCTGATCGACCATGCGTGCGATCTGCGCGAGCATGGTTTCTTCGCCGAGCGACTCGGCCCGGCAGAGGACCGCGCCGTCGTAGTTGAGCGAGCCGGCCAGCACGCGTCCGCCAGCTTCGCGCGCGAGCGGCGTGGCTTCGCCGGTGAGCATCGATTCGTCCACCGTGGTGCGGCCTTCGAGAATCGTCGCGTCCACGGGGAAGCGCTCGCCGGGCAGCACCGCAATGCTGTCGCCGGGACGAATCTCTGCGAGGGGAACCACGGTTTCAACGCCATCCAGCCGCCGCCGCGCCGTGGCCGGACGCAGGCGCGAGAGCGAGTCGAGCGCGCCAAGAGCGCGACGCTTGGCGCGGGCTTCGAGAGCTTTGCCAAGAAGCAAAAAGCCAAGAATCAGCAGTACTGCGTCGAAATAGACGTGGCGTCCCGGAGCGGGCCAGACCGTGGCGTAGGCCGAATAGAGAAAGGCCACGCTCGTGCCCAGGCTCACCAGCGTATTCATGTTTGTGGTTCCGTGGCGAAGGGCGCGCACCGCGCTCAGGTAGATGCCGCGCCCGGCCCAGGCGACAACGGCCAACGTGGTCGCGAGCAAAAACCAGCGCAGGGCCGAAACCGGAATCGCGCAGAGCCATGGCAGCGCTTGCGCAAGGAAGGAATCGTATGCGCCGTGGCCCGCATCGAGCGGCATGGCCAGGAGCATGGCCGCGGCTCCGGCCGCAAGCGTGGCTGCGGCCTTGCGCATGGCGTCGGCGTTCGCGTCTTCGGCGTGGGCCGCGACGCCGTTCTCGCGCGGCAGCACGGCGTCATAGCCGGCGTTGCGAATCGCCGCGACAAACTGTTCGGGAGCCGTTACGGCCGGATCGAAGACGATGCTGGCGCGATGCGCCATCAAATCTACGCGCACATCGTCAACGCCGCCGGTTGCGCGCAGCGCCTGCTCGACATGGTGCTGGCAGGAGGCGCAGGTCATGCCCACGACGGGAAGAGTCAGCGTTTCGCGTGTACTCTCGGCCACGGTTGGCTCCTGGTCCGTGTGAAAACTGGTTTGCGCTACGAGTCGAGTCGCGCGACGTAGCCTGCTTTGGCGAGTGCGGCGATGGCTGCTTCCACCGGCGCTGGTTCTTCGGTTGCGGTCAGCCGGGCCGCGCCGAGGCGCACTTCGTCCACCGTCAGGCCGGGAACGGCGGTCAATGCCTGGCCTGCGCGGCGTACGCAGGAGCCGCAGTGCATTCCGTCAATCTTCAGCGTAAACTGGGCCATCGTTCGCTCCTTTGCTTGCTTGTTCGATGATAGAGGGAGGGATTCGGTTGCTGTCTGGTCCGGCGGAGAACAAGCCAAGAGACGTTGCCCATGCGGAACTGGCGAACGCGCCGAAAAGGAATTTCGAGATGCAGAACGTACGACGCGAGTTTCCGCAGTCGCCCCTGGTGGGCGTGGGCGCGGTGATTGTTCACGAGGACCGCGTGCTGCTGGTGCGCCGCGGAACCGAACCGCTCAAGGGCCACTGGACGCTGCCGGGCGGATTGCTCGAACTCGGCGAAATGCTCACGGAAGGCGTCGTCCGCGAGGCGCGCGAGGAGACGGGATTGATCGTTGAGCCGATGGAGTTGATCGAACTTGTCGATCGGATTGACCGGATTGATCGGATTGACCGGATCGATCGCGAACCGGCAAGCGAAGATGGCCGCGTGCGTTATCACTACGTGATCGCCGATTTCCTCTGCCGCGCCGTGGGCGGGGAATTGCGCGCAGCCTCCGACGCCGACGAGGTGCGCTGGATCGAGCGCAGCGAATGGATGAGCCCCGGCGCGCTCGGTCTCGATCCGATCGCCGTGCGCGTCATCGAAAAGGGCTGGCAGCGTGCGCTGGCGCTCTTCAAGGCTTCTTGCTGACAAATCCCGGCGAGAAAAACCGAAGTCTCCCCGGTTTCCTGATGTTTATGCGGCTTTTCCCGGAGCATCGCACGTATCCTGGCAGCGCAAGCAGGCCGCTGAAATGCGCCGAAGAATCTGCAAACATGCGTGTGCGTCGGGGCGCAGGCACAGGCAGCCGGGCAACGATCGAAAAGTGGACCGGCGCTTTGCCGCGTGCGGTCAGGGGCGGCAATCGAAGCGGCGTTCCTCGCTGGCTCCTCCGGGGGCGGCGAGATGCAGATCGATCCATGTGGGCCGCAATTGCGGAGCGCTGCGATCCGCATCGTGAACGGCGACAAGAGCGCAGAGCGCACCGGGGAATCCAGCCGTTGCGACGCGGGTCTGGTTTTCGACATCGACAGGCCGGAAAAATGCAGGTGCGCCGCCCGAGTTCGCCAGCGCCCAGAGCGGATACTCCCAATCGTCTTCGCTGGTTTCGATACCTGCCACGCGGCAGGAAGAGGCGGCAAGCGCCTGAACCGTTTCCTTGTAACAAAGATGCAGATCGGGACGCCCGGCGAAGTACTGCTCCATCCTCGGCGTGGTGAAGACGCTCAGCGGCTGCGGCTTGAGAATCAGGACGGGGCGATCCCAATTGTGCAGGAGTGGTTGCAGGGCGAGGAGGGCCGCCAAAGCGGCGATAGCCCCGGCCAACAGACGGGCGCGGCGGCGCAGTTCGCCGAGAAACAATGCGGCCGGCGCGCAGGCCAGAATCAAAAATGGAATGTGCAGCCGTGTTAGCCAGGGCTGCCAGCAGATGCGCCATGCGAAGAGAAGAAAGCCGGCCCAGACCAGAAGCGTAAAACGCGCAGCGGCCGAGGCGCGCAGATGTCGCGACGCGAAAAGAATGACGGAGGCGGCGAGAAACAGCGCCACGGGCAGGGGATTGGCGCTTGTATCCTCGTCGCCCTCCATCTCGCCGGCGGTGTAGCGCGTTCCGAAAAAAGTATTGCGCGGATCGTCGAGGTTGAGCCGAAGCGTATACGCCGTGACGCGCACGGCGCGTTCTTCCAGCCGGTTGATGCTGGCTGCCGGAGTGCCCAGTTCCGTGCCGAGACTGCGCAGGAGATTCGCCGCCAGCGGCCGCATGGCCCAGGTCTGCGACTGAATCCACTGAATCTGCGTTTTCTCGCCCAGCGGGTCGTGAAAGATGCGCAGATTGCGCAGCGTCAGCGGAGCCAGGAAGACGAGGCCAATGCAGCCGATGGAGGCGAACCTTACGATTGTCCTGAACACGCCGCGACGGCTGGCGAGATCACCCAGCAGATACGCCAGCCAGAAGGGGAAAACAAACAATCCTGCCGAGGATTTGACCCCAAGTGCGAGGCCGAAGCTGAGGCCGGTCCAGAGGGTTTTGCCGCGATCGAGGAAGTAAATGGTCGTCGCCGTCAGCAACGCGCAGACCAGATCGTTTTGAGTTGAGGTGGCTTCGAGGATGCAGATGGGCGTAACGGCGACGAGGAAGGCTGCGGTGGTTTGCGTAAAGCGGCCGCCTCCCAGCCGCCGCGCGAGTAGCGACGCAACCATGGCGCAGCCGGCAAAGCTGAGCCACTGCACAAGATTGGCCAGACGGTCCGAACCGCCGCCAAGCACGAAGAATTGCAGGATCGCGTACTCGGCCAGCGGACCGCTGTAAAGTTGTCGCTGAATGTGCGTAGGGTAAAAGGCGATGCTCCGATCGGCCCACCAGTGCGCGATGCGGCTCATGTGATAGGTCATCGAGTCGTAATTGTTGGGCGGCGCGGCAACGGCGACTGCGCCGGTGACGACGAGGGTAAAGACCACCCAAAGGAGCAGCACTGCCTGACTGCGCGAAAGTTGGTTCGGCAGGAGGCGGCAACGGTCGCGCAGGCTATCGAATGTCCTGCCGCCCGCTCGCATCCAGAACAGCGCGAACGCCAGGTCCGCGCTGCCCCAGCAGAGAGCGAGAGTGAGCGCATCGATCGCCCGGAAAAGCGAGAGAAATTCGGTGAAGGCGAAGGCCAGAACCGCCCAGACAACAACCGCCTGGAGGAATGCCTCGCGCCAGCCGCCGTTTTCGTCCTCGTGCGCGAGGCGGCGCACGAACAGCGCGATCATCTCCGCAAAGGCAAGCGCGGGGAGAACGATCGCCGCGGCAGGTTGAAGAAAATGATAATTTTCCATGGCGTTTGCGCCCGCTCCGCGCCGTAAGGATGCTTGTCTTGAATGATAGTTCGCCGCCGGCTTCTGCGCCGCGCGGAAACGAGGGATTGCTCGGACGACGATTCCATCCAGACGCGCCATCCTTTATTCTGTCCGAGTGCATCCGGTTCTCTTTCATTTCGGCGCTGTGATGGTTCCGTCCTCGGGGGCGGCGATTGCGCTTGTATTTGCCGGTGCGTTCGCTCTGCACGAGCGCAAGCCCACGCGAGCGAGCAGCGGCGAGCAGACCTCGATCGCTGCGCCCGATTGCAGCGCGCCAGGTGATGCGGCATGAGCGAAACGCACGCGCTGCGCGAGATCGCCGTTCCCGCCGAAGCCGCCGGCCAGCGGCTGGATCGTTTTGTCGCCGGGCATCTTGAGGGCATGAGCCGCTCGCGGGTGCAACTGCTCATCGAGCAGGGTGGGCTGCGGGTCGAGGGCCAGCCACAAAAGGCTTCCTTCAAACTGCGCGGCGGCGAGCGCGTGACCGTTGCTGGCGAGCCGCATCCGGCGCCGCTGCGGGCCGCGCCCGAGGCGATCCCGCTCGACGTGGTCTACGAAGACAACGATCTGGCCGTTGTCAACAAACCGGCCGGAATGATGGTCCACGCCGGCGCGGGCGCAACCGAGGAGGCGCGCAACCAGGGCACGCTCGTCAATGCGCTGCTCTACCGTTTCCAAATGCTCTCGTTGATGGGCGGCGAGCTGAGGCCGGGCATCGTGCACCGGCTCGACAAGGAAACCAGCGGACTGATCGTCGTGGCCAAGAACGACCGCGCACACGCGGCCCTGAGCGCGATGTTTGCCGCGCGTCGCGTCGAGAAGACTTATCTCGCGCTGGTGCATGGAACCATCGAGCGCGACAAGGGAACGATTACGGCCCCGATCGGCCGCGATCCGGTGCGGCGCACGCGCATGTCGACGCGGCCCGGCGAACAGACGCGCTCGGCCGTCTCGCACTATCGCGTCCTGCGGCGGCTGGAGACGCGCTTCGGCAGATTCACGCTGGTGAGCGTGCGTATCGAGACCGGCCGCACCCATCAAATCCGTGTGCACATGGCCTCGATCGGCCACCCCGTCGTGGGCGACACGCTCTACGGCGGCGCCGCGCAGTTGCGCGACCAAAGAGCGCTCGCCGCCGCCCCGTCGCGCGCGGCACGGCGGAACGCCGAACCGGAAACCCTTCGCCTCGGCCGCAATTTTTTGCACGCCGCGCAACTGGCGCTGGCGCATCCGCTCACGGGCAAGCCCATGCAACTGGAAGCGCCCCTGCCGGCCGAGTTGACGACATTCCTCGCGCGTCTCGAAGCCGGCTGAGCCGCAAGACAGTTTGCCGACTGGATGGGCCGCACCTGCTTCAATTCGGGAAGCGCGCAGAATCTCTCCCGATTCGAAACATGTCGTCTTTTCCGTGGGCGATTTCTCATGCAGAGAGATTTTTTCCGCTCTATGCTTGCTTCCATGCAGCAGCCCGCACCAGCGCAGCCCTCCCCCACGCAGTCCAGCTTTGCGGGTCTGCTGGCTTCGTTGGCCTCGCCCCCGCCCGCAACCGCTGAGGACGAAACTCTCTGGAGTTCAAGCGATTTGGGCGAGGACGTGGCCGCGTTAAGCTACGAGCAGGCGTTGCGCGCCCATGCGCGCTATCGTCCGCTCGATCGCAGCGCCGAGCCTGCGGCAGCCGCTGGCGATGGTTCTCCCGCCCAGTCTGCGGAAGAGCAAAATCTGGCCGCGGCCGAGGCGGCGCGAAGAAATGCCGTGAAAAACGCCGTCGCCTCGATGCTGGCCGATACGACCGCGGAACTTCGTACGACCAGCGTGACCATCCGCCTCAGCAAGGCCGAGTCCACGCGGCTGCGTCAACGCGCCGCGGAGGCCGGGATGACGATCTCCACCTATCTGCGCTCCTGCGCGCTCGAAGCAGAATCTCTGCGTGCACAGGTCAAGCAGGCGCTGGCGGAGATGAAGGCCGGAGCCGAGCCGCTGGCTGCCAGGACGAACGAAAGAGCCAAGGCGCACGGGAACAAGCTATCGGCTCCGCGCTCCGGTGAGGGCGTGCGGCTGGCGCGGGTCTTTGGCCATATCGGCCGGCTTTGGCTGGGAGTCGCCACCGGTAAATCCGCATGAAGCACAAGCCGGCGTGCGTGCACGCCGGCCATCGGATCGATCTTCCCGAAGCCGGCGCCCTTGCGGGGCATCGCAAGGACAAGTGCTTGCGCCTGGGACATCTAGAGATATTTAGCGATAGCTGCCAATACCAGACCTCATGCTTCGCCGTAAACTCCTGCTAGAGTTCTTCGTCCATCCGCTTGCGCAGGGCTTCGGCGTAGTGCGGCGGCAGCGGTTTGCGCTGCATCTGCGCGTCGCAGACGACATGCACCGTTTCGCCCTCGGCCAGAAGCTCGCGCGCCTGCGATTCCGGTCCGGGTTTACGGAAGATGCGATAGGCGAATTTCAGCACGGAGCCGCGCAGCAGCGCGGGGCGGGTTTCGATGAGGATCGCATCGTCGTAGCGGGCCGGCGAGCGATAGCGGCAGCGGGCCTCGATCACCGGCAGGATGCAACCGTGCTCCTTTTCCAGCCGGTCGTACGAATAGCCCGAAGCGCGCAACAACTCCACGCGGCCCAGTTCGAACCAGACGAGGTAGTTGGCGTAGTAGACCACGCCCATCTGATCGGTTTCAGCATAGCGAACGCGGAGTTCTGTCGTGACGGCCATGGCTTTCAGGGAACAGGGAACAAGGAACAAGGTTCAAGGTTCAGGAGCTTCCGCAGGGCCGCGATTTCCGCCCCCTGGCCCCTGATCCAAGTTTTCAGGGTTTGAAGTGCATGAAGATCGGCAACCGGGAGATGTCGTTGAACGAGACGAACAGGAAGAAAACCAGAATCGTCAAAAATGCCGCCTGGTAGATGATCTCCTTGATCTTGATGTCGATGGCCCGGCGCAGAAGGCTTTCGATCGCGAGGAAGAGAATCATGCCGCCATCGAGGATCGGGAAGGGCAGGAGATTGAAGATGCCCAGGTTGATGCTGATGCCGGCCGAGAGCTCGAAGATGTACTGCCAGCTATGCGAGGTGGCGGCGTCGCCGGCAATCTGCATGATGCCGATGGGGCCGGAGACTTCCTTGATCGAGGCCTGATGCGTGAAGAGCTTTTTCAGCAGGTCGACAATCATCCGCGAGCTGTCTTCGCAAAAGTCCGTCGAGGAGACCACGGCGCGGCCGAGCGGCATCGGCTGCAAGCGCACCGGCGGCTCCTTCATCGGGCTGCGGGTGAAGCCCAGCCGCCATGTGGAATCGACCTGATAGGGTTTGACCACGATGGGCGGAAGAACGGCTCCATTGCGACGGACGGTCAGAGTGATCGGGGCGCCTTTGCCGTCGGCCAGGTAATCGAACAGCGGCGCAAAGGAGTGAAAGGCGTAGCCGTCGAAGGCCAGCAGTTCGTCGCCCGGCTTCAGTCCGGCCTGGTCGGCTGGCGCTCCGGCTAAAAGACTGGCAATGACGATCGGGTTGGGATAAATCTGCTCGTAGATGCCCGCCTCTTCAAGGTCGATGCCGTCGCCGCTGGCGTGTCCCTGCAACTGGAGGGTGGTTTGAATCGATTGCCCGCCGCGTTCGACGGCGATGGGAACCCTCTGGCCGGCGTTGTGATCGGCCAGGTCGTGAAAGGTTTTCCAGTCCGGGTTGGCGACGCCGGCAAAGCCGGTCACGCGGTCGCCGGGGCGCAAGCCCGCCTGCGCAGCGGCTGAGCCGGGCTTGATCCACTCCAGGCGCACGGTGCGGATGTTCGGCACTTCGTTCAGAAAGGCGAAGTAGAAGAGCATCAGCGCGAAGGCCAGCACGAAGTTGGCCGCCGGTCCGGCAAAGCCGATCAGCATCTGCTGCCAGCGCGGCTTCGCCAACAGCGAACCGGGGTCGCTGGCGGCGTCGGCCAGCGGCGCTGCGGCGTCGCCGCCTACCTGAAGGTTTTGCTCCGCGGCTTCGCCGGTCATCTTCACGTAGCCGCCGAGCGGAAGAAGGCTGACCTTGTAGTCGGTCTCGCCGTACTTGACGCCGAACAGGCGCGGTCCAAAGCCGAAGCTGAAGGCTTCGACGCGCACCTTGAAGAACTTGGCGACAAGAAAGTGTCCCAGTTCATGCACCACGACAATGACGCCGACCAGAACCAGAAACGAGACGACGGCGACGATCGTTGCGCGCAGATCGAATTGATGGGGATCGATGTGAATGCCAAACATGCGAGCGGAGTTCCTCTTGGCGGCCTGCCGCCTGGTTCAGGCGAGCATCGTTCAGACGAGCAACTGGCGCGCACGTTCGCGCGCCTCGCGATCGGCCGCGAGCACCGCGGCGATGGTCGCCGGATGCGCCTCTGGGGTTGCCGCAAGTACCTTCTCAATTGTACGCGGGATGCCCAGGAAGGGAATACGCCGGTCGAGGAAGGCCTCGACGGCCACTTCATCGGCGGCGTTGAGCGCGATCGTGTGCGCTCCGCCTTTTTCGGCCGCCTCGTAGGCCAGCCGCAGACAGGGAAAGCGTTCGAGGTCGGGCGGCTCGAAGTCCAGATGCTTGAGGGCGGCCATGTCGAAGGTCAGCTTCGAGGCCGGGCGCTCGGGATAGGCCAGCGCGTAGAGGATCGGCAGACGCATGTCCGTGACGGAGATCTGCGCCAGAATCGAGCCGTCCACGTACTCGACCAGCGAGTGAACCGTCGATTGAGGATGAATCGTGACGCGCACCTGGCTGGCGGAGACGTCGAAGAGCCGGCAGGCCTCAATCACTTCGAGCCCCTTGTTGAGCATGGTGGCCGAGTCGATGGTGATGCGCCGGCCCATCACCCAGGTGGGGTGCTTGAGGGCCTGTTCGGGCGTG
>JAJYFB010000064.1 GCA_021785495.1 Acidobacteriota bacterium | reverse complement strand
TTGGCCGACGAGGCAAACGGCTGCGCTTCGGAGGCAAAGCCGCCGCCCGCCATTCCGGGGTGGCCGCTGACCTTGTTCAGCCGCCGGGCCACGTCTTCGGCCAGGCGCGCCAGGTGCTCCTTCGAGGCGGACACTTCTTCGGGGTCCATGTCGCTTTCGAGCAGGCTCGGCGCGGCCGGCAGCTCCGGCGCACGGGGCGCGAGGCCAGCAAAGAGTGTCAACTGTTCGCCGGAAAGAAAGCGCAGGTTGAGCCAGCGGAAGATGTAATCCATCAGGCTTTTGGCGTAGCCGATCTGCTCGTTGCCGGTCCAGCCCGAGGGCTCGAAGCGCGTGTGCGCGAACTTTTCGCAGAGCACCTTGAGCTGCACGCCGTGCTGCAGGGCGAGCGAAACCGAGGTGGCGAAGGCGTCCATCAGGCCGGAGACGGTCGAACCCTCCTTGGCCATGCGGATGAAGATCTCGCCCGGCTGGCCATTGGGATAAAGGCCGACGGTGATGTAACCCTCGTGGCCACCGATGGAGAACTTGTGTGTGACCGAGGCGCGTTCTTCCTGCAGGTGATGGCGCACGGCGCGCGGCGGCGCATTGAGGTCCTGCTCCTCGTCCTTGTCCGCCGGATCGGCGACGGGCGCGGGCGTGAGCACAGGCACAGCGGCGGCATGCGCAATCTCGGCCAGGGCTTTGTCAAAGGCCTGGGCGGCGGCGAGAATCAGTTTCGCGCTCACTTCGACGCTCTCGGCCGGCTGCGCTTCGAGCGGCCTGAGGTCAGCCTCGACGACTGGCTGCGCTGCGGCCAGGCGGGCCAGCACACGGCCGGCTGCGGCGTCGAGCGCCGAGGGTTCGCGCTTGGCGTCCACGCTGGTGTTCAGCGGCTGCGTGCCCTTCGAACCGTCGCGATAGATGGCCACGGCCTTGATGCCCTGCCGCCAGCTTTCGGCGTAGGCCTCGGCGACCTCTTCGACGGTGGCCTCGTTGGGCAGGTTGACCGTCTTCGAGATGGCGCCGGAAAGAAACGGCTGCGTGGCGGCCATCATCTTGATGTGCCCCATGTAATGGATGGAGCGCGTGCCCTTGGCGGGCTTGAAGCTGCAATCGAAGACAGAAAGGTGCTCCGGCTTGATGCCCGGCGCGCCTTCGATGGTGCCCGTGGCGTCGATGTAGCTGACGATGGCGTCGACTTCCTCGTTGGAGTAGCCCAGCTTGAACAGCGCGGTGGGCACGGTGTTGTTGACAATCTTGATCATGCCGCCGCCGACCAGCTTTTTGTACTTGACCAGCGCGAGGTCGGGCTCGATGCCCGTGGTGTCGCAATCCATCATGAAGCCGATGGTGCCGGTGGGCGCCAGCACCGTGACCTGCGAATTGCGATAGCCATAGCGCTCGCCGTAGAGCAGAGCCATGTCCCAGCACTCGCGGCTGGCCGTGAGCAGGGCTTCCAACTGCGGCACGAGGAACGGCTCGCCCGATGTGCGCGACTTGCCGATCTTGTTCACCTCGGCGCGGTGCATGCGAATCACGTCGAGGAATGGCTCGCGGTTGACGGAGAAACCCGGACAGGCGCCGCCGGGGTGTTCCACCGAGGCGGTCAGCGGCGTGGCCGAGGTCACCGGCGGGCACTGCGAGGCGATGGCTGCCGACTGGAGATAGGCCTGCCCGCAGAGGATTGCCGTCAACGCGGCGGCCAGGTCGCGGCCGGCTTCGGAGTCGTAGGGCAGGCCGAAGGACATCAGCAGCGCGCCCAGATTGGCGTAGCCCAGCCCCAGCGGCCGGTAGTCGTGCGAGTTGCGCGCGATGGCTTCGGTCGGGTAGCCCGAGTTGTCCACCAGAATCTCCATGGCCGTAATCAGCACGGAGATCGCGTGCCGGTAGGAGGCGATGTCGAAGCCGCCGGTCGGCGTGACGAAGCGCATCAAATTCAGGCTCGCCAGGTTGCAGGCCGAGTTATCCAAAAACATGTACTCGGAGCAGTTATGAACCACGAGACCATTCGACACAAAATGGCTCGTTGCCGGTTCGGTCAGATCGTAGACCGGCTCTTCACCGAGGGGTTCGAGCGTCTCGAATGCATCGGTCATCCGGTCACGATAGGCCGCGAAATCGGCATTCAGCATCGCGAGCGAATGCGCTTTGGGGCTGGACGGATCGAAACCGATCTCGCGCTCGAAGATGAGGCGCGAGGTGCGGCTGATGCGTAGCGAGTGCATCTCCTGAACGGGATAAAGTTTTCGTCCTCCGCGTCCATCGGGCAGGATGGCGTGCGTAGCGCCGCCGCGGCGGCCGGTATACAGCTTGGCCTTGATGCCGAAAGAGAGCAGGAGCGTCTGCACCTGCCGGAGCAGTGGTTCGCTGCTCGAATCGAGCGAAACATATTGGCTCTTGTCGCCATAGTTGGCCACGGTTCCATCCGCCGTGAAAAGTCCGCGCAGAACTGCGGCCAGCGAAGGCTTATCCAGCTCGTAGACGGCTGGAGTGAACATTTTCCCTTCGCTTCCCGCGTCGAGAACGGCAAATTCCTTGAAAAGATCGACGACCGGCTGCGACGAGAAGCTGAGGCGCGCCACGCCCTCCACGCGATCGCTGACCGAAACGGCGTCGTTTCGGCCAACCGAACCCGCGACTTTGAGAGCAAGCTTCTGCTCATGTACGGCTTCGGCAACTTTTTCAAGTACCTCCGATTCGCTGGAGGCCATCACCAGCGTGACAATCTCCTGCAAATTTCCAGAAGCCTTGGAGCGCGACAGGCATCCATCGCCCACCGCCAACCCCACGGCCAGCGCAAGACGATCGGTCGTGCTGCGCCGCCCAAAGCCTGCGCCCTGCAAACATACCTCGTCGTCTTCCCGCAGTTCCGCGGCCGGCACATCGCCGCGATTGGCCGTAAGCACCTTGTGATCCGCTGTAAGACAAAGCTCGTAGCCCGCGCGCGTACGCAGTCGATACACCGGTTTGGAGCCGGTGGGGAATATCTTCGTAATGAAGTGTGGCTGGCCGTCGGCGCCAAAAACACTCAGCGACCTGCCCACCAGAGCGTCGATGCGCCGCCACCCCTCGCTGGTAGCCACCAGCGTATCGCCTGTCACGCACGGGTTCGAGGCGTTGATGCGCGCCGTGTTCTTGCTGGTGTGCCATTTGTTGATGATCGTGTCGAACTGCATGCCCGGATCGCCGCACTCCCAGGTGGACTTGGCGATCTTGTGCAGGATCTCGCGGGCCTTGAAGGTCTGGACCGGCTCGCGATCCTTCACCGTGCGGGTGGTGAATTCGCCGTCGGCCTCGCAGGCCCGCATGAACTCGTCGCTGACGCGCACCGAGTTGTTGGCGTTCTGGAAGAAGATCGACGAGTAGGCCTCGGAGTCCGGCCCCGACCCGTCGTAGCCGGCCTTGATGAGCGAGAAGGCCTTGGCCTCTTCCTTGGCTTTGCACTCGATAAAGTCGACGATGTCCGGGTGGTCCACGTTGAGGATCACCATCTTGGCGGCGCGGCGCGTCTTGCCGCCGCTCTTGATGACGCCGGCAAAGGCGTCAAAACCGCGCATGAAGCTCAACGGCCCGCTGGCCTGGCCGCCACCGGAGAGCAGCTCCATCGAGCCGCGCAGTGTGGAGAGATTGGTGCCCGTTCCCGATCCCCACTTGAAGAGCATGCCCTCGGTCTTGGCCAGGGTCAGGATCGAGTCCAGCGAGTCCTCCACCGAGTTGATGAAGCAGGCCGAACACTGCGGGTTCTTGTAGCCGGTGGGCTCCAGCCGGATGCCGCCCGTGGCCGGATCCCAGTGCCAGTTCTGGCCGTTGGCCTCCGGCTCAAGGCGGTCGCAGCCCACGTTGAACCAGACCGGCGAGTTGAAGGCCGCCTTCTGCGTCAGCAGCATGGAGGCCAGCTCGTCGTGGAAGATGACCGCGTCGGCCTCCGAGGCAAAGTAGCCGCCCTTCAGGCCCCAGTCGCGAATGGTCTCGGCGACCCGGCCCACCAACTGCCGCACGCCCGTCTCGCGCTCCGGCGAGCCCATCGGCCCGTGCAGATACTTCGAGGCCACGATGTTCGTAGCCGTCATCGACCAGTCGGCCGGAACCTCCACGTCTTTCTGCTCGAAGATGGTGTTGCCCTTGGTGTCGGTAATCGACGCGGTGCGGCGCTCCCAGCGCGGTTCATCGTAAGGAGAAACACCCTCGGCGGAAAAGTGGCGCGTCATGGTCAGCCCCTTCGGCGCGCGCGCGGGGGAGGAAGCGACCGTCGTGGATCGTTGCATCTGAGCCTCGTTCATCGGAAAAACCTCTCGAAAGGCAAAAAAACGGTGAAAAAACTCTTGTCTCCGGCGGCCACACCGGCAAGCTGGTCATCTGCATGGCAGAGGAAAGCAAACAGAATAAGGGAATAAAAAATGCTGCGAATCTCAGGATGGTCCCGGCTTGTTCCTGGCCCCAGTGGGCCGGTTTTCCATTTCAGCCGGATTACAGCCGCAGATGAAAAAATACCGCTGTCTGTGGTGTATGTCAACAAAAAAGCACAATATCTTGTATTTTGTTGCGCTTTCAGACGCCTGCGTCGAAAATGCCGCAGTTTGCCTGTGGAAAGCGCCAAACGGCCCTGTCTGGCGCGGGGTTGCAGACTTTTTTTGCGCCGGAGCCGCCGGCCGGATGGAGGCTGGCGCGGCCGGATTGCACCGGAGGGAAACCTTCAAATTTTCACGTCAACGAACTGGAAACCGGGACTATACTCAGAGGCCGAGGAGGAAAAGCCATGAACCTCTTTCCACTCGGGCGCGTTTGGACAATCTTCCTGGCCATGGTGGCGATCGCCGGTTGCGCGGGCGGCAGCTATTCGCTGAACAGGCAACTGGAATCGTTGAGCATCGCGCCAGCCAGCGCCAGCGCCAGCGTCAACAACACCGCCGTGCAGTTCACGGCCACCAGCTACTGGAATCTTGCGCCCACCACGGTTACGCCGCAAAGCGCCACCTGGGGAGCTTGCAGCGCCTCCGGGCCGACCAGCGACGTCACGGTTTCCACGACAGGCCTTGCAACCTGCGCCAGCACGGCGAAAGGCACATACACGGTCTTCGCATGGACCGAGATCGTCGGAGCGACAGGGCCTGTGTGCAACGCGGTAAGCGCCTGCGGCTACGGATGCGGCCGGGCCGCCGCGACCGCGCTCCTGACCTGTCCCTAGTGCAAACGGACGAAGCAGGCAAAGCACGGACTCCTGGTCCGATCCGGCCTTGCGAATCTGACTTGCGCACCAGCTGCCCAAGCGCACCAGCTGCCCAAGCGCACCGGCTGCCCAAGCCCGGAGACGCGCACCGGGAGCGAACTCCGCCAGCTCCGCTGTTTTTCGCTGCCTTTCGAGCCACTTGCAAAATTCAATCGACGGTCGCACAACTTGAAAGGGCACGACTTGAGTCGTGCCGTAAGACGCCTGGAATGAAGGGGGCTTTCGCCCCTGAGGGACGATCTTCTGCTTGCGGATGTGCCGGCACGGAATTTTGCAAGTGGCTCTTTCGCTAAAATTTCTGGTGGATCACCAGGGCGTACCAAAGGACCGGAGCGGCCAGCAGCAGGGCGTCAATGCGGTCGAGGACGCCGCCGTGGCCGGGGAGCAGATCGCCCGAATCCTTGACGCCAGCCGAGCGCTTCAGCGCCGACTCGGCCAGGTCGCCGGTCTGCGCAGCCACGTTGACCACGGCGGCCAGCAGCAGCCAGTACCACAAATCATCGGGATAGGAGAGGATCGCCGCCGGGCAGGCCCGTTCGAGCCAGCTCAGGATTGCCGAGTCCCAGGGGGCCTGCTGCAAGGTTGAAAGCCCCACCAAAGCCGCGACCGCAATCATGCTGCCGGCCAGCGAGGCGGCCGCGCCCTCCCAGCTTTTGCCCGGGCTCAGCCGGGGCGCCATCTTGTGACGGCCCCAGGCGCGGCCCACGTAATAGGCCGCCGTGTCGCCTGCCCAGACCGCGCAAAACAGGAAAACGATCATCGACGACGAGCCGTAGGGCGGCTGACGCAGCGCCGGCACGGCCAACAGCGTAAAGCCGGTATACAGCAGGCAGAAGATCGAGGCCGAGGCGTCGGCGATCACGCCTTCGACCGGCTTACAGAAGGTACAAAAGACCAGCAGGCCCAGGCCGAGGATGCCGAAGGTCGCCAGCAAATGGTCCGCGTCGGGCCAGACATAATTGGCGACAAAGAGCGCCACCAGGGCCACGAGCGTGGCTGCGCGCGGCGGATCGGCGCCGCAGCGGCGCGTCAGGTTGAGATACTCCCAGCCGGCCAGCGCCGCCACGCCAGCCACGGCGAGCGAAAACAGACCTTGCCATTGCGGCCCCAGAAAGACCAGAAGCAGGGCCAGCGGAATGAGAATCAGTGCTGTAAGGAGGCGTTTCATCCACGGTTGAGCATACACTGCCGGGGCGCGCCGGACGAAAACGGGAGGCCGTTGCAACAGGGCCAGCGCATGAACGAAGCCAGAGCGGGCAATGGGCTCTGCTCGCAATTGGTTCCGTTTTTGATCCGTCCGCCGGTTGCGTCCCGGAGGGACGGGCGAAAATAGCCCAGGGTGAAGCGTAGCGGAACCCTGGGACAGCCAGGAAAAGAACCGTGCGCGCCCCAGAGGGGCGCGGCGATCCCTTCATGCAAACAAAAAACGATTCATGCGATCACACTGGCCATTGCAACGGCGTCCGGCGCGCGCGCATACAATGGCAGCAACGGTGCAACCGGCTACCACCGGGGCGCAAAGTTGCTCCGCGGCCGGATTGGATCGCCTCCGGCCGTCAGCAGCGCGCGCCCGCGTCCGGCTGCAGATGCCGCCGTGCCCGCATCGGTTTGTGGCCGGAAATGTGGCCGGAAAATTGATCAAGGAGAATTTTTTGTGAAGACGGTTCAGTATTTGATTGCGCTGCTGGCCCTGGCCGGCGCAGTTGTCTCCTATCTGGCGTTGCGCGTGCATTATTCCACGGGAGTCGAGCCCTGCTCGATCAACGAGCACTGGGACTGCGGGATCGTCAATCACAGCTCGTTCGCCATGCTCGGACCGCTGCCCGTGGCTGTCGTGGGCATTGCGGGCTACCTGGCCATCGCCGGTCTGGCCCTGTGGCGCAAGCCTTATCTGCTGCTTTTGACCGTGCTCGTCGGCCTGGGCTTTGCCCTGCGGCTGACCTTCATCGAGGAGTACGCGCTGATGGTGTGGTGTCTCTACTGCGTGATTTCGCAGTGTCTCATCGGGCTGATTACGCTCCTCAGCCTGGGATGGTTCACCCTCGAATACAACCGCTTGCGCCGGTCTGGCGGGGCGGCGTAGGCTGCATGGCCGCGTCGGAGGTCTTCTTCCGCTTCGCCGGAGTCCTTGCCGATGCCGCCGAAGCACCGCTCGCGGCGCTGAAAGTCGGCGATGGCCTCCTGCCGGTGCAGGCCGCGGGGGTGACTTTGGCCAGCGATGGGATGGGACGGGACGGTTGACCAGGCCGTGCGGCGGCTTTACTGCGCGCGGCGACGAAGCTCCAGCTCGACGACGCGCTGCATCTCGCTCTCCGGGGCGGGCTTTCCGGTCCAGATCTCGAACTGGCGCGCCCCCTGCTGCACGAACATCTCCACGCCGCTGATGACGGCCAGGCCGCGCGCCTTGGCCAGCTTGAGCAGCGGGGTTTCCAGCGGCGTATAGACCGTGTCGAAGACCAGCGCGGCGTTCAGCGCGTCCGCTTCGATCGGCAGCGGCTGCTTGACGCCCGTCATGCCGCAGGGAGTGGTGTTGACGATGGCGTCGAAGCGGTTTTTGGCCAGCGCCGCATGCTTGAGGACGTGCGCCTTGGCCTTGCGCGCCAGCGCCACGGCTTTTTCGTGGGTGCGATTGGCGACGAAGACCTCCGCGCCCTGCTCCACCAGGCCGAAGACGGCCGCCCGCGCCGCGCCGCCCGCGCCCAGCACGAGAATGCGCGCGCCCGCAAGCCGCATCCTGCGTTCGAGCGGACGCACTACGCCGGCCACGTCCGTGTTGAAGCCATAGAGCTTGCCATCGGCTCCGGTGCGCAGCGTGTTGCAGGCGCCGATCCTGGCCGTCAGCGCATCCTGATTGGCCAGGTACGGCAGCACCTCCTGCTTGAAGGGCATGGTCACGGCCACGCCCTCCAGCGGCAGTTCGCGAATGACCGTCAGCAGGTCGTCGATGGAGCGCGGCCGGAGCGGCAGCAGCACGGCGTTGACGTTTTCGCGCCGGAAGGCCGTGGTGTGCATTCGCGGCGAGAGCGAATGGGCGATCGGGTTGCCGGCCACGCCGTAGATGCGCGTCGCCTTGTCAATCTGGTCCAGCCGGTAGAGATCGAGCAGCGTGTGCGCGCTCACCTGCCCCGGCGCGGTCTCAATGCCCTCGCCCGCCGCGGCGAAGGTGAAGGCCGCCCCGGCGCGCAGGCTCAGAATCCGGCTGAGCAAACCCTCCTCGCCCATGGCGATGCCGACCACCTGCGCGCTCGGCGAGAGTTCCTCGACCATGCGCAGGATGGAAAGATTGTCGGCCAGGCTGCGCGCCGTGCCGACAACTTTCACGAACTCCGGCTCGAAGGCTGCGATCTGCCGCGCGGTTTCGAGCAGGCCGTCTGGCCGTCTGGTGCGGCTGAAGTCGTGCGAGCTGACCAGCAGCGCCGTTCCGCCCGCGCGCAGAGCGGCGCGAAAGCGGGCCAGTTGCGGCCGCGTGGCCTGTTCGGCCGATTCGACCTCCAGATCGACAATCTGGCAGCCGGCCTCGGCGGCCTTGAGCAGAATCTCCAGCTCCGAATTCAAAGACCCCACAAACTGCCCGCCGAAGGCCTTGCGGCGGCAGGTGGCGATGGCCGCAACGTCGCGGCGACGGCTCAGGAATGCCTTGAGATCGGCCAGAACCGCGGCAGGTTTCGGCAGAGAATCGAGCCGTAACTCAATGAAAGTAGAATCGTTCAGCGCGGATTCGGCGCGGGCGATCAGCTCCCGCGGCGTGCTCCCTTGCACGGCCACGCACAACTTGCCCACCCGCACACGCGGCCCGGAGGGCGGCTGCGGGGCAATCGATTCGGGCGGACTGGAGACCGTAAGCGGCATTTCTTCTAATTGACGCATCTTAAAGGCCCTTGGTTCCCTTTGCAACCGATTTTACGGCTTTTGCGCACCAGCGAACCTTCCCAGGACACTCTGTACGCATCGGGCGGGGAATTTTGCCAGAAATTTCTCATCTTCCGCCCGTTTGCGGGAGCGATCTTGGCGTTGTGCGGCAGGTTTTCGCAGATCATCGCGAAATCTGGCTCGAAATGAGACACCGAAGGAGCCTCCTGCGTGAGCAAAACCTCGTCCATTCTTTTCTTTCCTTAGAAATTTACAAATCAGCGTAATGAAATGCGATTTCCGCTCCGATGAGAGAGGTAAGCCTGGAAAAGGCAACCAAGGCAACATGATTCCAGCTCGATTCAGTTGAGAACAGGATGCCCACACCGAAAAAGCGCCGCAAAGTCGTTTGGGCCAGCACGGCCGTTTTGGCTGTGGCGGGCGCGGTCTGCGGATACTTTCTCGCTCTGCGGATCGCCGAATCCGTGACCGTGGCCCAGCTCGAAAATCAGGCGCGCCAGCTTCTGGCCGAGAGCGATTTTCGCAGGGCGGAGATCCGCACCGCACTGGCGGCCATTGACGCCTCCCCGTCGAGCGCCTGCGACGATGCCGAGATCAAGTACCTGAGCGCCCTGATCTTTCAATCGGATTTTTTGAAGGACGCGGGGCGGATGCAGGCCGGAGGCCGGATCGAGTGTTCGGCCGCCCTGGGGCACGTCGCGCATCCCTGGCCGCAGACACAACCGGACGCAGTTTTGCAGAACGGCGTCGCGATTTATTCCCGGCTGACGCCGTATCTCGACAACGACTTCCCGACGATCGCGGTGCAGCGCGGACGGTCGTTCGTGGCCTTCGTGCCCTTTACGGGCGTACAGATGCAGCCGGCGTCGATCCATGCGATTGAAACGGTCGAAACCCTGGACCAGAAACGCCTGTCCTTGCTGGGCGATCCGCTGCCGGACGGGTTTTCCATCCCCACGGCGTCGCGCATCCTTCGCGTCAAAAAAAATCTCTACGTCAGTCGCTGTTCGGTCCGTTCTTCCCTGTGCGTCACCGCGTACACGTCGATCGACGATACGGTGGCCGCTCACCGGACGCGCTTCAATGGTTGCATTGCCCTCTGCGGAGTTCTCGGCGCAAACCTGAGCTTTTTGCTGTCTCTGCTGTACCGCCGCAACAAGAGCCTGGAGCGGCAGTTGCGCCGCGCCATCCGCAAGGACCAGCTCAGAGTGGTCTATCAGCCGATCGTTGAGTTGTCCAGCCGGCGCATCCTCGGCGCCGAAGCGCTGGCGCGCTGGACGGACGAGGAGGGAAATGCCGTCGCGCCGGACGTCTTCATCGCGCTTGCGGAAAAGAAGGGCTTCGTGCGCGAGATTACCTGGCTGGTGTTGCGCCACGTGTTGCGCGAACTCGGCCCGCTGCTGCGCAACCGCGCCGATCTTCGGGTCAGCATCAATGTGACCGCCGCCGATCTGGCCGACCGGGGCTTTCTCGATTTTCTGGCGCTGTCTCTCGCCGTTGCCGGAGTCGCGCCACAATCGATCGCAATCGAGATCACTGAGAGTTCGACGGTGCAGTACGACGTAGCCATCCAGGCCATTCGCGCCCTGCGCAAACGCGGCCACTGCGTGCACATTGACGATTTCGGCACGGGCTATTCCAGCCTCGCGTATCTTCACGAACTTTCGGTGGATGCGATCAAGATCGACCGGGCCTTCACCCAGTCGATTGGCACCGGATCGGCAACCACCGCGATTCTGCCGCCGATTCTGGCCATGGCCGAGGCTCTGCATCTCAACGTTGTCGTCGAGGGCATCGAGACCGAGCAGCAGGCGGCGTACTTCATCGAGCGCAAGAAGCCGGTCTTTGCGCAGGGATGGCTCTTCGGCCGGCCTGCTTCTGCGCAGGAGTTTTGCCTCAAGCTGGCCGTTTGCGATCGCAGGCCCCCGGTCGCGGAGCCCATGGGCCGGCGGAGGATCGCCAGCGTGGCCTGACGATTCTCTTTGCGCTCTGCCCGGCAAGGCGCGACAATAGCGAAATGAAAAACATCGGCCTTCTTGTGCTGATCGGACTGGTCCTCGCGCCGGGCGCGCCTCGGCTCCATGCTCTGGAAAAACAACCGGCGAGCGTGTATCACGCGCGGCGCACGGCGTTGGCTGCCGAGCTGCATGGCGGCGTGGCGATTCTTTTCGCCGCCGAAGAGCCGGTGCTCGACTTCATGCCCTACCGGCAGGACTCCGATTTCTATTACCTGACGGGATGGAACGAGCCCGGCGCCGCGTTGATGATTGTGGGCGCGGACTCCGCATCCGCCTCGCCGCGCGCCGACAAAGAGATTCTCTTCCTGCCCGCGCGCGACCTGCGCATGGAGGCTTATACCGGCGTCAAGATGGATGCGGCGACGCCCGGAGTGGCCGCGGCCGCGGGCGTGGACAGCGTGGAGCCGATGACCGCGCTGCCCACGGAGCTGAATCGGCTGATCGCGGCCAATCACTCGCTTCTTGCCAAGCTCTGGACGCAGCCGGAGACGCCGTCCGCCGCGGCGCTCTTGCGCTTTACGGCCACGACGCTGGGAAGCGGCGATGCGCCCGCGCCGCGCGATGTGACCCGACTGACCATGCCCCTGCGCCAGATCAAGGACGCTGGCGAGGTGGCGCTGATCGAAAAGGCCGAAAATGCTTCCATTCTGGCGCAGCGGCAGATGATCGCGCACTGGGCCAGGCCGGGCGCAACGGAGCGCGCCATCGCCGGCAAAATGACCGCCGTGTGGATGGAGAACGGCTGCGAACGGCCGAGCTATGCGCCCATTGTCGGTTCCGGCCTCAACTCGACGATTCTGCACTATTCGAATAACGACGGCGTCCTGCGCAGCGGCGACCTGCTGCTGGTCGATGCGGCCTGCGAGTACTCGATGTATGCGGCCGACATTACGCGCACGGTTCCGGTCGACGGCCATTTCACCGCGCGGCAGCGCGAGATTTATACCATTGTTCTGGGCGCGCAACAGGCGGCGTTTCGCGCCTTTGTCGCCGGAAAATCCACGCTCAACGACCGCGACCGCAAAGACCCCAACTCGCTCGACACGGTGGCCTACAACTACATCAACACCCACGGCAAGGATCTGCACGGCCAGCCGCTCGGCAAGTACTGGCTGCACGGGCTGGGCCATCTGATGGGCATCGACGTTCACGATCCGGCCGACTATCCGGTGCTGCTCAAGCCGGGGATGGTCTTCACTATCGAGCCGGGAATCTACATTCCAGAGGAAAAGATTGGCATCCGCATTGAGTGCGATTTTCTCGTTACGGCAGACGGCAAGCTCATCGATCTGGATGCGAGCCTGCCGCACACCGCCGATGAGATCGAAGCCGCGATGCGGGCAAACTGAGCGACCGAGAAAGAGGACGACGAAAAATGGACCTGCGCGACGCCATGGAGCCGGACCGGATCGAGACGCTGAGCCGCGTCTTCGGCGAACAACTGCTTGCCCTGCTCGACGCTTGCGCACGCGGGCGCAAGGGGCTCTTCGGCGAGCCGATCGAGCTGGACGAGCCGGAAAAAAGTTGGCCGGAGGCGGCGCAACTGCGCGAGCTGGCCCTGGCCCTGCAAAACATCGTCGCGCAGCAGGGCGAGCGGAACGCGCTTGTGGACGAGTTTCTCGATCTCTGCTCGATGCACGGCGAAAGCCACCCCGGCGAGCGCCGGCTGGCGCGCATGTTTCTGGAGCGCATCGAACGCGGCGAGGTGGGGGCCGCAACCGAACGGCCGCCGTGGTAGGCCTCCGCCCGCGAAATCGCTCGCGCCATTCTTCAATGCCGAAGGCCTGACAAACGCAATGTATGGCGAATGGCCGGCAGGAACAGCAAACGGAATCATTCCGCACGCTGCCATGCGTTGGCCTTGAAGCCGAAGGGCTTTTTCTGTACGAAAGGATCAAAACGTGTCCGAACCGGAGCAACTGTCCGCACAAATGCCGCCGCCGGAGGCGGACGGCGACGCGCCCTCGATTCCCGCGAAACTATCGAAGTGGTACCGCTGGCGCAGCGACGGCGTGGCGCTGATTCACTACCTGCTCGACAGCGAGGTGCACACCTTCGCCTTCAGCGTGGCCGCCAACGCCATCCTCTCGTTTATCCCGTTTGTGGTGCTGCTCTACACGCTGGCGCTGACGGTCTTTCATTCGCAGGCCATGGTGGGCGTCGTCGACGACATGGTCAATTACTTTCTGCCCACCGCGGCCAAGTCCAGGGACTGGATGGCGAACACCATCTTCAACGAGGCGGTTTTGCCGATGGTGCAGCGCAAAGGCGCGCAAGCCTTCTCGCTGGCGATGATCCTTGTCGCCTGCACCGGCATTTTTCTGCCTCTGGAAGTGGCCCTGAACCAGGCCTGGGGCGTGACGAAGAGCCGCAACTACCTGCTCAACCAGACCATCGCCTTCGGACTGGCCCTCTGGATGGCCGCGCTGGCGCTGCTGAGCATGATCGTCAACGTGGCCGTGCAGGCTTTCTTCGGATTTCTTTTTTTTCACCACATTCACAACATCATTTTTGCAAGCATCAGTTTTGCATGTCTCGCCGTCTCCACGGGCGCGGCCACGATCCTCTTCTTTTTTTCGGTGTATTTTCTGCTCCCGAACCGCAAGGTGCCGTGGCGGCCGGTGCTGCGCACTTCGATCGTGACCGGAGTGATCTGGCTGATCGCGCGCTTTCTTTTTGCCTGGGCGATTCCGCACGTCGATCTGAAGATGTACGGCCCGTTCTACATCTCCGTGAGCCTGATCTTCTGGGCCTATATCTCCGGGCTGATCATGTTCGCCGGCGCGCAGTTCAGCGTGGCCCGGCTGGGGAATGGCGGCAAGGCCGCGTAAGCTCTCTGCAGATGAGAAGACTCCGGCGCGCCCCACCGGAAGCAGCGCCGGAGCCCGCAGGCGCGCGCCTATTTCGACTTGCCGAGGCCGAAGATCTTCTGGAAGATGTTGCGGTGCTCGTCGCCGCTCAGGCCCTTGTGGTCGCAGGATTCGGTCGGCTCGGTACCGTCCAGAAAGGCCGCGGTGTAATCGTCCGGGCAGGCTTCGTCGGCCAGAAGATTCGTGTTCTTGTCGAGAGTCTCGACGATGGTGCCCGTCGGCGCTTGGAACTCGCTCGTGTCCGAGTACTGCGGCAACTGGACGGCCTGCTTCATGAACGCCGCCCAGATGGGCGCGGCGGCCTGCGCGCCTTGCAGCTTGATGTCCGAGTAATCGTCGTTGCCCACCCAGACAATGCACAGCAGGTTGCTGGTAAATCCGGCGAACCATGCGTCGTGATCGGTGCCGGTCTTGCCGGCGGCCGGCGAGTAAAAGCCCAGACTGCGCACGTCCGCGCCGGTCCCGTCGCCCTGCAAGACGGCCTCCATCATCGACGTGGTGAGAAACGCCACCCGCGGATCGAGAATCTGCTGCGTCTGGGTCGTATAGTCCTCGACGATGTCGCCCGTCGCGGTGCGCACGCTGGCCAGCATCCAGGGATCGATATGCAGCCCGCCGTTGGCGTAAATGGTGTAGGCCCCGGCCATGTCGAGCGGCGTGGCGTCGTAAGAGCCGATGGCCATGGCCGGCGTGGGCTGCGCGCTCTTGACGCCCGCGCTGCGCGCCAAAGCCGCCACGCGATCGAAGCCCACCATGCTGGCCAGGCCGATGGTTGCGTTGTTGTCCGAACGCATCAGCGCATAGCGCGCCGTAATCTCGCCGTAGTACTCGCCTTCGAAGTTCTTCGGCGTGTACTCCCACGGCGTGCCCACGCCGTAGGTCTGCTGGGCGTCATTGAGCATCGTGACCGGCGAAAACAGTTTCGTCTGTCCCGGCAGCATCGTGCCTTCGACGGCCGTCTGGAAGGCCGCCGCATAGACGAACGGCTTGAAGATCGAGCCCGTGGGCCGGTGCGCGATGGCGTGATTGACCTGCGAGGCGCCATAGCTGCGCCCGCCCACCAGCGCCAGCACCTGGCCGGTGTGCGGATTGAGCGCCACCAGCGCCACCTGCGGATAGACGTAGGGCCGGCCCAGCTTTCTGTCCCGCGCATGGAGCCTGTCGACCAGCGCGTCGATCTGCGGCAGGGTCGCATCGACGGCCTGCGTGGCGATCCGTTGCAGATTCGGATCGAGCGAGGTGTAGATGCGCAGCCCTTCGCGGTTGAAGTCGCGGTCGCCGAGCCGCTGCACCAGCCGGTCATGCACCAGGTCGACAAAGTACGGCGCTTCGCTCGCGTCCACGCTGCCGGGCACTAAATGCAGCGGCTCGGCCTTGGCGGCCTCGGCATCGGCCTTCGTGATCGCGCCGGTTTCCACCATCGAATCCAGAACCAGGTTGCGCCGGTGGATGGCGCGCTCGGGATGACGAAAGGGGTTCAGATAGTTCGGGCTCTGGATCAGGCCGGCCAGCAGCGCGCACTCGGCGAGGTCCAGTTGCCGCACGTCCTCTCCGAAGTAGGCCTGCGCGGCTTCGCCAAAGCCGTCGATGGAAAAGCTGCCCCGCTGGCCGAGATTGATCTCGTTGGCGTACATCTGGAAGATCTGCTGCTTGTTGAAGTGATGTTCCAGAATGATGCTGATGACGGCCTCGCGAATCTTGCGCGAGTAGGTGTGCGGGGGCCTCGGGAAG
>JAJYFB010000003.1:60379-62423 GCA_021785495.1 Acidobacteriota bacterium | reverse complement strand
TCTCCGACGACGAAAGCTACCGCTTCGACGATGCAGGCCGCATGGTGCATGTGGGCCACATCGTCTTCAAGGTGCTGACGCAAAAAGGCGCGGAAGGCTGGGATGCGCTCTCGGTGGGCTGGGAGCCGTGGCACGAGGCGCGGCCTTCGATCCGCGCTCGCGTCATCGCGCCCGACCTGAGCGTGCACGTGCTCGACCCGAATACCGTGACCGAGGCTCCGGCCCGCGGCGGCGACTACAAAATCTATAGCGATGGCAAGCGGCTTCATGCGCCTCTGCCGGCCATCGCGCCCGGCGTGGTGGTCGAAGAGGAATATACCGAAACGGAAACCGAGCCGCTGTTTGCCGCCGGCCGCGTGGGCCGGGTGGTTCTGGGCCAGCAAAACACGCCTATCGCGCATGTGCATGTCGTCTTCGATGCGCCCAAAGCGCTGCCGCTGCGCACCCAACTGCAATTGCTTCCCGGCGTCAAGCCCGTGCGCGACGAGCGCGGCGGCCGCGTGACGCTTGCGTACGACGCCGGGCCGCTTGCCCCCATCGACAGGATCGAGCCTTATCTGCCGCCGGATGCGGTGCGCTTTCCGATGATCGAGTTCTCGACCGGAGCTTCGTGGCAGAGCGTCGCCACGGAGTACGGAAAAATTGTGGATGCGCGCGCCAACTCGCCGGCCGTGCGGGCCCTGGTTGGGCCGCTCATCGCCGGCAAGCAAACTGTTGCGGAGAAGGAAGCCGCGCTGACCGGTTTTCTCGATCGCTCCGTTCGTTACACGGGCATCGAGTTTGGCGAGGCCGCCATCGTGCCGCACGATCCGGCCGAGACGCTGGCCGAAAAATATGGCGACTGCAAGGACAAAGCGACGCTGTTGGTAGCCATGCTTCGCGCCGCGGGCATTCCCGCTTATGTGGCGCTGCTCAATGTGGAAACCCCGATGGATGTGCCGCCGGAGCTGCCGGGCATGGGCCTGTTCAATCACGCCATTGTCTACGTTCCTGGCCCGGCTCGGCCGCAGACTGCGGACAAAGGCGCCCCCGCGGGCGCGCTCTGGATCGATGCCACCGATTCGTTTGCGCCGCTCGGCCAGTTGCCGATGGCCGACCAGGGGCGGATGGCGCTTGTCGCCAGCCGCACGACGACGGCTCTCATGCAGATCCCCGTGGCTCCGTCCAGCGCCAACGGAATGACGGAGACCCGCGAGTTCACTCTCGCCGACAACGGGCCGGCGAAGGTCGTCGAGATCACCGAGCCCAGGGGCATCTTCGAGTCGAACTTTCGCGGTTACTACGCCGACAAGCCCGACAAGGAGACGCGCGAGAATCTGCGCGGCTACATGAAGTCGGAGTACCTGTGCGACGATCTGACGAGCGTCGATCGCACCGACGCCACCGATCTCGCCAAGCCCTTCCAACTGACGATCGCCTGCGACAAGGCCAAGCGCGGCGATACGGATCTTGAGAGCGCGCAGGTGGCCATTCGTCTGAATCGGCTTTTTGAGTTTCTTCCGCCGGAGTTGCGGCGCAGGGAGGATAACAGCGCCAAGAAAAATCCTGCGCTGGACAAGCCGAAGAAGCCACGCACCGCGGACTGGTGGCTGAATGCGGCCTTCACGAACGAGTGGAACTACCGCATAACGCCTCCGGCCGGATTTGTTCCCAAGGAACTGCCGAAAGATGTGACTCTCGCGCTCGGTCCCGCGCGCCTGACGGAAAACTATCGCGTCGATCAAGATGGCGTGGTGCAGGCACGGCTGGTCTTCGACTCCGTCAAGCGCCGCTTCACCGTGGCCGAAGCGACGGCGCTGCGCGATCAGGTGGCGAGTCTGATCGAGGGGCCAGCCATCGTGATCGATTTCGAGCCCGAGGGCGCGGTGCTGCTGCGCGAAGGCAAGGTCAAGGAGGCGCTGGCCAGCTATCGCGCGCTGATCGCCGCCAACCCGAAGGCCGCCGTGCATCACCTGCGGGTGGCCGAGGTGCTCATGCAGGCCGGCATGGGCGGCGCCGCGCGCGACGAGGCGCGGCTGGCCGTTCAGCTCGATCCCAAATCCGC
>JAJYFB010000003.1:0-60369 GCA_021785495.1 Acidobacteriota bacterium | reverse complement strand
GAGCCGACGATCGAGCCGGCGGAGAGGCTCCGCGTCTTCGCCGCATGGGCGATCAAGGTCCCGAAGTCGAAGCTCATGTCTTGGCCCGGGTCGACCTCGCCGAAGGGCTGGCCGTTCAGCTCGATCCCAAATCCGCTCTCGCCGAAAAGACGCTGGCGGAGATTCTCAAGCATGACATCGTCGGCCGCGAACTGCGCGCGGGCAGCGATTGGACAGGCGCGGCCGCGGCCTACCGCGCGGCCATTCAGCTCGATCCCGACGACGACTCGACCAAGGCCAATCTGGCCATCCTGCTCGAATACGATTCCGTGGGACGCCGCTATGGCAGCCAAGCGCACATGAAGGAGGCGATCGCCGAGTACAAAGCGATTGGCCAGGACAAGCTCGCCGAAATGGGGCTGGCGAACAATCTCGCCTTCGCGCTTTTCTACGGCGGCGATGATGCAGGCGCTTATCAAGCCGCGCAGGCGCTCGACCCGCAGCCCAGGGCGCTGATGGCGGCGGCGATGGCCCGGATGCAAGGCAGTAAAGCCGGCCTGGCCGAGGCCAATCGCAGCGCCACCGACGACGCCAGCTTCAAGGAAACCGCGCGTATCGCCGGCCAGATGCTGATGAATCTGCGGCAGTATCCGCAGGCGGCGGAGTTTTTCCAGGCCGGCGCCGGCGGCGACGACGCCACGCGCTCCCTCAGCCTGGCCAACATGCTGCGTAGCGCACGGCGTCACGAGGATGTGCATTTCGCCAACACACCAGCTGATGTGGTCAAGCGCTTCGTGCTCGTCCCCTTCGATCTCAATCTGACCAAGGAAAACCTTGTCGCCCTGTTCAGCCGCAACGGCCTCCAGGTGCTGAACGCGATGGACGCTGACGAGCAGAAAGAGGTGTTTGAGGGCGGCAAGAAGATGAACAGCCAGCTTGCCCGCCAGGGCAGTTCGCTCAACGTGACCGAAGATCTCGTCTTGCAGGCTCTCGACCCCAAAGGCGAGGGCGACGACCAGAACGGCTACCGCGAGCGCGTGCAGACGCTAGGCGGAAGCACGTTGACTGTCTTCGTCGTCAAGGAGAACGGGCAATACAAGCTGCTCGACACCGAGGAGCGGCCGAACGCCATTGCGCTGGAGATGCTCGATCGCATTGCGGCCGGCAACCTGCGCGGCGCCAAAGCGCTGCTCGACTGGCTGCGCGAGGATGTACACATGGAGGGCGGCGACGATCCGCTGGGCGGGCCGGTCTTTCCGCGCTTCTGGACCCGCGGCGAAGCGCCCGCCGCGCACCGGATGAAGCTGGCCGCCGCCGCGATCCTCGCCGGGTCGAAGCCCACGGCGGCTGAGGGTGTGTCGATCTTGCAGAAAGCGCTCAAAACCGCGACGAGCGGCCGCGAACGCACGAACATCCAGCTCGCGCTCACGGCCGGCTACGCAATTCAGCAAAACTACGCGGGCCTGCTCGCGGTTTCTTCAGCGCTGCTCAAGGAGGAGCCGGAGTCGCGCACGGCCTTTATCGACAACGTGCTGGCGCTGATGGGACTGAACCGCTACGCACCAGCGCAGGCGCTGGCCGATGCGCGGTTGAAGCTGCTCGAAAACGACACCGACGCGCTCCAGATGAAGATTCAGGTCGAGGCCAATCGCGGCGACTTCGCCGCGGCCCGCGCCCTGACGCAGAAGCTGGCCGGCATGGGCAAGGAAGACGCCATGATGCTGAATAACGAAGCGTGGTACGCGCTGTTCAGCGGCAAGGTCGATCAGGACGACATCGCCATCGCCATCCGCGCCACCGAACTGCGCAAGGATGCGCCGTCGATTCTGCATACGCTGGCCTGTCTCTACGCCGAAGCGGGCAACACGCGGGATGCGCGCGCGGTGCTGTTGCGCGCCATGGACCTTTGGAATCTGGACGAGCCGAACGACGAAGTTTGGTACGTGCTCGGACGTATCGCCGAGCAGTACGGCGCGCGCGAGATCGCCCTGGCCGACTACGGCAAGCTCACAAAGCCGAAAAATCCGGTCGCGCTGCCGACCTCAACGTGGAAACTGGCGCAGATGCGGCTGAAGGCGATGAGCGCGGACGCGGCTGCAACCCCGGCGCAAAACACGAAGTAGCGTCAAACCTGGATTGGATCGGCAGGCTATCGCCGTTTCAGCGCCTGGCCTTGCATCACACCGCCCAGGCCCGGCGCTTGTTCCGCAGTTGGCTGCGCACCATGAATTCCGCCCAGCCGCCTTCGGAACGGATCGTGGCCTGTACGCTGCGCGCGGCCCAGCCGGAATTTCTCCAGTCTGACGCGCTCCCGTGCCAACGGAGAATGATTCTCCGCCGCCAGAGGGAAGACACAAAACACCGCACACATCAACGCTTCCTGCTCGGAGGGCGCCGCATGGAGGCGATGAGAGAACCCGGCACTGTCCAGGATTTACTGGGATTTACTGGCCGGAGGCATCAACGGGCGAAGACGATCGTGCCGAGCGCTCCACGTCCCGACTCAGAAGCGTGGAGCGCTCGGAGTTTGGCTCAACTGCGCTTCCAGCCGCCGCGTTGCGCTCCGGGCCGCGAGAAGCCGCGTTTTGCCCCACCGCCTTTGCCGCCGAAGTTTCCAGAGCCTCCTGGCTTCCGCTTGAAGCCCGGCTTGCTTTGGAAGCCCGGTTTAGCCGAAGAGCCTGGCCTTCCGCCGAAGGAAGGTTTGCTTCCGAAGGGCGGCTTACCGCCGCCGAAGCCGCTGCTCTTGCCGAAAGAACCGCTCTTGCCGAAGCCTGCGCCGCGTGCGCCTTCCGGCCGGCCATCGGGCTCACGGCGCGGCTTGAAATTCTCACGCGGCTTGAACTCGCTGCGCGCCTTGAAGTCGTCACGAGGCGGAAATTCTCCGCGTGGCTTCGCCGCATTGCGCGGTTGAAATTCACCACGCGGTTTGAAGTCCCTGCGCGGTTTGAATTCACTTCGCGGTTTGAAGTCCTCGCGCGCGCGGGACTCTCCACGCGGTGGAAACTCGCTGCGTGGACGGAATTCACCACGCGGCTTGAACTCGCCTTGCGGCCGCGCCTCGCCGTTCCGTTTCCATGCCGGCCGCTGGCCGCTGGGCTTGAAGGGCGGGCGTGAGCCTCTGTCGAATCGTTGTTCGCCGCCTTCGCGCCGGGGTCTGTCTCCAGGGCTCGGCCGCCGTTCGCCGAAGTTCTGCCGCCGCTCGCCGCCAAACGCATTGCGGCCCTTCGACTCTCTTCCAAATTCCTCGTTGCGCGGCTGGAAGGGGCCGCGATCGCGCCGCTCAAAGCCGGGCTTTCCGCGCCCAAACGGCTTGTTGCCGCCAAACTCCGGGCGGGCCTTGCCGCCGCCGCGAAACTCCCGATTGCCCGCAAAGGGCCGCTCGGAACGGCCTTCGCCGCGGTCTTCGCGTGGAGCGGGCCGGTCGAAAGAACGGCCGGATTCGCGGCGGGCAAAGTCGCGACGGCCGCGTTTCTCCGTGCGCGACTGTGCGCGCATCTCGGCCGGAATGCCGGCCTCCTTCGGAAGCATCAGCGTGGTCTTGAGGCGGCGCGGCTTCATCTTGCCGGCGGCGGTGCGACGCAGCGCCTCGACCTCTTCGGCCGTCAGCTCGCGCATCTTGCCCGGCTCCACATCGAGCGCGAGCGGCCCGTAGCCCACGCGGCGAATCTTCTCGGCAAAGTGGCCGATGGCCGAGAACATCTTGCGCAACTCGCGGTTGCGGCCCTCGATGAGCACCACCTCGAACCAGGGATTCTCGCCCGCGCGCACCTGGCGGATGACGGCCGGCGCCGTGCGCACACGCGCCGATCCGGGCGCACCCTTTTCAATGGCCACACCCGCGCGCAGTTTTTCCAGTTGCTCCTCACTGGGCTGGCCGGCCACCTTCACCAGGTAGGTTTTTTCAACGCCCGATCCGGCGCGGGTAAGCTGGTTGGCCAGCTCGCCGTCATTCGTCAGCAGCAGCAGGCCCTCGCTCTGGAAGTCGAGCCGCCCGACGGGGTAGACGCGCTCGCGCGCACCGGCGAAGAACTGCATCACCGTGGGCCGTCCCTCGGGATCGTTCAGCGTGGTCACGTAGCCGCGTGGTTTGTTCAGCAGGAAGTAGCGATGCCGCTCGGCTCCGTGCAACAGCTTGCCGTCCACGCGGATGTGATCGCGCGCGGGATCGGCCTTCGAGCCGAGCGCTGTCACGATCTGGCCATTCACCATCACGTGGCCGGCGGCGATCAACTCCTCGGCGTGGCGGCGGCTGGCGATGCCCGCCTGCGAAAGAATCTTCTGCAAACGTTCGAGCTTTGCTGCGGGACGCGGCGCGGCCTCATCCTCTTCCGCTTCGCCGCCGTCCTCTTCGTCGAGTGCGGCGTCCGCTTCCTCTTCGAGTCCAGCAGAGTCGTCCACATCCTCTTCGTCGCTCGCCTCGTCGTCGAAGTCCTCCTCGGCGTCTTCGCTCGCGAGAATCACGTCGTCTTCCGCTTGATCGATTGCGCCAGAGTTCACAGCTTCGCGCAGCAACGATGGATCTTCGGCCGCAGCCTCGCCAGTCGCAATCGCCTCCACTTCGGCAGGCTCTTCGATCTTCGCCTTGGCTTTGCGCGGTTTCGCGGTCTTCGCCTTTGTGGCGGCCTTTGCTTTGCTGGCGGCGTCCTTCGACGTTTTCGCTGTCGTCTTCAGTGTGGTTTTCGCCGGCGTTTTGGCCGCGCTCCGCCGGGCCGCTTTCGCAACGGTTTCTTCGCCAGCGGCATTTTTCTTGCTTCTGGCCGCAGCCGGTTTTTCCGTAACCACGGTCGTTTTTGTCTTTTTTGTCTTCGCTGCGGATTCGCTCGCAGCCGCCGTTTTTGCCGTCTTTTTTATCGCCATGGGGAAACCTCTCTTTACTCCGCGCCGCGATGCGGCGTTGCGGAAGCGGCATCAGCCGCCGGTTCGGGTGCGCGTTCGGATTCGGATTCGGCTCTGGATTCGGGCTCGGTTGCAGGCTGAATCTCCGGCGATGGTTCCGGATCCTGAGTAGACAACGGCTCTGCCGCGGCCGTCGATTCTGTTTTGTCGCCAGCCTCCGCTTCGTTTTCGTCGTTCTCCACGCTCGGGTCGGGATTGAACTCCGCCGCGCCAATTGCGCTCCCTTCGCTTGCGGCCTCCGGCTCCTCCAGTTCGCTTGCCGCCATCTTTTCGAACTCCTCCATCGACGGCAGCTCGGAGACATCCTTGAGGCCGAAACGCAGCAAAAACTCGCGCGTCGTCTTGTAGAGAATCGGCCGGCCGAGCACCTGCTTGCGGCCGGCGGTCGCGATCAGCTTCCGCGCCAGAAGCGAGCCGAAGACGCCCGAAGAGTCCACGCCGCGAATCTCGTTCACCTCGGGCGCGGTGATCGGCTGCTTGTAGGCGATCACGGCCAGCGTTTCCAGGGCGGGCAGCGAGAGCTTGAGCGGCGGCTTTTGCCCTTTGATGAAGGCGCGAACCGCGTCATGACACTCGGGTTTGGTCGCCATGCGATAGCCGCCGGCGATCTCGCGAATCTCGATGCCCCGGCTGTCGGCGGCATAGTCGGCGATCAACTCATCCAGCAGGCTCTTGATCGCGTCGCGGGCCTCGCGCTCGCGCTGCCGCGCCAGCCGCCGGACCTCGGCCTCAGCCTGCGCAGGATCGGGCTCGGCAACTTCCGCGCCGGAGGGTTCGGCAGCGTCGGCTTCACTTTCGCCCGCCGCGGGGCCATCTGTCTCCACGTTCCCCGCTCCGTCTTCGGGCACTGCGGTCACGCCGTTCGCCCCGGCAGTCGGCGCAGTCAGATCGGGCAGCACCTCCTGCAGCGGCGTCGCAGGTTCAACCGTCTCGGCAGACGCGGCCTCCATCGGTTCGACAACCGTCTGTTCTGCCTTCCACTCCCAAGCCTCCTCGGCAAACAAGGTGGCCAGTTGCGCCAGGGAGACCGGCTCCTCGGCGGCATAAATTACAGCTTCCAGCTTCGCTTTCAGGCTCATTCTTTGCTCGGCACCAGTCTGTATGGTAGCGGAAACGCGCGCCAGTTCGCTCGTTTTGTTCGCCGCAACAAGGCGCACGCCGCGGGAGGGTTATTTTGGGCGAAGCCGTTTGCTCGACAGGATTCTACGTGCATGCGCAAGAACGCGCAGCAGGTCTCGTCTCCCGGCCCGGTCCATCCGGGCGGCTGCGCTAGGCGATTGCGTGAAAGAGGATGTAGAGCAGCCCAGAAAGCAGCGCCGCTGCCGGCAGCGTGAAAATCCACCCGGCGGCGATGTTGCGCACGGTTGCCAGGCGCAGGCCGCTGCCGTTGGCGGCCATGGTTCCCGCCACGCCCGAGCTGAGGATGTGCGTGGTCGAGACCGGCAGGCTCCAGGCGTCGGCGGCAAAGATGGTCGCCATCGTGACCAGACCCGCGGCGGCGCCCTGGGCGTAGGTCATGTCTTCCTTGCCGATCCGCTCGCCGACGGTGACGACGATGCGCCTCCAACCGACCATCGTGCCCAGTCCCAGCGCCAGCGCCACGGCCACCTTCACCCAGTCGGGAATGAACTTGGTGGCCTTGTCGAGACGGCGTTCATACTCCACCAGCGTAACCCGCTCTTCGGGGGTGTAGGCCGGGTCGTGAGCCGGATTCAGGGCGCGCAGCGCGCGGCCGGCCATGTACATGTCGTTGCGGATGGCAACCTGCTTTTGCGCCGGAATCTCCCGCAGCGTTTGATACGCGGAGACTTCGCGGTTCAGCTCGTCGACCAACTGGCTCAGGGCCGGAAGCGTCGTTGGCCGCAGCTGACCGGTCTCGATGTAGCGGGTCACCTCGGCGCGCGGCTCCGGATCCGACGTCTTCGCCGGCACGTGGCGGCCAAGAATCTGTCCCGCCTGGGCGGAGGCCGCGACGAAACTCCGTACTTCGGCCTGGCTCGCGCCGTGATTGAGCGCGTAGGCCGTGGGCACCGTGCCGATCAGAATCAGCATGATCAGGCCCATGCCCTTTTGCCCGTCGTTCGACCCGTGAAAGTAGCTGACGCCGGTGCAGGTGCCGATCATGAGCAGGCGAATCGGCCACGGCGGCCGCTCATTGCCAACGGGCGCCTGAAAAAGCTGCGGGTAACGCGCCAGCCGCCGCAACAGCAGCAATAAAAAAGCCGCCAGGAAAAATCCCAGCAGCGGAGAAAAGAACAGGGCTTCGAGAACCGTGCGCACCTGTTTCCAATCGAGGCCGGAAGCGGCGCTGTGCGCGTTCATCAGCTGGCTGGCCAGCCCCACGCCGAGGATGGAACCGACCATCGTGTGCGAGCTCGACGCCGGCAGCCCGAACCACCAGGTGCCCAGGTTCCACAGAATGGCGGCGATCAGCAGCGCAAAGACCATGGCGAAGCCCGTGCCTGAGCTGACCTTGAGAATCATGTCGATAGGCAGCAGCGCGACCACGGCGAAGGCCACCGTGCCCGAGGAAAGCAGCACGCCGGCCAGATTGCAAAATCCCGACCAGACCACGGCGCTGTGCGGCGAAAGCGAGTTGGTATAGATCACCGTGGCTACGGCGTTGGCCGTATCGTGAAAGCCGTTCACAAACTCGAAGCCGAGCGCGATCGTCAGCGCCAAGCCCAGCAGAAAATAGGGCCATACACCGCGGATGGTGGCGCTGTCGAGGTCGTTGGCCAGGTGGACGCCAATGTAAGCGAGGCCGACCGCCAGCGCCAGCAGGAAGACCCAGCGCCCCACCCGGCTGCGGCGGCCTCTTTGCCGCTGCTCAAGCCGGGTCGTGCGGCCGGTGGAAATGACGGGAACTGCCGTCGCAAGATCGGCCATCAGAGTTCTCCAGTGCGGCCGGAACCATTCCGTGTCCGCCTGGACCTCCTTGCGGGAACGAGATCTGCTTGAATTGTCGATGGAAATAAGGATGGCTGCTGTTTGAAGAGAGACGAGCCGGAGAAAAAGACGCTCATAAAACCTCAACAACCGCAGTCGCTCACGGCTGTTTTCCCGGTTACGAGGAGTTGAAAACCGGGTTACAAACAAGTTTAACCCCGGCCGCCGGAAAACGCTGGAAAATCAGGTGCAAACGGGGTGGCGCAGAGAGGAATGCGGCCGATCGGTCGCAATGAAAGTCATAGAAAATGCGATCTTTATCGATTTTGCGCGCGCATTTCTCTCTCCGAGACGGTTTGCCCCGCGGGGGCTTGACACCTCTGCGGAGAAACGGGCGGCTCCCCGCGCGGAACCGCTCCGGCGTCCTGACGCAGCGGGGTTCCGCGCTGCTGCGCAAGGCTCAGCGGCTGCGAGGAAAGACAGGCGCGGAAGAGACCGTCTCCCTGCCGGTGATCTGCAAAAACCGGTGCAGCGTGTCGTGGAGAGCCTCGTCGAAGTTTTTGTCCGCCGTGTGACGCAGGTTGGCGGGCTTGATGGACCGGTTGATCGTCCAGAGGATGTAACGTGTCTTGGCGTCGTAAATCACCAGGCGAAAGGTGGGCAGATAATCGAAGTCCAGGCTGCGGCCGGTGATGACGCTGATCTGGGCCACCAGATCGGCCTGGGAGGGATCGGCGACCAGCGTAAATTTCCGGGTGGATTGGAGCGCCGCAAAGAATTCGGTATAGGCGCGGCTGGAATCTCCGCTAAAGTACTCCCTGCTGAGGAAAAACGGCTCGGTAAAGAGTCCGCTGTCGCCGCCGGCGTTCGAGACGAAGACGGTTTTTGCCGTGGTGAGAGCCGGAGGGATCGGACCGGGCTGCATCGAGGCTGACATCTGCGCCTGGCAGGCGCTGCCAACAGCAAGCATGGCGCCAAGACAGGCGCTCCAACCGATCGCAAGGGTTCGCATGATTCTCCTTTGTTTGTTCGATTCGTTCCGGCTGCGCCAACCTGCTTTTTTGCTATGGTTCCGAAGCCTCAAGGCAAGCGTCGCATTCCTGCCGGCAATGTGCCGCCGTGCAAGGTTGTCTCGAATTGTACACCGGACGATCCATGCGACAGCACGTTGAATTCAAATGCGGGGCGGGTGAAGCCGACTCGATCGATCGATCTTTTCGACATATCTCTGACCTTCAGAGCCACTTGCAAAATTCCGTGCCGGCGCATCCGCAAGCAGAAGATCATCCCTCAGGGGCTAAAGCCCTCATTCATTCCAGGCGACTTACGGCACGACTCAAGTCGTGCCCTTTTAATTCCTGCGCACGTCTATCGAATTTTGCAAGTGGCTCTTCAGAAAACCGGGAATGGTGGATGCCACTGCTGGGCCAGATCAGAATGCCAGAATCAATGGACCGTGCCGCTCTTCGGGAGATTGATCCAGCGCCAGAGGCCCGATCTGAAGACGCACGAACCCCAAAAACGGCGCCGCCGCAGGAAACAACAGGAAAACGCAGGACCGAATGGCCCGTGCAGGTCAGCGATTCGCGCTTGCGCAGGGCTCCATCTGCCGCGTCCAGGTCAGGTAGTAGGCCGTCTTGAGAATCTCTTCCGCAGTGCGGTAGGCGCTCGTGGCCGCGCCAACGGGTTCGAGCGAGGGAGCTGCGTGGACGCGCCAGCGCAGCGGCAATCGGCTCAGGATGAGCGCCGCACGCGGCAACTGGCTGGCGCTAGAGATCACCTCGGCCGACTGCCAGCCGTGGCGGCGCAGGATGCCGAAGGCATTGCAGGTGTTCTCGACGGTGCTGCGCGACGAGCGGTCCTCGAAGACGGCCGAGGACGGAATCCCCTGCGCCTCGGCGGTGCGCGCCATCGCCGAAGCCTCCACAAAGCGGTTTCTCACCGCGCCGCCGGTGAAGACGATGCGCGACGCTGCGCCCCGCTCGTATTCGCGAACGGCCTCGGTGACGCGGGCCAGCGCCGCCGGGCGGGGATTGCCGTCGCTGTCGGCCGGACTGCCGAGCACGATGAGGGCGTCGAAGCGGTGCTGCGCGGTGTTGGCCGGGGGCGCAAGCGCGCGCTCGGCTGCCGCCCATCCCAGCAGGCCAGCCGCCATGGCCGCGCAGACCAGCAGCGCACGCCATCTCCAGCGCAGCCGCCGGCGTTTGGGTGCAACGCTGCGGCCGCTGCGCCGTCTTTGCTTTGGCGTGGTCTTTGATCGACGCACTCGCGTGGCGCTCAAGGGAAGAGCCTCTTTCGCTAGGTCGAATAATCCGCGTTGATGTGAATGTATTCGTGCGTCAGGTCGGTGGTCCAGAAGACGCACGAGCCCGCGCCCTGGTGCAACTGGATCGCGATCGAAAACTCGCGTTGCGAGACGTAGGCGTGGGCGGCGTCCTTGTCGAACTCCGGCGCGCGTCCGCCGTCGCGGCAGATGGGCAGGGAGCCGAAGTCGATGTCGATGCGGCCAGGATCGATGGCCGCGCCCGAGTAGCCGATGGCCGCGGCCAGCCGTCCCCAGTTGGGATCGCAGCCAGCCCACGCCGTTTTGACCAGCGGCGAGTGGGCGATGGCCTTGGCCACGCGCAAGGCATCGGCATCGCTGGCCGCGCCCGCGATGCGCAGCTCGACCACGTGCGTGAGTCCTTCGCCGTCGGCGACCACCTGCCGCGCCAGCGAGGTGCAGACCTCGGCGAGGGCCGCGGCAAAGGCGGTGTCGCCGGCGCCGATGCGCGCGCCGCTCGCGCCCGAGGCCAGCAGCAGAACCGTGTCGTTCGTTGAGGTGTCGCCGTCGACGGAGATGCGGTTGAAGCTGATTTCGACGGCGGGGCCGAGATAGGTTTTGAGATCGGCAGGCGTGATCGCAGCATCCGTGAGCACGTAGACGAGCATCGTCGCGTGCGGCACAAGCTGCGGATGAATCATGCCCGAGCCTTTGCCGAAGGCGGCAATGCGCACCGTGCGGCCATCCGATTCCAGGCGCGCGCAGGCGACCTTCTCGACCGTGTCCGTAGTCAGGATGGCCCGTGCGGCGGCGTGGAAGTGATCCGGCCCGGCGCCAATCGCCCCGGCCAGAGCGGGCAGCACGGCGGCAATCTTTTCCGCCGGCAGCGGCACGCCGATGACGCCGGTGGAGGAAGGGAAAACCTCTTCGGCGCGGCAGCCGAAGGCGCGCGCGGCGGCCTCGCAGGTGGCGCGCGCGGCGGCCAGTCCGGCCGCGCCCGCGGCGCAGTTGGCGTTGCCCGCGTTGGCGGCGACCACGCGCACGCGCCCGCCGGTTGCGCTCAGATGCTCTTTGTCAACGATCAGCGGCGCAGCCGTGACGCGGTTCGACGTGAAGGCCGCAGCCGCGCTGGCCGGCTGGTCAGCGACGATGAGGGCCAGGTCTGGCCGCCCGCTGGCCTTCAGGCCCGCCGTGCCTGCCGCAAAACGGAATCCGCGAGGGATGCTGAGTGGAGTCAGTTCGCTCATGACGTGAATGCAATTACTCTAACAGCTAGGGCGCGTGCAGAGACGCGCTTCGGCCCAACGATTCCAAACAAGGATGCGGCGATCACCGCACTGTGCCTGGAAGGCAAACCGGCGAGCCCATGTTACAAAACGAATCCTCCACTACGGAATTTCTTGTCCTGCGCCATGCCAGCGTCGCGCGCTGCGACCGCGTGGTGCTGCACGATGTGAACCTCGACATCCGCACCGGCGAGCATCTCGCCATTCTCGGCCCCAACGGCTGCGGCAAATCCACGCTGATCCTCGCCATGACCTGCCAGATTTATCCCATTGCCGAGCCCGGCGCCACGGTGCGCATCTTCGGCCGGCAGCGGTGGGATCTGACGGAACTGCGCCGTCACTTCGGCGTGGTGAGCGGCGGACCGCTCGGCAACGAACTGCCCGGCGAGCGCACCGCGGTGACAACCGGTCTGGACGCTGTGATTGCCGGCTTCTTTTCCGCCTCCTCGCTCTGGCCGAATCTGCACGTGACCGAGGAGATGCGCGCACGCGCCTGGGAGGCGCTCGAACGCATGGAGGCGACGCGACTGGCCGCGCAGCTTGTCGGCGCCATGTCGGCCGGCGAAAAACGGCGCATCCTCATCGCGCGCGCCCTCGTGCACCGGCCGCGGCAACTGCTTCTCGACGAGCCCTCGAACGCGCTCGATCTGGCCGCGCAGCGCGAACTGCGCGAGACCCTGCGCGGCCTGGCGCGCGAAGGCACCGGCCTCGTGATGGTCACGCATCACCTGGGCGACATTCTGCCGGAGATCGAGCGCATCGTGCTGATGCGCGACGGCCGTATCGTCGCCGATGGCCCGCGCGAAGAGCTGCTCACCGAGGCGCGGCTGAGCGAGCTGTTTCGCACGCCGGTGCGCATCGGCCACGACGCCGCATGGCTGCACAGTTGGTAGGCGCGCAGCGAGGATTTGAGTGGCAAGCGCAAGCAACGCGGCAGCATCACCCGAACGAACCGCGCCCATCGGTGGCCTATCGGCGGCCCATCGTGGCTGATCTCGTCATCCGCTGTGGCGAATGTGCATCACGTCGCCATCCTTCACGATGTATTCCTTGCCTTCCAGGCGCAGCGTGCCGCGCGAACGGGCGGCGGCCTCGGAGCCGGCGTCGAGCAGCTCGTCCCAGCGAATGGTCTCGGCGCGGATGAAGTGATGCTCCAGATCGGAGTGAATCGCGCCGGCCGCCTGCGGGGCCTTCGAGCCGAGCGGCACCGTCCAGGCGCGGCACTCGTCCTCGCCCGCCGTAAAGAAGCTGATCAGCCCCAGCAGCTCGTAGCTCTTGCGGATCAGCCGCACCAGGCCGCTCTCGCGCAATCCGTAGCTTTCCAGAAAATCGGCGGCCTCTGCGTCGTCCATCTCGGCCAGCTCGGCCTCGACCTTGCCGCAGATCGCCGTGGCTCCGGCGTTCGGCCTGCCGGCGATTTCGTCGAGATGGAAACGGCTGACGGCGGAGTCCAGATCGTCGCCGAGCGTCGTGCTTTCGCTCAGGTTGAGCGCGTAGAGAATGGGCTTTTGCGAAAGGAACATGAAGCCACGGAGGAGTTTCTTCTCCTCGGGCGTCATCTCCAGCTCGCGCAGCGGCGTCTCTTTTTCGAGGCACTCCTTTGAGCGCAGCAGAAGCGCGTGTTCGCGCTCCAGATCGGCTGTGCGCGCCTTCTTCAGGTCTTTTTCGACGCGCTCGATGCGTTTCTCCACCTGCCCCAGGTCGCTGACGATCAGGTCGAAATCGACGTTCTTTGCATCGCGCAGCGGATCGATCGGGCCGACGTGCGGCACGGCGTCGTTGTCGAAGACGCGCAGCACGTGAATGAGCGCATCCACGTTGCGCAGGTTGGTCAAAAAGGCGGTTTCTTTCAGCGATTCCTGCCCAACCGCGGCCACGTCCACGTACTCCACCGCGGCGTAGGTGGTCTTCTTCGGTGCGTAGAGCGCGGAGAGCTTGTCCAGCCGCTCGTCCGGCACGCGCGCCACGCCGATGTGGGCCTCGCGGGGATTCGAGAAGCCGTGCTCCTCGATCCGCGCTTTGGTCAGAATTTTGAACAGCGAAGTCTTGCCCACCTGCGGCAGGCCGATAATTCCGGTTTTCATCGTCGATCCGTAGAGGCCCTCGTCGCGGCAACAACAAGGAAGGGGCCTCTACGATGATACAAGAAGCGCGACCGCGCGCCCTACCAGCCGTGATATTTGCCGAAGAGCAGCTTCAGCTTCTCTTTGGCCGCGGCCGGAATCGCCTCCGGCTGCGTCAGCACGGCGAACTTTGCCGCCGTGGCGCAGGCGCAGGCGCAGGCGCGCTCGCGGGGCATCGCGGCCACGGCGGCCTTGACCACCCTGGCCGCGTTCTCGGCGTTCTTGTGCAGCACGGCGACGATCTCTTCGATCGTCACGGCGTCGTGGCCTTCGCGCCAGCAATCGTAGTCGGTGACCATGGCGACGGTCGCGTAGCAGATCTCGGCCTCGCGGGCGAGCTTGGCCTCCTGCAGGTTGGTCATGCCGATCACGTCCGCGCCCCAACTGCGGTAAAGATTCGACTCGGCCTTGGTCGAGAACTGCGGACCCTCCATGCAGACGTACGTGCCGCCCAACTTGCCCGCGACGCCCGCGGTTTTGCAGGCTTCGGCCGCGGTCCGGGCCACGGTTGCGCAGACGGGATCGCCAAAGGAGACGTGGCCCACGATGCCTTCGCCGAAGAAGGTCGAGACGCGATGGAAGGTGCGATCGATGAACTGATCGGGGATGACGAAGTCGGTCGGTTTGTGCTCTTCTTTGAGCGAACCGACGGCCGATACCGAAAGAATCCGCTCCACGCCGAGCTTTTTCATCGCGTAGAGGTTGGCGCGGAAGTTCAGCTCCGACGGCAGGATGCGATGGCCGCGGCCGTGGCGCGCAAGGAAGACCACGTTGCGGCCCTCCAGTTCGCCGAAGACGAAGGCGTCGGAAGGCTCGCCGAAAGGCGTCTCGATGCGCTCCTCGCGCACGTTCGTGAATCCGGGCATGGAATACAGTCCGCTGCCGCCGATGATGCCGATCTCCGCTTGTGACAAATCATGCTCCTTCAATTACCGCAAGCCTCTAGCTGCTAGCTTCCAGCCTCTAGCTTGTTCTTACCGAGGAGACCTTATCAGGGCGCCGCGATGCAAAGCTAGAAGCTAGGAGCTAGAAGCTGAAAGCTACTCTTTATCGCTGATCGATCATTCTGATCGATTCCATAAAGACATCGCCGTCGATGGTCAGGCTGTGGGCGCTGATTTTATCCATCGTATCCTGCGCGGTGTGGTGATAGCTGTTGTTCGGCCCGTAGTCGAGGTCGATGATGTCGATCGAGGGCACGCCGCGATGGACAAAGGCCAACTGATCGTCTTCAATGTCCATCTGCTGCTTGAAGAAGTAGCGCTGATCGCCAGACTTTTTGGCCGCCTGCGCGACCAGATCGACGAGCCAGGCCGTGGAGTTGGTGTCGCGCTGAATGTCGAGATCCCGGTCGCCGATCATGTCGGCGAGGAGATAGGCCTTGATCTGGCTGAGAACGCCCTCGCGTCCCCACTTGGCGGCCAGATGGCGGCTGCCGTAGGTCGAGTCGGATTGCGACCACTGATCGATGGCCTCCTCGCCATCGAAAAAGACCAGCCAGACCGAATAGCCGTTGAGTTTGTTCGTGGGCGAATGACTGGCCTGCGTGCGCAGTTCGTCGCCGATGGCCATCAGCAGACCCGTCGTCGAGGCGCCGTCGTTGGCGCCAACGAAATGGATCGTGCGCAAGGGGTAATTCGTCTCGTAGTGCGTGCCGAGGACGATGACGCCCGGCTTTGTCCCCGGATAGCGCACGATGAAGTTGTGCATCAGCACGGGGCCGATGGGCGTATCGGCGGTGAAGCTGTCCTCTTCGAGCGCGTCGTGCGCCGCCAGAAAATGCCCGCGGAGGAACTCCTCGGCCTTCACGTGGCCGGGGCCGGTGGGCCAGCGCGGACCGATGGCGGCAAACTGGCGCGCGTATTCATAGGCGCGCGCGCCGGGAAAATGCTGGGCCTGCGCGGCAATCGGCGCAACGACCAGCAAAATCACCGCAACTCTCTTCATCACCGCAACTCTCTTCCAAAACCAGAAAAAAATCAACCGGCCGCCTCCTTTTTCTTCTTGCGGTTGGGATGCACCCACCAGGCGACGCCGATGCCCAGAATGTAGAGGGCCAGCATCGGCAGGGCGTAGATGCACATCGTCCAAGGATCGGGACTGGGACAGATGATCGCCGCCACCACAAAAACGGCGAGAATGGCGTAGCGAATGTTCTTCCAGAGAAAACGCGGGCTGACGATGCCGAACAAGGCCAGGAAAAAGATCAGAATGGGCAGCTCGAAGCTGATGCCCAGGCCCAGAATGATCGACAGGAAGAAGCCCGTGTACTCCTCGATGGTGACCATCGGGTTGAAGCCGTGGCCAAACTGCACGATGAGAATCTTGAGCGCGCCCGGCAGCACATAAAAGTAGCCGAAGCCGGCGCCGGTGAGGAACAGGCCCACCGTGGCCGCCATGAACGGAATCACGAAACGCTTTTCCCGCTGATACAGCCCCGGCGCGATGAACAGCCAGACCTGATAGAGGATGAAAGGCGAAGCGGCGATGGCTCCGCCCAAAAGCGCCACCTGCAGGTTGAAGTTCAGCGGGTCCATCGGGTGGGTGTAGCTCAGCTTGATGCCCAACCGGTTCAGCGGCGACTGAAAAAAGTCGACGATGTGCTGGCGAAAAAACCAGCAGGCGAAAAAGCCGGCAGCCAGATACATCGCCGAGTGGACGATGCGCCGGCGCAGCTCTTCGAGGTGCTCCATGAGCGTCATGCCCGGCAGCTCGACGCGCTCGGTGACGGCCTTGCGGGCCTTTTCGACGGCTTGTTCGGGATCAACCATGGTGGGCGGCCGGCTCGGCGGGTTCTGTCGGGTGGGCGGCAGCGCTTTGCCGCGCGTCTTCTGCCAGCGCGCTTTCGCCGGCAAGGTTGGGATAGGTCAGTTCGCCGGGATACGGACTTGCGGCGGGCGCATCCGGCAGCGCGGCGGCGGAGGGCTCAGGGTGCGAATCGGACGGCTCGGCAAGCAACGCGGGCGACTCCGTCGCGGCCTCCGCTGCGCTTGTGGAATCGGCCGCCGGCCGGGCCGTCAGCGCTCGCAGTTGCTCCAGTTCCTCGCGCTTGCGGCGGTCGGCCTCCTCGGCCTGACGCAGCTCTTCTTCCATCTGGAATTTGAAGTCGTTCGAGGCCTTGCGGAACTCGTACATCAGCCGGCCGAGCTGTCGGCCGATCTGCGGCAGCCGCCGCGGCCCGAAGACCACCAGCGCCAACACCGCTAGAATCAGCGTATCGGCCATGCCGATGTTGGCCATCGCGATTGGCGGCGCGGTTCCCATGAAGCATCATCATAACTGGCGGCGAGCAGCGCAGCCAAACCAGCGCGAGCGCCGCATCTCCTCCGAAGACCGGACCAGCAAAGACCCCATCGGCCTTGCGCCTCGCGTTCTCTTTCGGCGCGGCGCGAAGCTGTTCCCTTTCAAGGCTGTTCCTGCCAGCCATGCAAAATCCAAAGGCGTTTGCCCTGGTCCCTGCGTCCCTATTTGACTCTTTCCCGTCCGTTTTGCGAGACTCCGGCCATGGGATACAACGGGAAGCTTGAATACGCCGGAGAGCGCAAGATCCGGGAGCGGAACACCAGCCGCTACCGTCTTGCGCACTGGCCCATCTGGATTTGGGTGTTTTTCCTGGCCCCGGGACCGCTGACGTTCAGCCTGTTTTCCGGCGGCTTTCACTGGTTCAACTGGGCGTGGCTGGCCGTGGTGCTGGCCGGCACCGGCCTTGCCTGCTACCACGCGCAACTGCCCGGCTCCGAACATCGCCCGTACATTTTGCGCTTCGACGAGGACAAGCCCAATCCGCTGTATCGCCGCGTTTGTTACACCTTCGCCTGGAACGCGATCCTGAGTTACGCGCTGCTGAACATGGCGGCGCTGGTCTACGCCGTGGCCACGGGCGTCTGGCGGATGAAGCAGATTTATTTCTATGGCTACGCCCCGCTCTGCGCGCTGATTCTGCTGCTCGGCCTGCTCGGCAAACTGCCGCGGGTCGGCCGCTCGACCAAGGGCGAAGGGTGGGAGCGACGCTATTTTTACGGATCGGTCTGGGCTGTTACGGCAGGGCAAACCGTTCTGCTGGTGCTCTGGAAGACGCTGCCGGAGAACGCGACCGGCAGCCTCGTCAAGCTCGTGGCCTTTGCCGCGGCGCTCGCGCTCTTCGGCGGGGCGGCCGCGCGCGGCAGGCTGCCGCGCACCCGCCCCATCGTTCCCGGCGAGCTGATGGTTTCCGACTAAACTGCGCCGCTGGCGCGATTGGTTGCGGCGACATCGCAAGAGGATTTTTTCATTTCTATCCAGGGGATCGCATCGCCCCTGCGGGGCGGACACGTCGATGGGCTCCGTCCTCCAGGGTTCCGTTGCGCTTCCCCCTGGGCTACTTTCGCAGCGTCCCTACGGGACGCAACCGGCGGATCGATCAAAAGCCGGGGAATGGTGTTCCCAGGCTGCGTTCATGCGATCGTCCTGCGATCGGCTGACTCCTGGCTCCTGTTCGCTGCCGTACAATCGAGCCATGAGCTTTCCTGTGCAGCGAATGCGTCGGCTGAGGCGTAGCGAGCCGTTGCGGGCGCTGGTGCGCGAGACCTCGATCGAGCCTGGTGATCTGATTTACCCGCTTTTTGTCTGTCCTGGCGAGGGCGTGCGCACGCCGGTCGGCTCCATGCCCGGCGTCTTCAATCTCTCGGTGGATGAAGCTGTGCGCGAGGCCGAAGAGGCCGCCGCGCTCGGCATCGGCGGGCTGCTCGTCTTCGGCTTGCCCGCAGCCAAGGATGCACAGGGCACGGGCGCATGGGCCGAGGACGGCATCGTGCAGCAGGCGCTGCGCGCGCTCAAGGCTTCGCCGGCGGCAAAAAAGCTGGTGCTCATCGCCGACGTTTGCCTCTGCGAGTACACGAGCCACGGCCACTGCGGCGTGATCGCGCAATCCGGCGACGGCCCCGATGCGAGCTTCGACGTGGCGAACGATCCGACCCTGGAACTACTGGCGCGGACGGCCGTCAGCCAGGCCCGCGCCGGAGCCGACGTGGTCGCGCCCAGCGACATGATGGACGGGCGCGTCGCGGCGATCCGCAAGGCGCTCGACGCGGCGGGATGCGCCGAGACGCCCATCCTCAGCTACGCCTCGAAGTTCGCCTCGGCGTTTTACGGACCCTTCCGCGAGGCCGCCGATTCGGCGCCGCAGTTCGGCGACCGGCGCAGCTATCAGATGGACGGGGCCAATCTCCGCGAGGCCATGCGCGAGATCGCGCTCGACCTCGACGAGGGCGCGGACATGATCCTGATGAAGCCGGCCATGCCCTATCTCGACGTGGTGCGCGCGGCGCGTGAGCGTGTGGATGCGCCCCTGGGAGCCTACCAGGTTTCAGGCGAGTACTCGATGCTCCACGCGGCCTTCGAGCGCGGTTGGCTCGACCCGAACCGCACCATGATCGAGTCGCTGGTGGGCATTCGCCGCGCCGGGGCCGACTTCATCGTGACCTACTTCGCCAAGGATGCGGCCCGGCTGCTGCGGTGAGGCTGTGCACGGGGCATGCGTGCGAAGTACGTGCGCGCACGAGGGCCATCGCACGGAGTTTTGGCGCGCCGTGCTGCCCTTCGGGCGGCGCAGGCGATCTGCGATGGAATCCGCCATTTCCCTGTTGCAACAACTATTTTTTTCTGCCGGACGAATCCACGCGCCGGACCGATGAATCGAACAAGACGAAGAGATGCGATCTCCGAGGAGCGGAACCCCGATGAGTTTGACTGCGAACGAAGTGAATGCACTGAAGAAAGCGCCCCCGGTCGAGGGGGTTTTGCCGGCCTTTCACGAGCGCTGGAGCCCGCGCGCGTTTGCCGCGCGCGCGGTGAGAGCCGAAACGCTGAAGAAGCTGTTTGAGGCGGTGCGGTGGGCGCCTTCGGCCTTTAACGAGCAGCCGTGGCGGTTCCTGGTGGGGCGCAAGGACGATGCAACCTGGAGCAACATTCTTTCCACGCTCGCCGGATTCAACAAGACGTGGGCGCAGTCGGCGCCGGTGCTGATTCTGGGCGTCGCCCGCGTCCGCTTCAGCCACAATGAAACGGAGAATGCCTACGCAAGCTACGATCTGGGCGCGGCCAGCGCGCACCTGGTCTTGCAGGCGGCGGCGCTGGGACTCGGAGCGCACCAGATGGCCGGCTTCGACCGTGAGGCCGCGCGCCAGGCCTTTGGCGTTCCCGCCGAATACACGCCGGAGATCGCCATCGCGCTCGGCTACCAGGGTGAACCTGAAGGATTAGGCGACGCCACGCTCATCGAGCGCGAACTGGCGCCGCGCAGCCGCAAGGCGCTGGGCGAGATCGTCTTTTCCGAGTGGGGACGAGCGGTGCAACTCTAAAAAATAGCGATCGGGAAAATAGCGATCGGGGACAGCGAACACAAGCCGCAACCGCGGCGCTTCATGCGTTGCGGGGCGGAAACGCCGGTGGGGGACTGAAAACGGCGAGCCGCCGCAATCTCATGCACTTGTCCCCCCCAGGCGCTTGGGCGCACATGAAAAGTGCGCATCGAAGCTGCGCATCAAAGGCGGAAATAAACGCCGATCGCCGGCTCGGCCGTGTGCGTAAACGCGCCGGTGGACGAGAATGCGTTGGCAAGCGCCGGCGCCCTGTACAGATTGCCGCGGTACTGCAAGCGCAGGCCGATGTGCGGCAGCAGGCCCCAGTCCAGGCCGCCGCCGTAGACAAAGACGCCCTGGGTCGAAGTGCGGGTTGCGGCCGCCGTGGTGGTCTGCGCACAGCTCGGACTTAAAGGAAGGCAAGTCGTGTTCGTTACCGTCCCGCCCGCAGGCACGTCGAGAAGAAGTCCACCGCCGGCCAGCACAAAAGGCCGCAGGTTGGCGATTTTCGCCGAAATCACCCAGTCGCCCGTAACCTCATGAGCGTTCGACGAGATGGCGGCCGTCGAAAAACTGGCGGTGCAGCCGGAGGTGGGGCAGCCAGCAACGGGGCTGACAAAGCTCGCCGAAGCAAGCCCCTGGTTTGCCCGGTTGTAGGCGTACGTCACCTCGTAGCCGAAGAGCGGGCTGGAGATGCGCCGCAGTTCCAGCAGCGCTCCGGCCGCGTTGGCCGGGCTTTGCACTGCGCCGTTGCCGGTGGTCGATTGGTTGAACGCCCCATAGAGGCTGGCCGCCACGGTGGTTTGCGCCGCAGCGAGCGCGCCGCCGCTCACCGCCAGGGCGGCGCAAGCGATCGCCTGGGTCCATGAGCGGCTCCAATGCAATGAAACCCTTTGCATCGCATTCTCCTTTCGTTGATTGCGAAGACGAGATCGTTCAAACGACGGAAATCGAGACGAACTGGATGCGTAGACACATCCGCGCCGAAAAAGTTTTCCGCGCCAGGCGTTCTTTCAGCAAGTTCGCCCGCTCACCCCGGAGAGACGCCGCACAGTTGGGGCGCTTCTAGCGCGCAGGCGCGATGCGCCGGCTCAACCGAGGTTGAGGGTCTTCAGCAGGCTGCGCCGTTCGTGCTGCATCTTCTCCTGCAGGAGCGAGATGGCGTAAAGAAGCTGTTCGGGCCGGGGCGGGCAGCCGGGAACGTACACGTCCACGGGGACGACCTGATTGACGCCCTGCACGACGGCGTAGTTGTTGAAGACGCCGCCTGACGTGGCGCAAGCGCCCATCGAGATCACCCACTTGGGTTCGGGCATCTGGTCGTAGAGCCGGCGCAGAACCGGAGCCATCTTCTGCGAGACGCGGCCGGCCACGATCATCAGATCGGACTGGCGCGGCGAGGGCCGGAAGACCTCGGCGCCGAAGCGGGCGATGTCGTAACGCGCGGCGCCGGTGGACATCATCTCGATGGCGCAGCAGGCCAGACCGAAGGTCACCGGCCAGACGGAGTTCTTGCGAATCCAGTTGATCGCGAAATCGAGGGTGGTCAGGATGACGCCTTCGGGCGCCTCGATGCCGTAGTTGGTCTCGCGCACCTTGAGGCGGTTTTTTGCGCTGCTTTCGAGAGCCCCGAAGAGATAGCGGTCGCGCTCCACAGTGGTCGCCATGCCATCATTTTACGCCAGCAACGGGGCAGGACGATCCCGAGCCAATTTTTTCGTCAGGGCAAACGCATTTGGATTTCGCATGGCCGCCCGAAACAGCTTGGAAAGGGCACGGCTGAAGCCGTGCCCTTTCCAAACAAAATCATCCCGCAAGCTGAAATGCGTTTGCCCTGGCGATCCATAGCGGCACGGTCGGATCGATGTGGCCATCGGGTAAACTGGAGCAATGCTCGATCTTGCGTTGGTTCGCGGCAATTTGGAGTGGGTGGAAACAAAACTGCGCGCGCGGGGGGCTGATCCGGCCGTGCTGCTGGGCGATTTTCGCGCGCTCGACAAGAGCCGGCGCGAGGCCATCACGCACTCCGAGCAGCTCAAGGCCCGGCGCAACGAGCTTTCGCAGCAGGTGGGCGCGCTCAAAAAGGCCGGCAAGCACGACGAAGCCGCAGCCGTGATGGACGAGACACGCGCGCTCAAGGAGAAGCTCGACGAACTGGACAAGGCTGCGGCCGCGCTCGACGACCAATTGCGGCTGGCGCTGTCGCGCGTGCCCAACCTGACGCGCGACGAGGTGCCTGCGGGCGCTTCGGAGGCGGACAATCAAGTCGTCAAAACCTGGGGCGAGCCGAAAAAATTCGACTTCACGCCCAAGCCGCACTGGGAGATCGGCGAAGCGCTGGGAATTCTCGATCTGGAACGCGCGGCCAAGCTCTCCGGCGCGCGGTTTGCCGTTTCCCTGGGCGCGGGCGCGCGGCTGGAGCGGGCGCTGATCGGCTTCATGCTCGATCTGCACACGGAAAAGCATGGCTACAAGGAAGTGCTGCCGCCGTTCATGGTCAACTCGAAGTCGCTCTTCGGCACCGGGCAGTTGCCCAAGTTCGCCGAAGATCTTTTTCGCTGCTCAGACGCGGACGCGGAGGCCGCCGTGCGCGGCGAATTCAAGGACAACGACCATTGGCTGATTCCGACGGCCGAGGTTCCGGTCACGAATCTCTATCGCGACGAAATTCTGGATGAGGCGCGTTTGCCGATTGCGCTCGCGGCCTACACGCCGTGCTTCCGCGCCGAGGCCGGAGCTGCCGGCAAGGATACGCGCGGCATCATCCGCCAGCACCAGTTTCAAAAGGTTGAACTGGTCAAGTTCACCCGGCCCGAAGAGTCCGCGGCCGAGCACGAAAAGCTGACGCGCGATGCGGAAACGATTCTGGAGCTTTTGGAACTGCCGTACAGGCGGGTTCTGCTCTGCACCGGCGACACGGGCTTCTCGTCGGCCAAGACCTACGATCTGGAGGTCTGGCTGCCGGGACAGAATCTTTATCGCGAGATCAGTTCCTGCTCGAACTTCGGCGACTTTCAGGCGCGGCGGGCGAATATCCGCTTCCGGGCAAATTCCGGCGCGGGCGGCGGCAAGGCCAAGCCCGAGTTCGTGCATACGCTCAATGGCAGCGGCCTGGCGGTGGGGCGCACATGGCTGGCAATCCTTGAGAACTACCAGCAGGCCGATGGCTCGGTGCGCGTTCCCGGAGCGCTGCGCCCGTACATGGGCGGACTCGATACAATAGTCAGGGAGTCCTGATGGCGGCAATTTCATCGAGTGGCGCGGCGAGCACGGCCAGGCCTGGCGCTGGCCAGGTGCTGAAGAGTTATTTCTACTGGACCTATCCGCGCGGATCGTTTCACTATGACGTGATGGTGACGCTGATTTTGGCGTTTCTCTTCGTCACGCCGCGCCTGTGGGACTACGGCGCGAAGCCCTCGCCGGTCGCCGGCTCCGTGCATCCGTTCCAGGTCGAGCCGAGCGGCGTGGGCGTGATCGTTACCGTTGCGTCGGCCGATGTCGCGATTCCGGCCGACGCCTCCGAAGGCCAGGTGAAGCAGACGCTGCGCAAAGCCATCGAGCCCGTGATGGGCGACGCCGTCTATGTCGAAAAATGGGAGACGGTGCGTGACGCCCAGGGCAATCTGGCCTGGAAGGTCTGGGCGCACCGTTAGGCGCGTTTTCTTGCGTCTTCGCGATGTTGTCGTGCGTCCAATCAATGAGGAATTTCATGCAGGCACGCAGATTTTTTGCATTGCTCGCGCTGGTTGCGGCGGCGTTTTTTTTCGTCCGGACCGCGCAGGCCGCGGACCCAGTCAGCGCGGAGAAGGCGGGCGCGCTGGCCCGGCTCGACGCCGCAGCCGCCAGCTTCCACACCGCGACGGCGAACTTCGAGTTTGACAGCATCCAGATCGATCCGATTCCGGACAAGGACGCGATGACCGGCGTCGCGTACTACGAGCGCAACGGCGGCCGGTTTGCGATGGCGGCGCACATCGCCGCGCACAACGGCCGGCCGGCTGCAAGGGCGTATATCTTCTCGCAGGGCAAGCTGCGCATCTCCGACACCGGCAAGGAAAAGGACGCACGGACCTACGACGAAGCCAGCAAGTACGAAAGCTACCTGATGCTCGGCTTTGGCGCCAGCGGTAAAGACCTGGAAGCGAAGTGGAAGATCGTCTATCGCGGCAAGGAAAAGATCGATGGCATCGTTGCCGACAAGTTCGAGCTGATCGCCAGGGATCCGAAGGTGCTCAAGCTCTTTCCCAAGGTGACCATCTGGATGGACACCGCGCGCGCCGTCAGCCTCAAGCAGGTCTTCGACGAGGGCGAGGGCCAATCGCGCGTCTGCCTGTATACGCACATCGAGGTCAATCGCCCGCTGCCGAAGACCGCCTTCGATTTCGCAAAGTGAGGCCGGCCGAAAGCCGGCGCGCTCTGGATGCAGGCATCGATGCGGCGTGTTCCTCCGCATTGCGCCGGTCCATCCATCGCCCGATGGCGAGCCCGCCCAGAGCAAAAAACATCGGGAAGCACTCGATCGTGTAGCGCGTCTCCGGAGCGGACACGGTCAGCAGAAGCGCGCTGCGCAAGAGCAGATAGACAAGGAGCGCGCGCCCAAACCGCGGCCGCATCGCGAGCCCCGCAACGGCCAGCAGCAGATACAGCGCATTCAGCCCCGCATAGGCCCAGCAAAACACGGTCTCCTGCCAGTGATGCGCGTACACCCACCAGTCGAGATCGATGTCGAGGTTCTCGACGCGTGGGCGCAGACCCATGTCGGCCAGGCGGCCCAGCGGCAGCCATAGAAAAAAACGCAGGGGATGGGCGGCGATGCGCTGGCGGGCCAACTGGCCAAAACGCGCGTCGATGGCCGGGGTCAGTTTCATGCCGTTGTGGTTGTAGTCCCTGACGAGCGCCATGGTTGCAGCGCGTTCGGCAGAAGTATCGAAGGCGCGCGCGGGCAGCGCATGGACGTCGAGTTTGTTGTCCGGAACGTTCCAGTAGACTTCCGCGGTGGATTGAAAATCAAGACACCAGCTCGCCACCCATCGCTCCCAGCCGGAATTCGCCGGTTCGCCGGGATCGTTGGCCAGGCGCGGCGCCAAGGGCTCGAAGACGTGAAAGACCCTCCAGTTGCGCAGGGTCCAGACAGCAAAGGGCAGCAATGCCAGCAGGAGGCAGACGGCAGCCATGCGAAGGCGCGCGCGCAGGGCAGATGCGCCCTGGCCCGAAACCGGCTCCAGACCCCCAAAAAATGCGGGAGCCAGCGCGATGGCCAGCAGTGCGCCATCGGGGCGCAGCAAAGCGGCGGCGGTAACCGCCAGAGTCCACCAAAGGGCATTCGCCCAGCGGGGATCCTCTTGAAATCGCGCCATCGACCACAGGGCCAGCGCAATCGCAAAGAGCGTCGGCGTCTCGGCCAGCGGCATCGCCGCGTACGAGGCGGTGAACGGACAAAGCGCGGCCAGCCAGAGCGCGGCCAGCGCAGCCCTGCGGCCGAACGGCGCGGGCGCGATGCGGCGCACGAAAGCGGCGAGTAGCAAACAACCCAGCAGATCGAGCGCGATTTGCGCCAGCGCTGCGGCAAAGTAGTTTTCCATGCCGAAAAGCCGGAAGCAGAGAGCGAGAAAAAATGGATAGCCCGGCAGGCGGATCAGCGTCGGATCGACGGCGCCACCGGGCGAGCCGAGAGCGTAGCGGCCTTGCCGCAGAAGATTTTTGGCGATGCCGCCATAAATGAGCGAATCTCCATCGACATTGAAGACCGGGCCAAGCAGCCACAGGCGCAGCACAAGCCCTGCCAGCAAAGGCAGGGCCACGGGCGCAATCCGGCGCCACGGCACGGCGGCATGGCGCCACGGCACGGCGGTTTGACTCTCTGGCTCGGCTTTCATACGATTTGTACTGTAAAGCATTCCCTGGTGGGCGTGTACTTTGCCGGTACTGGCTCCGGTGGCCCTCGGCAGGATTGCGCGCGTTTGCGCGTTTTGACACTGGAGCGAACAGGAACGACAGATGCCCGATCGGCAGATTTTTTACGACCCGGAGCGGAAGCGCTGGAAGCGCCTGCGCCGTGTCATCGATATTACGGCGGTGCTGTCCACGCTTGTGCTGGCCGGTTTTGTCTTCAACGTTCTGCGCGGCCAGCGCCTGCCGGAGATTCTGCTGCCGGTGCCCCGGCACAACTTCCACGCCCTGCCCGACCGCACGACCCTGCTCCACAAGACCAAGGCGCAAAAACAGCGGCCCGCGCGGCGCAAGACCAACCGGCGTCCGGCCGATATTCCGCTGAACGCGGGCGAGGGATTGCGCGCTGCTTACTATGTGCAGGACGACGCCGCCAGCTACACCTCGCTCAAGGAGCACATCCACCAGATCGACCTGCTCTTCCCGCAATGGCTGCACGTGGACTCGCCCAATGGCGCGCTGATGGCCATGAGCGACGACAATCTGCGCGAGTACCCGCTCATCGAAGGCAACACCGTTCACGATCCCGACAGCCTCAACAAGGTGAAGCACGTGGTGCTGGCGCCGCCGGTCGAGACCGACATTTTTCCGCATCTGAACAACTTCAATCCGCACACGCAAAGCTGGGACGAGGGCATGGGCGCGGTGCTGCAGGACCCAGTCAAAAGCGCCGCGCTGCGCCAGCAGATCCTGCGCTTCCTGCTGGCCTTTCCGGTCTATCGCGGGTTGTCGCTCGACATTGAGAGCATTCCCGACGCGGCCGATCCGTCGTATATCGCCTTCATCGAGGCGCTCTACGCCCAGATGCACGCGCACAACCGGCGGCTTTTTGTGAACGTGGCCGTCGCCGCCAGCGATGCCGATCTGAAGGCGATCGCCGCCAACTCCGACGGCATCGTGCTGATGAACTACGATCAGCACCAGACCACCTCCGATCCCGGTCCAGTGGCCGCGCAGGGATGGTTTGTGGCCAATCTGCAGCGGGTGCTCAAGATTGTTCCCAAAAACAAGATCATCTGCGCCGTCGGCAATTACGGCTACGACTGGACGCTGACCATCCCCGATCCGCACGGCCGTCCGCATCGCAAGCCGGTGGTGGTCGATACCGAGGATCTCGCGGTCTCCGACGCCTGGCAGCGCGCCTCCGACGCCGGCGCCGATCTCGATCTCGACAGCGATTCGCTCAATCCGCACTACGAGTACATCGACGAGGACGCCAACCAGCGCCACATCGTCTGGTTTCTCGACGCCGTCACCGTGCTCAACGAGATGCGCGCCGCGCAGCAGCTCGGTCTGCAAACCTTCGCAATCTGGCGGCTGGGCGAGGAAGACAGCTCGGTGTGGAAGATCTGGGATAAGCCCAGCAGCCCGGAGGCGCTCTCGGCGCTCGGCACGGTGCAACCCGGCCACGACGTGGATACGGAGGGCGAAGGCGACATCATTCGCATTACGGGCCTTCCGCAGTCCGGCCAGCGCTCCGTCGAGGTGGACACCGACGAGCCCGACCCGCGCAAAAAGCTCATCGTCGACGAGCACATGGATGTGTATCCGCACAGCTACACCATCCAGCAGTACGGCTACCATCCCAACGAAGTCGCGCTCACCTTCGATGACAGCCCGGACCCCCAGTGGACGCCGAAGATTCTTGATATTCTCAAAGCCAAGCACGTTCACGCGGCTTTCATGGCCATCGGTTCGGAAGCTGCGGAACACATCGGGCTGCTGCAGCGCATCGTCCGCGAAGGCAATGAGATCGGCAATCACACCTGGACCCATCCGGACATCAGCGAAATCTCCCGGCGTCAGCTCGATCTGGAGGTCAATCTGACCGAGCGCCTCTTCGAGAGCAAGCTCGGCGTGCAGCCGCTTTATTTCCGTCCGCCCTACGACATCGACGAAGAGCCGGACACGGACGACGAAGCCGCGCCCGCCTGGCGCATCCAGCAGGACGGCCTCATCATCATCGGCAGCAAGATCGACACCAACGACTGGGACGAAAACCCGCGCAAAACCACCCCGGAAATTATCCAGTCGGTCTTCAATCAACTGGAAACGATGAAGACCAAGCCGCAGTTTCGCGGTTCCGTCATTCTCATGCACGACGGCGGAGGTGACCGCTCGGAGACCGTCGCGTCGCTTGGTCCGCTCATCGACGCCCTGCGCGCCCACGGCTACACCATCGTTCCCGTCTCCGCACTGATGGGCAAAACCACCGCGCAGGTCATGCCTCCGCTCGGCTTCTGGCAGCGCGTGCGCACCCTTCCCGACTCGATCGCTTTTTCCATCGCCGAGCTGGTCGCCAATTTTATCGTTCTCGTCTTCTTCGTGGGCGACATTTTGATGAGCGCGCGTCTGATTCTCGTCGGCGTCTTCGCCATCCTCGATCGGCTGCGCCGGCCGCGCTACCGCAGCTCGCCGGAGTTCGCGCCGCACGTCGCCGTGCTCATCCCGGCCTATAACGAAGAAACAGTCATCGTGCGCACCATCCGCTCGGTGCTCAACTCCGATTACAAAAACCTGCGCGCCATCGTCATCGACGACGGATCGACGGACCGCACCGCCGAGGTGGCCGCCGCAGCCTACGCCCAGGAGATCGCCTCGGGCCGCCTGCAAGTGCTCACCAAGCCCAACGGCGGCAAGGCCGCGGCGCTCAACTACGCGCTCGCGCGCATCGACGAGGAGATTTACATCGGCATCGACGCCGACACGGTCATCGCCGCCGACGCCATCTCGCGGCTGATTCCGCACTTTCAGAACCCCTCGATCGGCGCCATCGCCGGCAACGCCAAGGTGGGCAACCGCGTCAACCTCTGGACCCGCTGGCAGGCGCTCGAATACATCACCAGCCAGAACTTCGAGCGCCGCGCCCTCGATCTTTTCCACGTTATTACGGTGGTCCCCGGCGCCATCGGCGCCTGGCGCACGGCTCCGGTCAAAGCCCTCGGCGGCTATCCGCTCAATACGGTCGCCGAAGACGCCGACCTGACCATGGGCCTGCTCGAAAAGGGCTGGAGGGTCGATTACGAGGACCGCGCGCTGGCTTTCACCGAAGCGCCGATCGACATGCTCGGCCTCATGCGCCAGCGTTTCCGCTGGTCTTTCGGCACCTTGCAGGCGGTCTGGAAGCATCGCGCCGCCTTCTTCCGCAGCCTGGCGATGGGCCTGTTCGCCCTGCCGAACATTCTCATCTTCCAGATGTTCCTGCCGCTGGTTTCGCCCTTCATCGACATCATGTTCCTGGCCGGTGTGGGCAACTATTTCATCAATCGCCACTATCACCCGGAGGCGGCCTCGACGGCCAGCCTGGAAAAGCTCATCGTGTACTTCCTCGGCTTCCTGGTCATCGACTTTGTCACTTCGTCGCTGGCCTTCAGCCTGGAGCGCCGTCACCCGGCCAACAAGGGCGATGGATGGCTGCTCTTCCACATCTGGTTGCAGCGCTTTGCGTACCGGCAGGTCTTTTCGATTGTGCTTGCCAAAACGCTCAAGCGCGCCATCGACGGCAAGCCCTTCAACTGGGACAAGATCGAGCGCACCGCGAAAATGAGCAAGCAAACCGAGGCTTTGACCGAGGCCGCGCCGTAAGGTTTCTTCTCGCGCGCAAGGAGAAACGCTGGCGGCCCTCTGGTTTCGCTCCAAACTCTTTCCTCGTTAGTATGGAAAAAGGAAGGATTCACGCGATTGAAGGGGACCTGAACGGCCGCGGCAGGGCTCGGCGGCGGCGAACGAGCCGAAACAGGCAACTCAGGCGCGACAGGATTCCTCTGAGCGTTCAAGACTCGCATACTTTTTGAGATATGGACTTGAGGACAAAGCCGGGAGCACGAAGCAGCGCCGAACCGGCTTTCCGATGCAGGCCCCGATCGAAGCCTTCTTCTCGTCTGTCGCGTCCAATGGTCGTGCATCGACACCTTCCCCGTTGGCGTCGTCTTGCGCGTCGAGCGGCGTGGGCCGGAGTTTTGCTTGCATCCGCTGTATGGGCGGTCGGCGGTGCGCAATCCGGCGTCTGCCAGCAGCCGCGCCCGGATCTGTCCTCGTTGCCCACGGCGTCGACCTCCGCCGTTCGGCAGGGCGCAACCGCCGGAACGGCCTTGCCCCTCGTCGGCATCTTTCGCTGGGAGGGTCTGCCGGTGCGCAGCATCGCCTTCGAGGGTGTTTCCGCCGATCGCCTGCAGCCGCTGGCCAGTCATCTGCCTGTGGCCGAAGAAAAACCGCTCCGCGAAGAGGATCTACAGCAGAGTCTGCGCCAACTGTACGCCACGGGCCTCTATGACACGCTGGAGGTACAAGGCGCACCGATCGACGGCGGCGTGGCGCTGACCTTTGCCGGCCAGCCGCGCACCTTCATCGGAATCGTGAGCGTGAGCGGCGCTACCGGCGCAGCCATGAACATGCAGTTGCAGCGCGCCAGCCAACTCGACGCCGGAACCCGGCTGACCGCGGAAAAAATGCGCAGGGCCATCGCGCAGATGCGCGCGACAATCGAGCAAAGCGGCTACTACGAATCGACGATTGCTCCTGCCGTTACGCCGCACCCGCGCCAGCAGCTTGCCGACGTCGCATTTCGCGTTGTCTCCGGGCCGCGCGCGCACGTCGGCCAGGTCCTCGTGGAAGGCGATTCGGGAATGACCGTGGACGAATTCCGTCTTCACGCCCGTCTCTGGAAAATCGGTCACGTCAGCCGCGACACCGTCAATCGCGCTCTGGACGGGGTACTGCGCTTCTACCAGAAAGAGGACCGGCTCGAAGCCGAGGTCAAACTCGAATCGTCCGCCTACGACCGCGCCGCAAGGGCCGTCAACTACCGGTTCACCGCCCATCGCGGTCCGGTGGTGCATGTCGAAGTGCGCGGCGCCAGCCTCGATCCCGAGCGTATTCGCGCCCTTGTTCCCATCTATCGCGAGGGTAGCGTGGACGAGGATCTGCTCAATGAGGGCAATCGCCGCCTGCGCGACTACTATCAGCGGTTGGGCTACTTCGACGCAAGCATCGCGCACACGCTACGCGCGACCGGCGGCCAGGAAGTGACCATCGTCTACAACGTGGAACTGGGCCAACGGCGTCGCGTTGAGCAGGTTTCCATCGTGGGAAATCGCTATTTTTCGACGGCCACGCTCAAAGTTCTGCTCAATGTTCACGTGGCCGATCTGCTCGATCCGCACGGTGTGTACAGCCAGGCGCTGGTCACCGCCGACATCCATGCGATCGAAAACGTCTATCGCAATAACGGCTTTGCGCAGGTCCAAGTGACGGCCGAGACCGGAACCGCAGCCGGACAGGCGCATCGCGAAACGGCGCAGAGCACGATCGGCCGGCGTCATGCGGCTTCGCTGCGCGTTCTCTATCGCATCGACGAAGGATCGCCCACCCGCGTCGGCGCCGTGCGTATCGAGGGCAATGCGCACCTGCCCGCCACGGCGCTGCTTCCCCTGCTGAATACCGAACCCGGCCAGATGCTTTCGCCGCGCAGCCTCGCCGGCGACCACGACGCCATCGTTTCGCAATATTTGCGCCAGGGCTTTGAACAGGTGGCCGTTCAAGCCGTTCAACAACCGGAATCGGCTGGGCGCGGCAAGGTCGATGTCGTCTTTCATATCGACGAGGGACCGCAAACCTTCGTACGCAATGTGCTGCTGACAGGCCTCGAAGAGGTACGCCCGCAAACCGTGGCGCGGGCCATCGCGGTTCATGCCGGCGACCCGCTCAATCAGAACGCGCTTACGGCGACGCAGAGCAACCTTTACGCATTCGGGCTGTTCAACGAGGTCAACACGGCGGTCGTCGATCCCAACGGCGGCGCGGCGCAGAAGACCGTTCTGCTTCAGGCCAGCGAAGCGCGCCGCTGGACGCTGACCTACGGCTTCGGCTTCGAGGCGCAGACCGGCCAGCCGCAGAACAACTGCGCCGGCGCCTCCGCGGCTGGCGTCCCCTGCAATCCCAACGGTAAAACCGGCGTCAGCCCGCGCGTACTGGCCGACATCACGCGCAACAATCTCTTCGGCCGCGAACAGTCGGCTTCGCTGCGCGGCACCTACGGTCTGCTCGAACAGAGCATCGGCGTTCAGTACCAGATTCCGCACCTTCAGGGAAGTCCCGACTTCGGCCTTACCTTTTCGGGCGGTTACGCCAACAGCCAGGATGTTTCGACATACGTCGCGTCGCGTTTGGAAGGCTCGTTCCGCCTGACCGAAAACTTCAACCGTCCCGGCTCGTGGATCTCCCGCGCCAACACCTTCATTTACGAGATTGATTTCCGCAGAGTGAAGGTGGCCGCGCCCAGCTTGCAGGTCTATCCCGGCGAGATCTCCTTGCTCTCGACGGCAACGCGCGTCGGCGGACCGGCCTTCACCTGGATTCGCGATACGCGCGACGTGCCGCTGGACGCGCATCGCGGAACATACACCAGCTTTCAGGAGTTTCTCTCCGACCGGCTCTTCGGCGCGCAGGCCGAGTTTAACCGCATTGACACATCGAACTCCAGCTACTACAGTTTCGACAAAAAACGCTTTGTCGTGGCGCGGAACACGCGCTATGGCCAGATTCGCGCCTTCGGCAACGGATCCAGCGAGCTGATTCCGCTCCCCGAGCGGCTCTTCGCCGGCGGCCCCGTTTCGCTGCGCGGTTTTGCGCAAAATGCGGCAGGCCCGCGCGACCCGGAAACCGGCTATCAGATCGGCGGCGCGGGCGCTCTGATCAACAGCACCGAACTGCGCCTGCCGCCACCCACGCTGCCCTGGTTTGGCAACACAGTGAGCTTCGTTCTCTTTCACGACATGGGCAACGTCTTCACTAACGCCGGCGACGCATGGGCCAGCCTGCTGCGCGTGCGCCAGCCGGATAGCGCGGCATGTCGAAGCGCGGTCATTACCGATCCGGGCGTGGCATACCCGGCCGGCGGCTACAATCCCACGGGGCCTGTCACTTCGACCGGTCAGCAAGGTCCATGCAGCTACAATGATTTCTCACACTCGCTCGGCGCTGGCCTGCGCTATCACACGCCGGTCGGCCCCATTCGCTTCGACTTCAGCTACAACTTGAATCCGCCCATCTTCCCGGTCAATATCAACTATGCGATTCCCAAAGCGAGCGCGACTCCATATGGCCCGTATTCTGCTCCATTTTTGGATCAGGCGCCGCACATCAACTTCTTTTTCAGCCTGGGACAGGCATTTTGATGACGACGCGCGTCACAACCCGATGGAAAAAATCGCACGGCGTGCGCACGCGGCTGTTCGTCGCCCTGGCGATGGTCGCGCTCTGCGCTGCGGCGGTCTTCGCACAACAACCCGCCAGCTCGTCCATCGTGCTTGACCGCGTGGTCGCCGTCGTCAACAGGCGCGTTCTTCTGGCCAGCGATCTCGACGACGAGATGCGTCTCTCGATTCTCGAACCGAGCAACAATTCATCCCAAGCGCTCACGCCCACGCAGGCGCTCGCGAAACTCGTCAGCCGTACGCTCGTTGAAGAACAGATGCGTCAGGAGGACATGTCGTCCATTGAACCCGCACAGAAAGAGGTGGAAAGCCGGCTCCACGAACTGCGCACGGATTTGCCGGCCTGCGTACGCGCGCACTGCTCCAACGCAGCAGGCTGGAGCGCATTTTTGGCCGCTCAGGGACTAACCGAGCAGCGCGTCGAAGCCTATCTTCGCTCCCGGATGGAGATTCTGCGCTTCATCGAACAGCGTTTTCGTCAGGGCATTCAGATCGAACCGCAGCAGGTCGAGCAGTACTACCGCAAAACCATGCTGCCGCAGTACGCGCCTGGAGAAACGGTTCCGCCGCTCGACGAAGTGGCCGCGCGAATTCGCGAAATTCTGCTGGAGCAGCAGGTCAATGATCTTTTTGACAATTGGCTGGCCAATCTCCGCCAGCAGGGCAATGTCGAGATTCTCGATCCCTCGCTCGCCACCGGACCTGTGCCCGCGCCGCAAGCCGCGGCCGGGCCGGATCGTATGCAAGGAGGCGTCCGTTGAGCGATCGGGAAAATCCTGCGAACAACGGGTCGGCCCTGCCGCCGCTTCCACGGCGTGGCGCGCGCCGCCGTCTGCGCCGCTTCTTCCTGCGTCATCTTCCGCTGGCCGTTGCAGGCGCCGTGGTTTTGCTGGCGCTTGCGGTCACGGGCCTTTACTTCGCCGCCAGTTCCGCGCGTTTTGAAAACCTGGTCCGCAAGCGGCTGGCCGCGTCGATAGAAGATCTGACTGGAGGCCGGGTTGAGATCGCATCCTTTCGTTGGCATCTGCTCCATCTGGAAGCCGAAGCCGGCGGCGTAACGATTCACGGTCTGGAAGATCCCGGCGAAGCGCCGCTGGCCACGATCGAAACCCTGCGCGTGGTGTTGAGCCTGCGCAATCTCTTCAGTCCCACCGTGCGCCTGCGCAGCCTGGAGATCGGCCGGCCCTGCCTGCACCTGATCGTCTATCCCAACGGGACGACAAACCTGCCGGCGCCGAAGCAACGAAAAACCTCGTCCAGGCCGTCCATCGATACGCTGTTTGCTTTGCACGCCAGCCGCATCGCGATCGAAGAGGGACGAATTCACTACGACGTTCGCGCCGCCGAGTTCGATTATCAGGATCGTTATCTTCCGTTCGACTTTGCCGCCGACGACCTCTCGCTCGCCATGCGCCACGTTGCCGGACCGTGGCGCATGCCGGCCTCGTATCGCATCGAAGTCGGCGTCACCGATCTTGACCTGGCTCGCTCCGTTCCGCGCAAAAGCCTCGCCGTGCATGGCGCGATGCAGGCAACGCTCGACCTGGAGCGCTCGCGGGTCGTTTTGCGTTCGCTGCGCCTTGCCGCCGCAAGACGCGGCAGCGCGACCCACGCACTCAACGTCACGGGAGGTATCGAGGATTTCGCGCATCCACGCTGGCATGCGCGCCTGCTGGGCGATCTCGATCTGCGGCTGATCGAGCCGGCGACAGGCTATGCCGATGCGCCCGCGGGTCTGGCGCATCTCGACCTGACCGCCTCCGGCGAAGGAAGCGCGTTCACGATCGACGGCGGCGTTCACATCGACGACTGTTCGTATATCGGCGAGGGAATCCATGCAAGAGACATTGCGCTTGCGACGCATGTCCATGCCGATCAAAAGCAGTTGCTGATTCCGCAGATCTCCGCCCGTCTGCGTCAGGGCGGCCAGATCGACGGATCGCTCGCGATTTCGCCCTGGCTGCCGCTCGATCCCTCCGCGCATCCGCAAAAAAGCCCGGCACAAACGCCTTCCACCGACCGCAACGCTCTTGTGCGTGCGCCGGACTGGATGATTCCCGTCAACGGCAAGGTCACTGCCGACTTCAAGAACGTCGCTCTCGACTCGCTGCTCGACATGGTCAGCCCACGCGCTTACCGGAGGCTGGGGCTGGATACGCGCCTGAACGGATCGGCCGCCGCCGCCTGGTCGCACGGCGATGGCCGCACCGTCGTCGTCGATGCGCAGCTTGCGTTGAGCCCTTCGCGGCAGACCCCCGCCGGCGAAGTGCCCGCCAGCGGCGCGATCGAGGCCAGCTACGCGCATCGCAATGGCGCCGTGCAACTGCGCAGGCTCGAACTGCACACCCCGGCGAGCGACCTGGAAGCCCATGGCGCGCTGGGCGCCTATCCCGTGGACGGCCCTTCGGCGCTTACCCTCGATGTTCACTCGCGCAATCTGGCCGAATTCGATCCTGCCCTGCGCAGCCTTGGTTTCCAGCGCAACGGCAAAATCGGAATCGCGGCCCTGCCCGTCGCCTTGGCGGGGCGGGCCGATTTTCACGGTGCATGGACCGGTTCGCTGGCCCGGCCACAGATTGCAGGCATCCTTGCCGCCACGCAGCTTTCGGTGGCGCTGCCATCCACCGCCGCAACTTCCGCTCCGCTGCGGCAGTTGCGCTTCGATTCCGTCTCGGCCGAGGGCATCTACTCGCCCGCCCGCATCACAATTCGACATGCGCAGCTTCTACACGGCGGCACGCGCATCACGATCGAGGGCGCACTCGACGCCGCTCCGAACCGCTCGCCGGAGTTCGGCGCAAATTCCCTGCTCCATGCGCGCTTTGATGGAACCAATCTCGACGCGGCGGAGGTCGAACCATTCCTCGCGGCGCGCGTCGGCGAGCCGCTTCAGCTCTCCGGCCTCTTCAACGCGCAGATCAACGCCGACGGCTCTCTGCAAGCGCCATTTGTCTCTGGATCCCTCGCCATGGCGCACGGCGTTCTCAACGGCGAACCGGTCTCCGGCCTGCATCTTCGGGGCGCGTTCGACGGCCAACGGCTCAAGCTCTCGCCGGCTGCACTGAAGGTGGCCGGCGGCGAGCTCGCTGCGTCGGGAAGTTACGACTTCAAAACCCGTCAATTCCAGATCGCGGCGCACGCAGAAAAAATCGAGCTTGCGCAAATGGGCTTCGCTTGCATGCGCGGGCTCGAAGCCGCAGGGAAACTTGCCTTTACGCTGACCGGATCGGGTACATTGAGCAATCCTCATCTCGACGGCCAGGGCGCCATTACGGAGCCGACCTTTCGTGGCGAGCCTTTCGGCACGCTGCACCTTACCGCGCACGCCGCCGGCCCCACGCTTCAATACAGTGCTTCAACACAGCGGCAAAGGGCCGTGCTCGCGCTGCGTGGCGAAACCCTTCTCCGCGGCGACGATCCCACTCGCGCGCAGCTTGCCTTTTCGCGTTTCGATCTCGGCGCGGTGCTGCGCATGGCGCATGTGGACGCCTTCAACGGTCAATCCGCGCTCGACGGGACGATCGCCATCGACGGCCCACTTGCGCATCCCAGCCAGTTACGCGGTGAGGCTCAGCTTCGCGATCTTGCGTTGACCCTCTCCGGCGTAGCGCTCCGGGGCGAAGGCGGGCTGCATGCAACGCTCGCCCATGGCCGCATTCATCTCGACCCGCTGCACGTCACCGGCGAAAACACCGATCTGCGCATGGAGGGCGCACTGTCGATCGAAGGCGAACGGCGGCTCGATCTTGCCGCCCAAGGAGCCATCAACCTCAAGCTGGCCGAAACCCTCGATCCCGATCTGACCGCCAGCGGAACCACGGTTTTTCAGGTGGAAGCGCATGGACCGCTCGATCGCCCGACTCTGCAAGGACGCATCGAATGTGCGAACGGCGCGCTCTCGCTCGGCGATCTCCCCAACGGACTGAGCCAACTGCACGGCACGCTCGTCTTCAATCAGAACCGGCTGGAGGTGCAATCGCTCACGGCGATGAGCGGCGGCGGCCTGCTGAGCGTGGGCGGATTTCTCTCCTATCGGCAGGGAATTTTTGCCGACCTTTCGGTTACGGGCAAAGATGTGCACATTCGTTACCCAGACGGCGTCAGCTCTCTGGCCGACGCGACCCTCCATCTGCGCGGTCCGCAAAATAACCTGCTTCTGAGCGGCGACGTTCTCATCACGCGCTTTTCGGTCAGCCCCGATCTTGACCTTGCCTCGCTGGTCAATCAGGCGAGTGCGGCCACACAAGCCGTCGCCCCTCCCGACGCACCGTCCAACCATCTGCGCCTCGACGTACGCATCGCCTCTTCACCGCAGTTGAATTTTCAGAATGCCTTTGCCAAGCTGGCCGGCAACGTCGATCTGCATCTGCGCGGCACACTGGCCGCGCCTTCGCTGCTGGGCCGCGTTTCGATTGTCGAAGGCAGCGCCCTGATCGCCGGAACCCGCTACGATCTCGAACGCGGCGACGTTACCTTCACCAATCCGGTGCGTATCGAGCCCGTCGTCGATCTCAGCGCCACCGCCCGCGTCGAGGACTACGACATCGCCCTGGGCCTGCACGGATCGCCGCAGAAGCTCTCCATCAGCTATCGCAGCGATCCGCCGCTGCCCGAAGCCGACGTCGTCTCGCTGCTGGCCCTTGGCCACACGGCCAGCCAGCAGCGTCTTTACACGCAGCAGCAACAAGAGCAGACCCTCGCCAATCCCACCGACGCGATTCTCGGCGGCGCGCTCAACGCCACCGTCAGCAGCCGCATCCAGAAGCTCTTCGGCGCCGGCTCGGTCAAGGTCGATCCCAACTATCTCGGCGCCTTCGGCTACTCCACCTCGCGCATCACCGTGCAGGAGCAGATCGGCCGCATCGTCACGCTCACCTTCGCCACCGACGTGGACACCGCCAGCGAGCAGTTGCTCCAGGCCGAAGTCGCCATCAATCGTCACCTTTCGCTCGTCGTCGCCCGCGACGAGTCCGGCGTTTTTTCCATGGTGATCAAAAATACCCGGCGCTATCGCTGAGCCACAGGCCGGAAGCCATTCACGCTCGAAACGCGCGTCGGCGAGCCTGCACGGCCAAGCCTGCAGGGCACAGAACCGCCTATACTGTTTCTTGCATGCTCCTTGCTCCGAAACGCAGAAAACATGGCCGCCGTCCGCATCAAGCCGTATTCCCAGCTGGCCGCAGAGGCCGCAGCACGCCAGCGGCAGGTGCGCGCCTTCCGGCGCAATCAGATCTTCGGGCTCATGATTCTTGCGGGCATCGTCTGCCTTTGGCGGCTTCTGCACACCCACCCCGGCTGGATCTTTCCTGCGGGGTGGTGGCGATGGTGACGATGGCGTTACGCCGCCCGGCGATCTTTGTTCGGTTGCGGATGAACTCGACAATCCTTTTTGAGCATTTCGCTCCAAGCGTGTCAGCTTCGGCATCAACCGCCAAAGGTTTTACCGTTCAGACGACTGCCTTTCGCCGTGCGCGGAAAAACATGAGCGGTAGCCGCTATAGACGCCCTCGAAGACCGCATCCCAACTGGCGGTGAGGGCGTAGGCGCGCGCGGCCTCGCGCATGGCGGCGTGGCGGGCGGGATCGTCGAGAATGGCGCGAATCGCCGACGGAAACTCCTCGTCGCGCGCGATGCTGCCGGTCTGGCCGTCGCGCACAATCGAGGCGGGGCCGCCGTCGGGCGTCACCACGGCCGGAACCCCGCTGGCCAGCGCCTCCAGCACCACGTTGCCGAACGTGTCCGTGTGCGATGGAAAAACGAAGAGGTCCATCTTGGCGTAAGCGCAGGCCAGCGCTTCGCCGCGCAAGACTCCGGTGAACTCCGCGCGATGCAATCGCGTGCGCAACCAGGCCTCGTCGCCGCCGTGGCCCACGATGAGAAACTTTTCCTTCTCCGGATCGAGCGACTTCTGAATCTCCACCAGCAGCCTGATGTTTTTTTCGATCGAGAGGCGGCCGACAAAGCCGAGGATGCGCTCCGCATCGCCGGCTGGGCGCGTGCGCCGGGCAGGATGGAAGAGTTCGGCGTCGACGCCGCGCGGCATGAGGAAGCAGGGCCGGCCGGCCGTGTGCGCCAGCAGCGAACACAGATCGGGATTCGGCGCGAAGAGCACCTTCGCCTGCCGATAGAAGCGGGCGGCGGCGGCCAGCGACAGGCTCTCGATTCCGCGGCGGGCGGCGGCGGCCAGCGGCTTCGGCAACGGCCGCAGCAGCCATTCCGCGCGGCGGGCAGCGTACTCATGCACGTTCGTGTGCCAGCTTGCCGCCAGCGGCAACTTCATGCGATGGGCAAAGTATGCGCCCATCAATCCCAGTTCGCTGGGGCCGGTGATGTGAATCCAATCCGGCCGAAAGCGCCGGAGCGCATCGGCGACACGCGCACGGTGCCGCGCAAAGGCCGGATCGAAGCGCAGGTCCTTTTCGAGCGGGATGGAGAAGCGGCTGCGCGACAGTTCGAGGCTCCACTGGTTGCCCTCTTCGACGAGCGCCCGCGAGCGGCTGCCGGCGCGAACAGAGAGAAACGGAAGATCGCGCCGCCGCGCAAAGGCCTCGAAGTGACGGCTGGTGTGCGCTACTCCGTTGACCTCGTGAAACGAGTCGGGAAAGTAGGCCACGCGAGGGGGCGCGTTGGCGTCGGCGGTGTCTTCCGGTGAGGGGCGGCTTGGCGAAGGCATGAAATCGAGGGCCGTAGCCCCATTGCTCCGGGCGCGGCGCGGTTGGAAGAAACGCCGCTGCGTTTCATTCGACACGCGGGGCTTTACAGGTTGATGAAAAGAATTTGCGGCGAGCAATCGCCCGAAAGTTTCCTCGCTTCGGACGCGGGCAAGAGGTTTTTTCACCCGTTGAAGCGGGCTGTGACAATCGGCGATTGTCTGTCCGGGTTTCATGGATTTTCGCTACAATCCCATCTGTGACGAGCCTTTTCGATCTCTATAAAATCGGCGTCGGCCCCTCCAGTTCGCACACCATGGGGCCGATGCGCGCGGCTTGCCGCTTTGCGCGCAGTCTCGACGAGGAAGGGCTGCTGGCGCGCACGGCGCGTGTCGCGGCCGATCTCTACGGATCGCTGGCGCTCACCGGGCTGGGCCATGCGACCGATCGCGCCATCCTGCTGGGACTGGCCGGCAACGAGCCGGCGTCGATCGAGCCGGCGGCTATCGAGACTACGGTGGCTGCGATCCGCGCCGCGCACAGTCTCGCGCTCGCGGGCAAACAGCCGATCGGCTTCGACGAGCCGCGCGATCTGGTCTTTCATCGCGACCAGATGCACCCTCCCGGCGCGCAGTCGCAGCATCCGAACGGTCTTCGCCTTGCGGCCTTCGACGCCGAGGGGGCGCTGCTGGCCGAGCGCATCTATTTTTCCATCGGCGGCGGCTTTATCGTCGAAGACGGAGAGACCGGCCGGCCGTCGATCGCGCCGCAGGCGCGGTTGCCCTATCCCTTTCGCAGCGCCGTCGAACTTCTTGAAACCGCCGAAGCGCATGGGCTCACCGTCGATCGCCTCATGCTGGCCAATGAGTGTGCGCGCGAGCAGGCGCTGCATCCCGAGGCCAGCGAGGCTGCGTGCGAGGCGCGCGTGCGTTCGGGCATCGCGGCGATCTGGCGCACGATGCAGTCTTCGGTCGAGCGCGGCATAGCGACCGATGGCATTCTGCCCGGCGGCCTTGCGGTGCGCCGGCGCGCGCATCGGCTGGCCGAGCGTCTGCGCGCGCGCGACGCAGGCGGTGAGCGCCGCGATCCGCTGGCGCCTCTCGACTGGATCACCGTTTACGCGATGGCTGTGAACGAAGAGAATGCCGCCGGCCAGCGCGTGGTGACCGCGCCGACCAACGGCGCCGCCGGCGTGATTCCCGCCGTTGCGCTCTACTACCGGAACTTTGTCGCGGACGCCAGCGACGAGGGAATTGCGCGCTTCTTTCTCGCTTCGGCGGCCATCGGCATTCTCTACAAGGAAAATGCGTCGATCAGCGGCGCCGAGGTGGGCTGCCAGGGCGAGGTGGGCGTTGCCTGTTCAATGGCGGCGGCCGGTTTGGTCTCGGCTTTGGGCGGCAACGACGGACAGATCGAGCACGCGGCCGAGGTCGCCATGGAGCATAACCTCGGCATGACCTGCGATCCCATCGGCGGACTGGTGCAGATTCCCTGCATCGAACGCAACGCCATGGCCGCGGCCAAGGCCGTGCAGGCCGCGCGCCTGGCGATGAACGAGCCGTCGGCGCACAAGGTCTCGCTCGACCAGATCGTCCGCACCATGTACCTGACCGGTCTCGATATGCAATCGCGCTACAAGGAAACCAGCCTCGCCGGCCTCGCCTTGAACACAATCGCCTGCTGAAGGCGCGCCGCCGTGCGCTTTGCCGATCGATCGACGCGCCAATCGATGCGCAACGTCGCTGTGCAGCGAAGATCGGCGCAGCCGCACTGTCGAAGCAGGTTGCGAAAACAGTGCTCGCCGCGCGCGCAAGCGCGACGAACGGCAACGCGAAACTCTGTCGCGCACCGCAATTCGTCTTCGATTTCCACCGCGCGAAATTCCCGCGGCAACTGCGGTGAAGATTTTTTTTGCGTTTCCGTCGTTTTTTTCTTGACATCGATGACGCTTGAATCTATACATTCTTCAACTGCAGTTTACGGATTGCAGCATCGATGCAACCCATCGAAAAGGGAGAATAGGCAAATGGCAACCAAGAAGGCACCCGCCAAGAAGGCAGTTGCGAAGAAGGCGCCCGCGAAGAAGACGGCCGCCAAGAAGACCGCGAAGAAAAAGTAGCGGATCGAACACCACGAAAGGCAACGCCGGGGGGAACGCTGCAAAGCGTTCCCCCCGGCGTTTCTGCGCGCAGGCATCGCTGCGCAAGGCCGGCGCAGGCCGTACACTTCCTAAGGAGCACACCGCGAGGAGACGATGACCCGCCGCCGCTGGATCGCCGAACGTTGGGATGAAGCCACCGCAACCATCGAAGGCGCGCAGGCCGAGCACCTGGCGCGCGTGCTGCGCGCCGAGCCCGGCATGGAAGCCGACGTGGTGGCCGGCGGGCGCGTCTTTCACGCGCAGGTGGCTGCTGTTGCGCTCGACGGAGACACGCGCGAAGTGCGCTTCAACCTTCTCGCCGAACTGGAGGCCGATCCCGCGCTGCCCGTTACTTTGGTGCTCTCGATCTACAAGTTCGATCACATGGAGTGGGCCATCGAGAAGGCCACCGAACTCGGCGTGCGCGCGATTGCGCCCGTCGTCGCGCGGCGAACCGAAAAGCATCTGGCGCAGGCCGCCGCCAAGCGCGTGGAACGCTGGCGGCGCATCGCGCACGAGGCCGCGCAGCAGGCGCGCCGCGCGGACGTGCCCGCGATCGACGATCCAACTCCGCTCGCCAACCGCGTTCGTGCTGAATCCGCCGTCACGCGCATCGTGCTGGCCGAGCAGGAGCGCACCACCACGCTGCGCGCCGCCATTCTTGAAGCGCTGGCGGCCAGCGGTGCGGAGATGCCGGCGATCGAGATCGCCATCGGCCCCGAAGGCGGATGGGCGCCGAATGAAGAAGCGCTCTTCGACGCCAACGGATGGCGCTCCGTCTCGCTCGGACCGCGCATCCTGCGCGCTGAAACCGCGGCCATCGCCGCATTGGCCGTGGTCGCCTCGCATTTGGAGTAGCTCTCCGCGTCGAACAGTAGAATGACGGCAGGCGGTCGTTACGCCCAACCTTCATGATGACGCACGTCCTCTTCGCCGGCCTCTCAACCCTCGACATCGTCTATCGCGTCGCGGAGTTTCCCGCGGCCAATACAAAAGTCGCCGCGCTCGATCAAAGGATTTACGTGGGCGGGCCGGCCACGAATGCGGCCATCGCCTGCGCGCACCTGGGCGGCGCGGCGACGCTTGCGACCGTCGCCGGCCGCCATGCGCTCGCTGGAGTCCTCCGCGCCGAACTGGCGCAATTTTCCATTCGCCTCGTCGATCTGAATCCGGAGTTCGACGGCCTTCCGGCGGTCTCGTCGATTGCGGTCGATCCGGCCGGCAACCGCAACATCGTTTCGGCCAACGCCGTGCGCATTCCGGCGGCTCCGGCCGAGGCTGATCGCAGCCTCTGCGCGCAGGCGCGGCTGCTGCTGGTCGATGGCCACTTCATGAGCGCCTGCCAGGCGTGGGCCGCCGTGGCGCGCGCCTGCGCAACGCCGGTCGTTCTCGATGGCGGCAGTTGGAAGAGCGGAACCGAAGAACTGCTGAAGAGCGTCGACGCGGCCATCTGCTCGGCCGATTTTTTGCCGCCGGGATGCGCTTCGGCCGACGACGTCTTTCGCTTCCTGAAGAACGCGGGTGTCCGCAACGTCGCCATCACCCGCGGCGGCGAGCCCATCCGCATCATGAGCGGAGTCACCACGGCGACCGTGCCCGTTCCGCGCGTCGACGCGGTCGACACCATGGGCGCGGGCGATCTTCTCCACGGCGCTTATTGTTACTTTGCCTCCATGGGGCGCGGCTTTGCGGAGGCTCTGGCCGAGGCGGCAAAGATCGCTTCGGAGTCCTGCCGCTGGCCGGGAACCAGAGAATGGATGCGGCATCCGATTGACCTCTCGCTCTCCCACCCAGTCGAAAGGCGCAATGGAGCGTAATCGGCTGTACGATGACAATGATGGCTACAGCGCACGCGCTCTTCGCGAGCTTACGGAGATTGTCGAGGCAAACCGAAACCGGATTGAGAGGGCATGGGATGAGTTCTTTGGTTAGCGCAAAGGCGGTGCGGTTCGATCCAAACAGCATGTGGATCGATCTGAGCGACGGGCGAACCATCGGGATTCCGCTCGCCTGGTTTCCTCGTCTGTTGCGCGGAGCCCCGGAGCAGCGCGAGCAGGTCAGGATCACCAGCAGAGGTTTGCACTGGGAGTCCCTGGATGAGGACATCTCCATTGCGGGGCTGCTCGCCGGACTAGGCGACCAGAGCGAAAACAACAACACATTTGCGGCATAATTGATCGCCATACGCCGCTTCGCGAGTTTCAATCCGGACTTCCTCACGGTCTTTGAGTTCGCGACCTCCTCTCGCGAAGACACACTCCCACTCTTGCGCGATGACAAGCGGCGATCCGGCCACTTTCGCGCCGGGCGATTTCCCGTTCGGCGCAATGCGGATTACTGAATCGTCTCGAACCGGTCCCAGGGGCAGTTGCAGACCGGGCAGCGATCGTGCTCCTCGGGCGTCTCCGAAGTGTAGCCGCAGACCGGGCAGACGTAAAACGGCCGCGCCGCGCCCACCCAGGCGTCCTTCTTTCCGGCTGCGACGAGCGCAATCGCCTCGCCGTAAAGCCGCGCGTGCGTCTTCTCGGCCTCCAGCGCGCCGGTGAAGGTGCGGATGGCGGCGTTGTTCTTCCGCTCCGTCGCTTCGGCCAGAAAGCCGGGATACATGGTGTCGATCTCGTACTGCTCGCCGGCCAGAGCCGTCTTCAGATTTTCGAGCGTGCCCTTCACCGCGACGGCATGAATCTCGCACTTGGCCTCGCCGCCCAACTGCTGGATGACGCGGGCATGATTGGCGGCATGAATCTGCTCGGCCCGCGCGGCGGCGCGCAAGAGGCTGGCCGCGCCATGCCAGCCCTCGGCGTCGGCCTTGGCCGCAAAGGCTGTATACTTTGCGTTGGCATTCGACTCGCCTTCAAAGGCAGCCAGCAGGTTCTCGACGGTCTTGGCGTTCTCAGCGGCAACAGAAGACATGGGCATTCCTCCTCTTCGGCAGTCAGCCTATGGGCGCGTGGCCGGCGCAGGCTGTGACGGGCGGCACAAAAGACGGTGCAGGCCGCGTCACGGCCATCGCATGACGCTTCGTAACGCAATTCCGCAGGAGGCTCGCATGAATCAAGGGCAGGCGCGGTTTGGGTGCATGGCAGCCGCAGGATGTTTCCGAGCCGCGGCATGGATTTTTCTTTCTCTATCCATCGGTCTCCGGCCAGCATGGGCCGGTGACAGCAACTCCGGCTCTTCCCTTGCGCGACCTGCCGAGATCGTTTCGAAGCCAGCCGACGTCAGCACGGATGCCGTCGTCCAAGGCAAGCCCTACGAGGCGGAGCGCATCCTGAATACGCGGCGCGCACTCGCCGACGGCACATTCACCACCCACGACTTTTCGATCCGCGAAGCGCGCGACAGCAGCGGCCGCGTTCTCGAAGAGGTCGACACCGACCTTCCCGCGGCTTCCGGCAAACCTCCGGTTCACTTCGTCGTCGAAAGTCTGTTCGACCCCGCGGCAAGAACTATGCTGCTCTGGAACAGCCTGTCGAAAACGGGAAATCTCATTCATCTTCCGCCTCGGCCGCCTTTGCCGCTGAACGGGAAGTTGCCGCCCGCGCCGAATGAGGGCGCGGTTTCTCTGGGAAATCGCACAATTGCCGGCCTGCTCTGCGCCGGCTTCAGCGTGCAGAAGACCATCCCGGCCGGAAAAATGGGCAATGCCGCGCCCATCGTTACGCGCCATGAATGGTGGATCGACAACGACTTGCAGGTGAAGGCGCTGGAGATTCGCGACGACCCAGCGCACGGAGAAAGCACCAACGAACTGGTCTCGATTCATCCCGGCGAGCCGGACCTTTCCCGTTTTCACATGCCCTCGGGGTACACCGTGCATGAGATGGGGCAGCCCGGAGCGGCCAATGAAGTCGCCCAGGAAGACGCGGCTCTGGATCTGGCGCATGCCACGGCGCTCTCTCATCAGGAGGCCATTGCGATGCTGGCCTCGCCGGACCGGGAGCAGCGGAAAACGGCCGCCGCCGCGCTCGTGAAAGAAGCGCAGGCCAGCGACGATCCGGCCCTGAAGGACGACGTGGCCTACCGTCTGGAACGCGCCAACGTGGGAATGAGCGAGGCGCTCTCGCTCGCCGGCACGGCGGTCGGAAGCGCCGAGCACGAGTGCGCAACGCAGCCGGCTTCTCCCGCGGGGCGATCGCAATTTACCGCTGAAATTACGCTGGCGCGCGACTGGGACACGCTCGGCGCCGTCTACAACCGGCAGGGGAACACCGAAACCGCCAGAAGTTATATCGAAAGCGCCTGGAAGCTCGATCCGCATGCGTATTACGCTTCCCACCTGGGCAGAATTCTCGAACAAGCCGGAGACACCGGCGATGCCGTCGCCGTTTATCGCGCCGCGCTGCAGGCCCAGGGGGGCGACCACCTGAAGGAGATGCTTCGCGAGCGGGTCACCGCGCTGGCTGGGGATTCCGCAGCGCCTACGGACGACACGGAAGAGACGATTCCGAACGCAGGCAAGCTCACCGGATCGGCCTTCTTCGACCTCACCTACTTTTCCGGAGTCGGCAGCCCCACGGCAGCCTTCGCCAGTGGCGCGGAGCCGTTGCGCACGCTGCTCCCGATCGTGGCGCAACAGGAAAAATCGAGCTTTGCCCTGCCGGACGCCGGCCCGGAGCGCGTGGTGCGGCGCGTCGAGGTCCATTGCGAGGCGCAGACAGGGAAAACACCCGACTGCAAACTGCGCACTCTGGGCGCGCATGAGGCGCGCGCGCTTCTGGAAACCGGCGATTGACGCGACAAAATTTCGGTCCGAACCAAGCGGAGACCGTGAACGACCACGGCCAAGATGGGCTTTCCGCGCACAGCCAACCGTTCCCATTCCGACGACTGTTTCAGATTAGGACAGAATCGTCCCTGCGCCCTCATTCTCTGCGCCCGCACGGCCTGTTTCTGCGCTACGTTGAAAAAGTCATGGCCGTGCTCTCTGTCGATCTTGCCTTTCGGCGCTGGTCCGATCTGGGCGTGGTGGTTCTCAGCCACGCGCCCTCGCGTCTTTCTATTTCTGCGGTCACCTGCGAGATTCTTCCCTTCGATCCCCCCGGCCTGGATGCGGCGGGAGATTGCGGCCCCGTCGATCCAGAAAATCTCGCCGGGCGCCTGAACCATCTTTGCGCGGTGCGCGGCATTCGCGTGCTGATGCTCGACGGGCCGCAGGCGTGGAAGTCGGAAGCAAGCGGTCTCGACCATGCGCGCGTCAGCGAGCGGCAACTGAACACCACCGCCAAAACCGGCCTGCCGGGCCGCGTCAAGCCGTCGACCTGCCGCAACTTCGCCGAGTTTTGCATGGATGTCTACGACGGGCTCTGCCGCCGCGGCTGGCGACGGCTGGAGACGCGGCCGCAACCGGCTTCGCCCGATCCGGGCGTCGCGCAGCAGGAGCGCGTTCTCGTGGAGAGTTCTCCGCACGCCGCCTGGCGCTCGCTCGGCCTGCAGCCGCTGCCCGCAAAGCGCCGCACCCGCGTCAGCGATCTGGCCGAAGCCTTTGCGGCTCTGCGCGCGGTGGTTCCCCTCACCGTCAATCGCCCTCCCAATCACGACCAGTTGCAGGCCATCGTCGGCGGGCTGCCGGGTCTGGCTTTGGAAGAGCACGACCCGGGCGCGCTGCGCATCGTGGGCCATCCTCCGCGGCGCGAGCAGGGCCACTGGCGCGAGGGCTTCATCGTTTTGCCTCTGCCTCCGCAGCCGGCCACCGGCGTGCGCTGGCTCCATTGAGCGACAACTAAAAATACACACAGCGACTCCGCGCAGACGGTTTTCGCGACGATCCCCGCCGCCTGGCGGCGTCCATCGCCAGCGCGCCAACGGACGCTTCCGGTAACTCTTTTGATTCTTGCCCTTCGAGGCTCCTGTCAAACGGATGGTTCGCCCGGCGGGACCGATTGCGCTTTACGCTTATCGTAGGCGGATTTTCGCCATGGCCCGGCCGGGGGACGGTTTTCGCCGCGCGGCGAGATTCCTGCCAACCCGCGGTGAAATCCGGCCCTTCGAGAGGAGATCGGCATGAAACGGACGCTGCTTGTGTGTGCATGGCTGGCGGCTGCGGCTGCCGCGCTGGGAGCGCAGGAGTCGGCCCCGGCGAATCCGTACGAGGGCGCGTCGAACCCGCCTTCCGACAGCGCCATCACGACGCCCGCGCCGGCGGACCAGCCTCAGGCTGCGCCCCTGGCCAAACCGAAACCGTCGCCAAGTCATCACGCCGCCAGGCCCGCGCCGCAGCAATCGAACGCCGCACCTGCGCCCCAGCCCGCGCCGCCGACGTACGCCGCCGAGACGGTTCCCGGCGAGACCTCTTCGGCTCCGGCCAACGACACGGCGACCAGCTCCGTTCCGGCCCATGAAGAGGAGACGTCCCGCGCGACGGCCGCAGACGCTGCGGCAAACTGCGGCCCTGTCGACGGAACCGACGCAGGCCTGGTAGAGGTTGCCGCCGGCAGCAGCCCGGATCCGGAACTTCACCGGCGCGACGCAACGCCCAATCCCGATGGCGACATCGTGCATCCGGCCCCGCTGCCCTCCGGGGAACTGGCCGAGGGCACGACGATTCGCGTCCGGCTTCTGGACCGGCTTTCTACAACCGAGAATCGGCCAGGCGATCCGTTCCGCGCCCGCGTCGCCACGGGCGTCGTGCGCGACGGTCAGGTGCTGATTCCCGCCGGCTCGATGATCGAGGGCAAAGTCCTTGCGGTTTCCAGCGGACGCCCGCTGGGCCGAGGTTCCATGCGCCTGCATCCCGAAACGCTGACGATGCCCGACGGATCGCGCTTCCGGCTCTACGCCCAGCTTTCCGAAGCACCCGGCTCCAAAGACAAGATCGGGTACGAAGGAAAGGTCTTGGCCGGTTCGCGCTTCAGGAAGGATGGCATCGAGTACGGCGGGGCCGTGGGCGCGGGCGCGGTGACGGGCGCGCTCCTGGCCGGTCCCGGAGGCGCTCTGGCCGGAACGCTTGTCGGCGCCAGTGTGATCACCGTCCATCTGCTGGCGGACCATCCGCAGGCGGCGCTCGATGACGGCTCGGTGCTGCTGTTTACCCTGAGCGAGCCTCTGAATCTGGCCCCCGAAGCGCACGCGGGCAATTAGCGCTCCGCCCGGATGGATTGACGCATTGCCCAGGGACACCATGCGTCCGCGGTTTCGCTCGGCCAATGAATGAAACCACGGGCTGTCGAGTCCAAACCGAAAACCGGCGCATCCGCCGCGTGGCGATCGCTTGATGGGGAAGTATCCATACAATCAAACTGGAAATGCAGGGCAAACCCATTGCAGCTTGCGGGATGATTTTGTTTGGAATGGGCACGGCTTCAGCCGTGCCCTTTCCAAGCTGTTCCGGGCGGCAATGCGAAATCCAAATGCGTTGGCCCTGACTGGAAATTTGATTTCTCATCCACGCAATCATGATGCCAGCTTATACTTCTTTCAATCGGAGATTCAAAACGAAAGCGTGGGCAAGGATCGAGACGCATGATGGCATCGCTGAAAGCTTCGATCAAGTGGCTGTTTGGCCTTTTGGGTATTGAGGTCAAACGAATCCCGATTCAGGACCAGTCGGAATTCATCACCGTGCTGGACGGTTTCACTCAAATCGACCTGAAAAACTGGGAAAGCATGTTTTCTGAAACGGAAGACTCCCGAAGTCTTGCGGAACTTTTTCGCAAATACGGCTCGGATAAATCCAGCAAGCATAATTACGATGTGGCCTACGCCTCGCTCTTGCGACGGGATATTCCGCTCAACATTCTTGAAATTGGTCTGGGAACCAATCACACGCGCGTTCATTCCAACATGGGCACCGGTGGAAGTCCAGGAGCTGCCGAAAGGGCCTTCAGAGACTGGGCGCCCAAGGCCAATTTGTATGGTGCGGATATAGACAAAAGCATCTTATTCGCCGAAGACAGAATCCAGACGTTTTATGTAGACCAGACAAAGCCGGAAACGTTCCAAGAGCTTGCGGCAAAACTTCCTCCGCTCGATCTGGTGATTGATGATGGCCTGCATCTGCCTTTGGCGAACCTCAATACGATTCGCTTTGCCTTGCCCCTGCTGAAGAAAAATGGTGCGGTGGTTGTCGAGGACATCATGCCCTGCTTTTTCCACATCTGGCGCGTTGCCATCACCGTGCTGGAGAGCAGGTACGATTGTCAGTTCGTGCAAATGAAGACGGAGGCAATTCTCATCGTAAGACCGCGATGACTGCCCGCGCCGCCGTGTAGCATGGCTGAGTGCGGAGATTGCCGCTGCATCCTGCGTCTTTTCGCAGAGGCGGCCGAAATCGTTCCGTACCGGAGGAAGCGATGCTGAAGGGATTTCGCGATTTCATTCTGCGCGGCAACGTGGTGGATCTGGCGGTGGCCGTGATCCTCGGCGCGGCGTTCAACTCCATCGTGACGTCGCTGGTGGGCGACGTGCTGAATCCGCTGATCGCGGCCACCATCGGCAAGCCCGACTTCAGCGGCGTCATGCTGCATGTGGGCGGCGGCGTCATCAAGGTCGGGAACTTTCTGAACGCCACGGTTTCCTTTCTGATCGTGGCCAGCGTTGTGTACTTCGCCATTGTGCTGCCCATGAACACGATGATGGCGTGCTTGAAAAAGCCCGATGCTCCCGCCGAGGCCACGACGAAGACCTGCTCCGAATGCCTCAGCCAGATTCCGCAGGCCGCGCGGCGCTGCGCCCATTGCGCCCAGCCCGTTGCCTGAACGGAGTCCGTCCGACAGAAAGGGAAGACCGCATGAACCTCCGCGCGCCGCGCGCCGCGCTGCTGCTGGCCGCTGTTTCCACCGTCTTCGCCAGCGGCCTTCTGCGCGCACAAACCGCGCCGCCGCAGAATGACTTCGGTTCGGATGCGATCGGGTACGCGAACTTTGCCGCCGAGACCAGGCTCGAAACGAAATTTCTCGCGGTTCCCAACCCGCAGCGCGCAGGCGAGGAGCTGAAGACGCTCACCGCCGAGCCGCACCTGGCCGCTACGCCCGAAGACGGGAAGACCGCCGAGTACGTGGCGAGCCAGTTCCGCGCCGACGGCTTTGAGACGCAGATTGTTCCCGATCGCGTACTGCTCAACTGGCCAATTGTCCAGCGCGTCGAAGCCAGGGACGCGAAGGGGCATCTGCTGCTCAGCGGTCCCACGCGCGAGCATGCCGCCGGTGACCCGGCCCCGGACGATCCCCGCGTCACCATGCCTTTCAATGGTTCATCGGGGTCAGGCGATGTGACGGGCGAGGTGGTCTACGCGAACTATGGCCGCCGCGAGGACTTCAACGAGCTGGCCGCGCGTCACATCGACGTGCGCGGCAAGATCGTACTCTGCCGCTACGGCGAGAACTTTCGCGGCGTCAAAGTCTATCTCGCCGAGCAGCGCGGCGCCGCGGGCGTGATTCTTTATTCCGATCCGCGGGACGATGGTTTTACCAGAGGAGAAACCTGGCCAAAGGGCCCGTGGCGGCCGGCAGCCGCGGTGCAGGGCGGCTCCGTGCAGTATCTCTTCAAGTATCCCGGCGACCCGGAGACGCCCGGCGTCGCCTCGACGCTTGATCTGCCCGATTCGGCGCGCATCGCCCATCCAGACGGCCCCGGCGGCAATGAGCCGCACATCGTCTCGATCCCCCTCAGCGCTCACGACGCCGAACCGATTCTGCGCGCGCTCCAGGGCCCCAAAACGCCGGCAAGCTGGCAGGGCGGCCTGCCTTTTTCCTATCGCATGGGCCCGGGCGGCGTGCGCGTGCATCTGGTCTCGCGGCAGGAGTCCAAGCGCCGCATCATCTGGAACGTGATCGGCAAAATTCCCGGCGCAGACGAACCGGACGAGTCGGTGATCGCCGGCAATCATCGCGATGCGTGGGTTTACGGCGCGGTCGATCCATCGAGTGGCACGGCCGCGATGCTCGAAGCGGCACGCGGCCTTGGCGCGCTTCTGCGCGCAGGCTGGAGGCCCCGGCGCACGATTCTTTTTTGCAGTTGGGACGCCGAAGAGCAGGGTCTGATCGGCTCAACCGAGTGGGTCGAAGAGCAGGATCGCGCCCTCGACCATGCCGTCGCCTACTTCAATGTCGATATTGCCGTCTCCGGGCCGGATTTTTCCGCCGCCGCCGTGCCCTCGCTCAAGGAATTCGTGCGTAGCGTCACCCGGTCGGTTCCCAGCCCGCTGGGCGGCTCGGTGTACCAGGTCTGGCGCAACCGAAATCGTACGGAAAATTCAGGGCAAAAGTCAGCCAGCTCGACCGTGTCGAAGGATGAGCCCCCCGTGGGCAATCTCGGCTCTGGGTCGGACTATACGCCCTTCCTGCAGCACGCCGGCGTGCCCTCCACCGACATTGAATCGAGCGGCCCCTACGGCGTCTACCACTCGGCCTTCGACGACTTCGCGTGGTTCACGACGAACGCCGATCCGCACTTTCTGTATTTGCAGCAAATGGCGCGCATTCTGGGCCTCGAAGTCCTGCGCATGGCCGACGCCGACGTGCTGCCGTACGATTACACCGCCTATGCGCGCCAGATCGCGTCGCAACTCGAGGCTGCCCGCCAGCGCGCCGCCGAGGCCGGACTCGATGCGCTCGACTTTGCTCCGGCGCAGGCTGCTGCGGCGCGCTTTCTGGCAGAGGCACAGCGCGTGACTCCTCTCGAATCGTCCCCGTCGGGCGATCCCGAACGGCTGAATCTGGCCTTGCGCAAGGTGGAGACCTCCCTGCTGACCGAAGCCGGACTGCCGGGCCGCCCCTGGTACAAACACACGATCTTCGCGCCCGGCGAGGCAACCGGCTATGCCGCCGTCGTCCTGCCCGGCGTCAATGAAGCCATCGACGCGCAGAATCGGAACCTGGCCGTGCAGCAGTTGGAGGCGCTCGCCGCGGCGCTGAACCGCGCCACCCACGTTCTTCAATCGGTCCGTTGAGGGCGCAAGGCGAGAAAACTTTGCTATTCTTCCATAGGAAAATCAATTTAGTCCAGATAAAACGGACTCGCGAAGGCAGACACATGACCTCGTTCTCGTCGCACGCCGATCTCGCGCCCGCACACGGCGCTTATCTCGTCCAGAATCCCGACTTCGAGCGCAGCCCGCGGACGGGCATGACCCGCCAGCACTACATCGACTGCGCGAAGTACGTTCTCGGCCGCGCCTTTCGACACGTGAAGTCCTTCGACCAGCCGATCGTCTTTCCGCTGGTTCCCGGCAAATCCTATCCCCAGCCGAACGCCCCCGACTGGCGGCATCGCTCGCATGAGTTCGAGGCTCTGGAGCGCACCTACAATCTGGCCGCGCCGCTGATCCACGTCGATCCCGAGGTCGTCCTCAACGGCATCAAGCTGCGCGAATACTATTGCCACCATTTTTACAACGCCTTGACGCCCGGCCACGCCAACAGCCTGCCGATGCCCGAGGATCTGCCGGATGCGACCTACCAGTTCACCTGCGAGTTCGGCGGGCTGGCCAAGACCCTGCTGCTGCTGCCCGACGTTCTGTGGCCGCACTTTACGCAGCACCAGCGCGACGAAATGGCCGTCACCATCTCCAAATGGGTGCACCACCGCACCACGCAAAACAACTGGCGGGTCTTCAACATCTGCGCCCTCTCGTTGCTGAAGATGAACGGCTACACCATCGACGATGACCTGCTGAAGAGTCATCTGCAGTGGGTCGCCTCCTATCACGCGGGCAATGGCTGGTACCTCGAACAGAGCTACAACTACTACACCATCAGCCTCTTCGTGGTGTACGGAACCATCTGGAGCCGGGCCTTCGGCCGCGAGCATTACCCGGAGATCGCCGCCGTTCTCGAACGCAGCTTTCAGGAATTGTTCCAGACGTACACCCGATTCTTCGGGCGCAACGGCTACATCAACATGTGGGCGCGCAGCATCTGTTACCGGCTCTGGATCGCGGGCGGTTTTCCGGTCTCGTTTCTGCTCGCCGGCGCGCCGCCGCTCGATCCCGGCTGGGCGCGGCGTCTCTGCTCGGGCTCGATCCTGCAGTTCACCGCGCGCGAAGATTTTTACGACAACGACATTCCCAGCCTGGGCTTCTATCCCCACCGCGAATTCGCCATCCAGAACTACAGTTGCCCGGCCAGCCCGTTCATCATGTTTCTACCCTTCATCGCGCTGGCCCTGCCGGAGGATTCGCCCTTCTGGACAGCGCAGGAGAACGACGGCATGTGGACCGGGCTGGGCCGGCAATCGCAGCGCACCGTGCTTGTCAAGCCCGGTCTCGCGCTCGTCAATCACGGCTCCAGCGGCAGCTCGGAGATCGTCTCCGGCAAGATCTACGACGACGATCCGAACTACGCCAAGCTGGTCTTCAACACGCATTTTCCGTGGGAGGATCGCGACCCCGAGGGCGGCACGGCGCAGGAGTACACCTTCCGCTCGCTCGACCCGCGCGACCTCGGCGGCGTGGACATCAACTTCTATCTCACCGGCCGCGCCGTCGATAACCAGGCCGCGAAGGAGGCCGGCTTCACGGGCGCGCAGAGCACGCTCTTCAACGGCGAGCGCGACGGCGTCCTCTACCGGCAACTGATCCTGCGCAAGCCGCCGAACAACGGCGTGGGCTACATCATCGACCTTGCTGAAATCACGATCCCCGGCGGCGTGGTGCGCGTCGATCGCAGCCGGCTCGCCTACGAGCACGAACTCACCCTCGGCCACTTCGGCCTGCCGCACATGGGCGGCCAGAGCGCCGTCACGCGCGCCTTTGCGACTACCGGCGGGCAGGGCATCGCGGCCGCGATCCCCGGCCGGCAGACGGCGATGATCGCTTATTCCGGCTGGGACGCGATCGCAAGCAAGACGCATCGCGGCTTCAACGCCGAGGCCGACGAAAGCACGGTCCTCTTTGTGCGCCGCAAGCGCATGGCGAAAAATCCGTCGATGGATCTGATGATTACGGCCCTGCTGCACAAAACCGACGACACGGCCTGGACGCCCGAGGAGCTGAGCCCTGTCCAAAGCGTCCGCATCTTCGACGTGATGCCTTCCGGCTCGGTGCTCGGCGCCGAGATCGTGCTCGCCGACGGCGCGGTCCGCATCGTCGATTTCAAGGACATCGACGGCCTGCGAAGCTGCTGATCGACGCAAGGACGCGCCGCCGCGCAGGGTCTTCGGACCGTGCCTTCTGGAGCAATCTTTCTCGATGAGACGATCCATCGGCTGTGACGCGGGTCTTCCGGTCCGCGCTCGCCTCGCAGCGCAAGCTGCATGGCCAGATTGCGTGAATGGATCGCTAGCGGTTCGTCGCCCCGCTTGCGCGCAAGCCGCCTGTCTGCACGGTGACGCTTCCCTGCGCGGTCGTCACGCGCAGAAATCCATTCTCGTCGAGCCCGGCCGTGACGCCCGAGCAGGCCTGCGGGCCGTGAACTTCCACCGCGCGGCCGCGCATCCATGTCGAAGCCGCCTCGACGCGCGCGATCAGCTTGCTTGCCGCTCCGGGTTCTTCGAGTGCGCGCGCCTCCCGCTCCAGCGATTGCAACAGCGCCACCAGAAGCTCTTGCCGCGCGATACGCCGGCCCGATTCCAGATCGAGCGAAGTGGCCGGCGTGGCCAACTCCGGCGAAAACGCGCGTTGATGCACGTTGATCCCGATCCCGACCGCCACGGCGTGGTGCGGACTGTTGGCGGCGTGAATCGCCTCGGCCAGAATGCCGACCACCTTGCGCGCGCCGATCAGCAGATCGTTCGGCCAGCGCAGATCGACGGTGAGCGCGCAGACGGCGCGAATCGCCCCGGCCGCGGCCAGCCCTGCGGCCAGCGGCAGCAGCGGCAGACGCGCGGCGGGAAATCTCGGCCGCAGCAGCACGCTCACGTAGAGCCCTTCGCCGGCGGCCGACTCCCAGCGATGATCGCCGCGCCCGCGCCCGGCCCGTTGCTCATCGGCAAAGTAGACCGATCCGTGCGGCGCACCGTGGCGAGCGGCCTCGACCGCGTCCGCGTTCGTTGAGCCGGTCACGCGCGCGTACTGCTGCTTGCCGGCGAAGATCGTACCGGCCAGCGCGGCGTCGAGCGCGGCCAGATCGAACATGGAATCGAACACGGAATCGAGCACGGATCAGTTCCATTGGGCAACGATGGACATGGAGATGTCCACGGCGCGCGCGGAGTGCGTCAGCGCGCCCACGCTGATGAAATCGACGCCGGCTTCGGCGTAAGCGCGAATGTTGTCGAGCACGATGCCGCCCGAGGCTTCGATCGGGATCGCGCGGCCGCTGGAATGAATGCGCTCGACGGCGGCCTTCACCTCGGCGGGCGTCATGTTGTCGAGCAGGATGGACTCGGCTCCGTGCGCCAGCGCTTCGTCGAGCTCGCGCGTTGTCCGCACCTCCACCTGCACGCGCTGGCCCGGCCTGCGCCCCGCCAGCGCGCGTTCAAGCACGGTCGGAATGCCGCCGCCAAGGGCGATGTGATTGTTCTTGAGGAGAATGGCCGCGGCCAGGTCCATGCGATGGTTCACGCCGCCGCCCGAAAGCACGGCGTATTTTTCGAGAAGGCGCATTCCGGGCACGGTCTTGCGCGTGTCGAGCACGCGGGCATGCGTGCCCTCGATTGCGTCGGCATATTTGCGCGTCAGCGTGGCGATGCCGCTCAGGTGTTGCAGCAGGTTCAAAATCACGCGCTCGCAACTGAGCAGCGTCTGCGCATTGTGCCGAATCACGGCCAGCACCTGGCCCTTGCGCAAGCGCACGCCGTCGAAGATCTCCGGATGGCTGACGACCTCGAAGCGGGTGTGCGCCGAGGAGCGCTTGTCGAGCCGCGCATAGATTTCGAGAATGCGCGCAATCGCGCCCAGGCCGGCGACGACCAGGTCTTCGCGGGCGATCACCGAAGCGCTGGCGCGCAGCGCGGGATCGACGGTCAGTTGAGTCGTCGTATCGCGCGCGGCCTGATCCTCTTCGAGAGCCTGCTCCAGCAGGGCGTCGATGCGATGGGTTTTCCAGTCCATGCTTCTAGCTTACAGTTCGGGCCGCGGCCGCTTCCGCTCCAGGAATTCGTACAGAATTTGCTTGACGCGGTCGCTCGTCTGGTGGGCGATCGTGTAAAAGAGGCTTGCGTTATTTCGCCAGATTTCCAGCCGGTATCGCTGCTCCCTGCCCGAAAGCCGCTCCAGGAGCATGCGCCACAGGCCGGCTACTCCGCGCCGGCTCCGCTCCACCAGCCGCACCGCGCCCAGATCGTCATACCGAAGCAAGCAGACGAGACCGCGTTCATCCCGCAAAAAGAGTCCGGAATCGGCCAGCAGAAGGAAGCGCGCAAACCTGCCCGGCTCGGCGTATCGGCCGGAGAGATCGACGATGGCCAGGGCCCGCTCGGCGTCGCGCAACTGCGCGGCGATGATGCGATCGGCGACAGGCGAAAAATCCGGCGCGACAAAACAGCCGGGCTCGCCGCCGAAGGAGATGGCCGGCGCATCGGCGCTGCCCGTCGCGGCATGACTGGGCGCGGTGTGACCCGGCGCGGTGTAGCGTGGCGCAACCGCACCGACTGCGGCGGATACTGGCTCCATGGGCCATGCGACGGGATTTTCCAGGTGCTCGGTGAGTTCGCGGCAGGCGACCTGAATCCGCTTGAAGCGCTCTTCGGCCTCAATGCGCCTGACCGGATCGCGCTCAAACCGGTCCGGATGCCAAAGCCGCGCCGCCGCGCGATAGGCGTTGCGCAGAACCGCGCGCGTCCGGGGCGCTTGCTCCAGGCCGAGGAGGCGCGCGTGTTGCGCGCAGCTTTCACAGGCGCAGGGCATGACGCAAGGTCATCCTGAAAGGCCGTCCAGCGCGGCGCGGGCCTTTTCCAGCAGAAGACGGGTTTCGGCCTCCTGCTTCTTCAGCCCTTCGACCACCTGCGCCGGAGCCTTGGCCAGAAAGCCCGCGTTGCCCAGTTGCCGCTCGGCCGCCGCCAGGCCTTTTTCGTATTTGGCGATGTCTCTTGTCAGCCGTTCGCGCTCGGCGGCCACGTCGATTTTTCTCTCATAGACGACGGCCACGTCAAACGATGGCGTCGAATGTTTTGAGAGACCGGTGGCAATCTGGTCCACAAAGCGCACCTCGCTCACGCGGGCCAGCCGCTCGACAATTTCGCGATTCTCCTCGACCATTCCGCGCAGGGAAGCATCTGTGCGGAGTTCGGCAGGCGCCACGGCCTTCTCTTCCACGCCGATCTCCTTGCGCAGCGCACGAATCTCGACGATCAGGCTTTGCAGCATTTCCATCGACGCGCCGGAGGCTGGATTCGACGCGGCCTCAAGCGTCTGCGGGAACCGCGCGAGCGCGATCGACGGGGCCGGGGGCGCACCGTCGTAGACCGCGCGCCACAACTCCTCGGTGAGGAACGGCATGAACGGCGAGAGCAGCCGCAGCGCGGCCTCGAAGACCTGCACCAGCGTAGTGAGCGCGGATTTCGTCGCGATCTTGTCGGCATTTTCCGCGAAATCCAGCCGCAATTTGACGATTTCCAGGTACCAATCGCAGAAACTTCCCCAGAAAAACTGATAGATCGCGCTGGCGGCCTCGTCGAAGCGATAGTTTGCAAGCGACGCATTCACCTTCGCCGTCGTGGCGTGGAGTTCGGCGACGATCCAGCGCGCTTCGAGCGGTGCATCGGCGGCGGCCGTGGGCATGGAGCCGAGAAGGGCGGAATCCACCTTGATTCCCGCCTCGGCCGCCTTGTCCACATTCATGAAGATGAATCGCGCGGCGTTCCAGATCTTGTTGGCGAAGGCGCGATAGCCCTCGGTGCGGGCCACGTTGAAGGCGATATCCGTGCCCGGCGAGGCCATCGAGGCCAGCGTGAACCGCACCGCATCCGTTCCGTACTGCTTGACGATCTCGATGGGATCGACGACATTGCCCTTGGTCTTCGACATCTTCTCGCGGTTGGCGTCGCGCACCAGGGCGTGAATGTAGACCTCGCGGAAGGGAACTGCGTCCGGCAGCTCTCTGGGCGAGCCATCCGGCATCGGCACATCCTTTGAGAACCAGCAGCCCATCATGATCATCCGCGCCACCCAGAAGAAGAGGATGTCGAAGCCGGTGACGAGCAGGCTGGTCGGGTAGAAGGCATCAAAATCCGCGCGCGTATCCGGCGTCAGATTCGGCCAGTCGAAGACGCTCACCGGCAGCAGGCCGGAGGAAAACCACGTGTCGAGAACGTCGGTCTCCTGCGCGATCTTCTCCGAGCCGCAGTGGGCGCAGGCGGCGGGATCGGCCGAGGCGCCCGCGAGCGGCACGGTGATCTCGCCGCAGGCCGCGCAACGCCAGGCCGGGATGCGATGGCCCCACCAGAGCTGGCGCGAGATGCACCAGTCGTGAATCTCTTCCATCCAGTTGAGGTAGATCTTCTCGTAGTTTTCCGGCGTAAACTGGATCGCCTTTTTGCCGTGGGCGTCCGGCTTGACGGCCGCGCGGGCCATCTCGGCCATCGACGGGCCGCCCTTCTTGGGCGACTTGTTGACGGCGAGGAACCACTGCGTGGAAAGCCGCGGCTCGACCACCGTCTTGCAGCGGTCGCAGTGGCCCACGTTGTTCGTGTAGTCCTTCACCGCGGCCAGCAGCCCCTGCTCTTCGAGATCGGCCACGATCTTTTTGCGCGCGGCGTAGCGATCCAGGCCCGCGTACGCGCCGCCGTTCTCGTTGATGTGGCCGCGGTCGTCCATCACGTTGATCGAGGGCAGACGATGCCGCTCACCGAGGGCGAAGTCGTTCGGGTCGTGGGCCGGCGTCACCTTGACCGCGCCGGTGCCAAACTCGCGGCTGACCCAGTCGTCGGTCACGATGGGGATCTCGCGGTTCACTAGCGGCAGCCGCAGCTTTTTGCCGTGCAGATGCCGATAGCGCTCGTCCTCGGGATGAATCGCCACGGCCGTATCGCCGAGCATCGTCTCCGGGCGCGTGGTGGCGACCGTCAGAAACTCGCCGCTCTCGCTGCCGTCGTCGCAGACAACCGGATAGCGAATCTCCCAGAGGTGTCCCTTCTGCTCCTGGTGGACGACTTCGAGGTCGCTGATCGCCGTCTGGCAGCGCGGGCACCAGTTGACGATATACACGCCGCGATAGATCAGGCCCTGGTGGTAGAGCCGGACGAAGGCCTCGCGGACGGCAACCGAGAGCCGCTCGTCCATCGTGAAATACTCGCGGCTCCAATCGACGGAAGCGCCCAGCCGCTTCATCTGATCGAGAATCGCGCCGCCGTAGTGGCGCTTCCAGGCCCAGACGCGCTCGATGAATTTCTCTCGGCCGAGCTGCTCCCGCGATCCGCCCTCGGCAAGGAGCTGCCGCTCGACCATCATCTGCGTGGCGATGCCGGCGTGATCCGTGCCCGGAACCCACAGCGCGCGGCGGCCGCTCATCCGCCGCCAGCGGGTGAGGATGTCCATCTCCGTCTGGTTGAGCATGTGGCCCATGTGCAGACGGCCGGTGACGTTGGGCGGCGGCAGCAGGATGGTAAAAGCCGGCTTGGCGCCGGCCGCCGCTTCGCGGCCCGAAGTCTCTTCGGCGATCGAAGCGGATGTTTCTTCAGCAAACAGGTTTTTGCGCACCCAGAGGTCGGCCCATTGATCTTCAATGGCGGTCGGGTCGTAGGCTTTTGGCAGGTCGTGAGGCATGTTTTTTTCGTGCGCCCCGGAAAAAGTTGGAAAAACGCCTGTGAATGCTGGGGTTTTCCATG
>JAJYFB010000063.1:9527-15893 GCA_021785495.1 Acidobacteriota bacterium | reverse complement strand
ATCGCGCGGCGGGCTTCGATGATCGCGTGGACCATGGCGCTTTTTTTCAGGTCAACCGCTGGCTGGTCGACGCTCTGGTTGATCGCGTCGTGGGCAACACACAGGGTGAATTGGCCTGGGATCTCTTCAGCGGCGTGGGCTTGTTCGCGCGCAGGCTGGCCGATCGCTTTGCCCGCGTGGTGGCGGTCGAATCCGCTCCGCAGTCCGCGGACGCGCTGGCGCACAATCTGCGCGACACGAAGGCTACGGCCGTGAAAGCGACGACGCGCGATTTTCTGCGCCGCAAGCTCCACGGCAAGCGATCCGATGGAATCGTTCCTGATTTAATCGTCGTGGACCCACCGCGCGCCGGCCTGGGCGCGGAGACAACCGCGCTTTTGGCCGCAGCCGCCGCGCCGCAGATTGTCTACGTCTCGTGCGATCCGGCGACGCTCGTGCGCGATCTGCGCGTGCTCATCGCGGCAGGCTACAAAATCGAACAAATCACACTTGCCGATCTTTTCCCGCAGACCTTTCATCTGGAGACCATCGTTCGGCTGCGCCGGTAGAAAGTTGCAAGCGGATTTGGCGATGTTCGCCGGAAGCGATTCGACGATCCGGCTCCATGCACGGCAGGTGATAATCTCCGTCGGGAAGATGGCACCGCGTCACGCGGCCGGTGCATCGGCGCGCGGTTCCTGTTAGGCTGGAAGCCGAAATCGACTCTGCGCTCATGCCAGCCGTTCCCACCAGTCCCGCGCAGTCCGCGGCCGAACAGGCGGCCATTCCGCTCTTTCATGCGGCATGGCTGTTCGCGGCCGGCATTGCGCTGGCGGGATATTTCTGGATTCAACCGAGCGTCGTGCTCGTGGCGATCGCGCTGCTGGGCGCGGTTTGTCTCGCGGCGGCCCTGCGCGCGCCGCGCGTGGCCTGGCTGCCAGTGGCTGCGCTGTGGATGCTGCTGGGCGCGTGGTGCGGCGAGATGGAGCCGCATCCGGCGCCTGCGCCCGCGCTCAACGCGCTTTCCGACGATCTGCTGCGCACCGTTGAAGGAACCGTCTTCGACACCGGCCCCGTGCAAACGAGCCGCGAAGAAAATCTCGATGCGCCTTCATTCACCTCACCGACGCAACGCATCGATTTGCACATCAGCCGCATTGAGGTGGTGAACGACGCCATCGACGCGCTGAAGCCTGCCGATGGCGGCCTGCGGCTGACGCTGCGCTGGCCGCTGGGCGCGAACCCGCAGCCGTTCACCTGCGGCGAGCGCGTGCGCGCCGTGGTGCGCCTGCTGCCGCCCGAGGTGTATCACGATCCCGGCGTCTGGAGTCGCGCCAGTTACCTGCTCGACCAGGGGATTACCGCGTCGGCGACGGTCGATGCTCTCCGTATCGAGCGCATGGGCCGCGCGCCGGGCGCGTTTTTTTCTTGCCGCCTTCATGCCTGGCAGCACGCAGCGGCCCAGCGGCTGCTGGCGCTGCCGGCCGCCATGCAGTGGCTGCCCGCGCCGCTGCGGCTCACCAAAGACGACGCCGCGATGCTTGCCGCGATGGTCGCCGGCGATCGCACCTATTTAACACACTCCTTGCGCGTGGGCTTCGAGCGCACCGGCTCGTTTCACATGCTCGTGGTCTCCGGCCTGCACCTTGCGATCGTCGCCGGCTTTCTCTTCTGGATCTTCAAGCAGATGCGGCTGCCGCGCGTACCGGCGACGCTGCTCACCATCGCTGCTTCCTTTGCCTACGCGCTCTTCACCGGCTTCGCCACGCCGGTGCAGCGTTCGCTCTGGATGGTCACGCTCTACCTCGCCGGCAGGCTCGTCTACCGCGATCGCAGCCCGCTGAACACGATTGGCTTCGCCGCGCTTTGCCTGCTGGTCGTGAGCCCGCGCAGCCTCTTCGACTCCAGCCTGCAGATGACGCTGCTGGCCGTCATCGCCATCGCCGGCGTGGCCGCGCCCTTGCTGGCCGCGACCCTCCATCCATACGCCGCGGCCACGCGCGACCTGAAGCTGGCCGCCATCGACATCAAGCTGCCGCCCACACTTGCCGAATTTCGCCTGATCGCCCGCACCCTCGCCGAGCGCATCGAGCGGGCGGGCAACCGCACCATCGCCTGGCGCATCTTTCCGCGGGCGTTGCGCTTTGCCATCCGCCTTGTCGAACTGGTCATGATCTCCTGCGTTGTCGAACTGGCGATGACGCTGCCCATGGCTCTCTACTTTCACCGCATCACGCTTTTTGCGCTGCCGGTGAATCTGCTGATCGTGCCCATTCTGGCCGTGCTGATTCCGATGGCGCTCGTGATGCTGCTCCTGCTCACCCTGTGGCCGGCGGCGGCCGTGGTTCCTGCGCTTGCAGTCGCCGCCACGATGCACCTCGGCGTCGGCCTTGTGCAACGGTTCGGCGCACTGCGCTTTGGCGATTTGCGCATTCCCGGTCCGCTTTTGTGGCAGTCGATCGCCTTCTGCGCGCTGCTGGGCGCGGCAATCGCCCTGGCCCGCGCTGGCCGCAAGCACCCATCGTTCGTCTCGCGCCTCTCCAGGGAACCATCCGCTCTGGCCGCCTATGCGCGCTGGTCCGCGTTTTTGCATCGACTCCTACCCTTGCGGTTCGCCACGCTTGGCTCGCCCCAGGCTCCGGTGCGCGTTCCCGATCTGCGGGATCGGCGTCGGCTGGGGCGATGGCAGCGCAGCGCAGCGTGGCTGGCGCTGCTGGCTGCGGCGCTCCTCTCTGTCTGGCCACGGCCCGTCGCGCGGCCGCGCGGCGCGCTGCTGGTCGAGGTCATCGACGTGGGCCAGGGCGACTCGATTCTGGTGATTACCCCCGACGGCAAAACGATGCTTGTCGACGCCGGCGGATTCGGCGGCGGTCCGCGGCAGGCCCCGCAGAACTTCGATATCGGCGAAGACGTGGTCTCGCCCGCGCTCTGGGCCCGCGGCATTCGCCACCTGGACGTGGTCGCGCTCAGCCACGCGCACTCCGATCACATGGGCGGGATGCCCGCCGTCCTGCGCAACTTCCACCCCAGCGAACTCTGGGTAGGCAACAATCCGCCGGTTCCGGCCTATCGCGCGCTGCTCGACGAGGCGGCCAGCCTGCACATTCGCGTGCGCAGCTTTCGCGCCGGCGACCGCTTCGCCTTCGGCGACACCGAAGTACACGTGCTGGCGCCCTTCAGCAGCTACCGGCCCGGCCCCGATCCCACCAACGACGATTCGATGGTGCTGCACCTTCGCTACGGCAAGACTTCGGTGCTGCTCGAAGGCGACGCCGAGGCTCCGGTCGAACAGGCGATGCTTACCGAATCTGGCCTCCAAAGCACCCTGCTCAAGGTGGGCCACCACGGCAGCATCACCTCCACGCGGCCGGAGTTTCTCCGCCGTGTCGCGCCGCAGTGGGCGGCGATCTCCTGCGGCCTGCACAATCGCTACGGCCACCCGCGCGAAGAGGTTCTCGACGCCCTCGAACAAGCGCATGTGCGCACCGTTCAAACAGCCACCAGCGGCATTGCCTGCTTCCACCTCGACGGCAAGACCGTCGCCGCCGATGTAGGCTGCAATGCCTCCCGTTAGCAGCCGGCGGCGAAGGGGAGTTTCCTGCCATCAAGCGCAAAAAAGGCCATTCCGCGGGGCGGAACGGCCTTTTGCAAGGAATGTTTTGCTGTTGCGGACTACTTGAAGGACGCGATGGCGCTGGCCTCGTCGTCGAAGATCTCGAAGACCGTGTACAGCTTGGTCAACTGCAGCAGGTCATGCACTTTCTTTGTCAGCTTGAGCAGTTTGAGGGTTGCGCTCTGATTTTTGGCGGAGGTGTAGGCGCTCACCAGTTCGCCCAGCCCTGAACTATCGATGTAGCTCACTTCGCCCAGATCGAGCAGGATGCGCCGTTGTCCCTTGGCGATCAGATCGCGCAGAGCGTCGCGCATTTGCACGCTGCCCTCGCCGAGGGTGATCCGCCCGCCCAATTCCACAACCGTCACGCCATCCACTTCACGGGAAGCAATTGCAAGTGCCACGGAAGATTCCTCCTTGTTTCTACATCCCTTATAGCATGGCGCATTCAACCCCGATGCGCAATATTGCCGATTTTAGCGGGCCAGAAGTTTTGGAAGTTAATGGCTGCCTTGGTCGCCTATCTCAGGTCGAGATCGCGCGCCAGTTGGACGCCAACCGTTCGAGCGTGAACCGTTGGTACAAGGCTTGATGAGCCAAATTACGCGAGGCTCCGTGGCGCCATGTAGGCGCCAACGCGCAACTCTTTCGCGGTCAGCGCGTCGCACTGGCGGTCCAGAGCCTCGTACTCGCTGTCGTGCTCCTTGCGGAACGTGCGAAAGGCCTCCTCGCTCGTCCAGCGGTCGATCGTCAGGTAGCTGCCGGGAACATAGGCGTCACGCAGCAGTTCGGTCCCTTTGTACTCGGCCGAGACGCGAAACAGTTGCGCCCATGCGCCCTCCGCCCCGTAGGCGGCTTCGAAGGCAGTCACATTTTCCTCGGCAATCTCGAACTGCCAAACCACCACGAACATGCGCAAACCTCGATTCTCTCTTTATGGTAGCGCAGCCGTGACCGGCCGCGTCTGAGGGCGGTTTTCCGCGGCAGAACCCCGTCCCAAATTGGTACCGCATAGTGAAATCGCATCTCTTTGCAAGGCGCATACTGAGGATGGCCCGCGATGCGAGGAGTAACCTTCCCCTTAGGTATTCCAACTGCCGTCGCGGCCGTTCTGCTTGCCATGTTTTTGGGATCGTCCTGTTCGATGAAGCCGCAGACGCATACGCGCAGCGCATCTTCTCCGTGTGGCGGCCGAATGCGAATGTGGATCGCCTGCACGCTACGCGCTCAGACTGCGTAACATCGATGCAAAGTAAGAACAAACATTGTTCCTTGTGAGGGATTTTATGAAGGCTCGCTATCCCGGCATTCGCGTGACCGCCAACGGCAATCAACTGGTCTCCTACCACACTGAAACCCGCATCGCCGACGCGGGCGTCTTTTATCCCATCACGCCTTCGACCGAGGGCGGCGAGCTCTTTCAGCAGGCCTATGCCGAGGGCCACCTGAACGTCTTCGGCGGAAACACGCTGGCCATCGAGACCGAGGGCGAGCACGCGGCCCAGGGCGGCGCCATCGCGCACTCGGTCTGCGGCAAGCGCGTCGTGAACTTCACCTCCGGCCAGGGCGTGGTCTACGGACTCGAGCAGTACTACCACGCGCCCGGCAAGGGATCGACGATGGTGCTTGAAGTGGGCGCGCGCGCGCTGACCAAGCACGCGCTCAACGTCCACTGCGGCCACGACGATATTTACGGCGCGCTCGACACCGGCTGGATCATGCTCTTCGGCAAGGACGCGCAGCAGGCCGCCGACCAGGCGCTGATTCTGCGCCGCGTGACCGAGCTGGCGCTGACGCCGGGCATGAATATCATGGACGGCTTCCTGACCACGCACCTGGAGCGCACCTTCTACAAGCACGAGCCGGAGCTGATCCGCGAGTTTCTCGGCGCGCCCGACGACATCATCGACTGCCCCACCGAGGCGCAGCGCACGCTCTTTGGCCCCACGCGCCGCCGCGTGCCGAAGATGGTCGATCTGGCCAATCCCGTTCTGCTCGGCCCCGTGCAGAACCAGGAACATTACATGCAGGGCGTCGTGGCGCGGCGAAACAACTTTGCCGAACCGATTCTCCAGTTCCTCGAAGAGTCCTATGAGAAATTCGCCGAACTGACCGGCCGCCGCTACGGACTGATCAGCGAATATCAAACCGCCGACGCCGAGACGGTCTTCGTTTCGCTCGGCTCGGCCGCCGAAAACATCGAGGCCGCGGTCGATTCTCTGCGCCAGACGCGCAAGGCGAGCGTGGGCTCGATTCACATCAACGTCATCCGGCCCTTCCCGCTGGCCGCGCTCGTCCACGCGCTCAAGGGCAAGAAGAACGTCATCATTCTTGAGCGCACCGACGAAGCGCTGGCCAGCGACAATCCGCTGGGCCGCGAGATACGCACCGCCTTCTCGAAGGCCGTCGAAGGAACCGACGGCTTGCCGCAGGTCACGCTGGCCGAAGTGCCGCGCTTTTTCGGCGGCAGCTACGGCCTCGGCTCGCGCGACTTCCGTCCCGAGCACATCCTCGGCGCTTACGAATACGTCGCCGCCGGCCGCGCCCGCAAGGACGGCAAAACGGCGGCTGACAACGCGCACTATTTTGTTCTCGGCGTGGACCATCCTTACAGCGTCGTCAGCGACGAGACACCCTCGCTCTTGCCGGCCGGAGCCGTGGCCGTGCGCTTCCACTCGATCGGCGGCTGGGGCGCGATCACCACGGGCAAAAACCTGGGCGCGATTCTCGGCGATCTGAACGATCTGCTCTACGAGCGCGACCACCAGGTCGAC
>JAJYFB010000063.1:0-9517 GCA_021785495.1 Acidobacteriota bacterium | reverse complement strand
CGACGCGCTCGGCAATCCCAAGGAAGTGATTCACGTCAGCGCCAACCCGAAGTACGGCTCGGAGAAAAAGGGCGCGCCCACCAGCTACTTCCTCGTCGCCGCCAAGGAGCGCATCCGCGTCAACTGCGATCTGCGCCATGTGAACGCCGTGCTCTGCTGCGATCCGAAGGCCTTCACACACACCAACCCGCTGGACGGCATGGAAGAGGGCGGCGCATTTGTCTGGGAGTCGGACGTGGACGGCGAACACGCCTGGCAGAACCTTCCCGTCTGGGCGCGCAAGCAAATCGTCGAGAAAAAAATCCGCGTCTTCACGCTGCCCGGCTTCGAGATCGCGCGCAAGGCCACCGATCGCGCCGATCTGCAACTGCGCATGCAAGGCAACGCCTTCCTCGGCGCCTTTTTCGCCGTCAGCACGCTGCTCAAGGAGTTCGGCGTCTCGGCCGAGCAGTACCGCGAGGTGGTGCGCAAGCAGTACGTCAAGAAGTTCGGAAAATTCGGTGACGCCGTCGTGCAGTCGAACATGGAAGTGATGATGCAGGGCTTCGATCGCGTCCGGGAGATCGCCGTCGGCGAGATCACGGCCGCCGATCATTCGAGCCTGCGCGGCGAGGCGCTGCTGCCGATCCTCGAAGAAGCGCCCGTCTTCGCCGCGGCCGGCTGCGCGACCGGCGCGGGCTGCCGCTCGCACGCCGCGCCGGCCGAGCAGGCCAAGCGCGCGCCCGTCGCCTCCATCGCGGCCTTTGACGCCGAGTTCCGCGCCCGGCTCGGCTACAATCAGCCCGCCACGCCGCTCTCGGCGATGGGCGTGGTCGCCGCGGCCACCGGCGACACCGCCTCGAAGTATGTCGCGCGCCGCGAGACTCCGCTCTACATTCCCGAAAACTGCACCCAGTGCATGGAGTGCATCAGCGTCTGCCCGGACACGGCCCTCCCCAACTGCTCGCAGGATCTGAGCACGATTCTCTCGACGGCCGTAACGCGCTACGTCGCCGATGCAGGCGAGCGCGCCAGGATGCTCGCGAATCTGCCGGAGATCGAGCGGCTCACCCGCCAGCGCATGGTGGCCGAGGCCAAGCAGGGCACGCCCTTGCCGCAGATCCTGCGCGAGGTCACCGCATCCATCGACGGCGTCTCGGCCCAGGCCAGAGAACAATTTCTCCACATCGTCGAGAAGGTGCCGATGGCCTACCAGAAGGTCAACGCCATCTTCTCGTCGCCCGAGCGCAAACAGCCCGGTTCCGGCGGCGTTTTCTCCATTTTCGTCAGCGACCTTTGCAAGGGCTGCGCGGCCTGCGTCACGGCCTGCGGCGATCACCAGGCGCTCAAGATGGCGCCGGAGACCGAGGAGGTCAACGCCAAGCACCAGACGGGAACGGCCTTCCTCGACCTGCTGCCGGACACCTCGCAAAAGTACCTCGGCCTCTTCAGCGCGGCCAACCCCGCCGACTCGAAGACGGCCACCCTGCGCAACATGCTGATGGTGCGCTCGAACTACGACGCCTTTGTTTCGGGCGACGGCGCCTGCGCCGGCTGCGGCGAAAAGAGCGTGCTGCGCTCAATCGCCGTCGTCACCGAAGCCTACATGCGCCCCATCTTCCACGCCAAGAGCGACCGGCTGCTAAGCAAGGCTTCCGACCTGGAAAAGAACGGCGCGGCGAAGATGGCGGCGCTCAAGTCCGCCAATCCGGCCGAGTACGCGCGGCTGCGCCAGGCCATCGCACACCTGGTGATGAGCCTGGGCGGCGAGGATGAGACAGACACCAAGGCGCGCATCGCGGCCTACGAAACGCAGAACGGCCCGCTGACCGACGCGCAGTTGATCGAGGCCATTGCCGCGGTGCTGCTGACCGACGCCTTCAACCACCGCAGCCTGCAGGCCGTCGACGGGCGGCTGGCCAACGGCATGAGCGTAATGGCCATGACCGCGCACACCGGCTGCAACACGGTCTACGGCTCGACCTCGCCGAACAATCCCCATCCCTATCCGTGGATGAACTCGCTCTTCCAGGACGGCGTCACCATCGGCTGGCTGGTGGGCGAGAGCTTCATTGCCGATCATGCGCGGCGCTCGGTGATCCCCGAACGTCTGGCCGATTTTCTCCTGGCTTCGGACCAGCTCTTTACCGAAGAAAACTACTACCACTTCACGCACTTCACCGACGCGCTGATGACCGACCAGGAAATCAGGGAACTGCCCAAGGTCTGGACCGTGGGCGGCGACGGCGGCATCGGCGACATCGGCTACCAGAACACTTCGAAGGTGATCCTGCAGAACCGGCCCAACGTCAAGGTGCTCATGCTCGACACGCAGGTCTACTCGAACACCGGCGGCCAGAACTCCGACTCGACGCCCATGCTCGGCGGCAACGACATGAACGTCTTCGGCGCGGCCACGCAAGGCAAGGCCACCGAGAAAAAGACGGTCGCCGAAACCTTCCTGGCCGGCCACGGATCGCCTTTTGTCGCGCAGGTCTCGATGGCCAACGCGCCCAAGCTCTACCGGGCGATTCTCGACGGTCTGGAGTATCGCGGCGTCATGTTCCTGCAGGCCTTCACCACTTGCCAGCCGGAACACGGTGTTCCCGACGACATGGCCGTCACCCAGGCGCAGCGCGTGCGCGATTCGCGCGGCGTGCCCGAGTTCGTCTTCGACCCGCGCAACGGCGAAAGCTACGCCGAGGCGCTCGATCTCAAGGGCAATCCCTCGATCGATCTCGATTGGTACGAGACCAAATCGAAGTCGACCGGCGAGACCGTACGCTACACCGTGGCCCACTGGTGCGCCACCGAGGCGCGTTTCCGCAATCACCTCAGGAAGATCAAGCCCGATCAGGCGGAGAAGCTGATTTCTCTCGACAACATGCTCGTCCGCATCACGCAGCAGGACGTGGTCTATCGCCACTACCTGAACCCCGCGCATCGCAGCTTCATTCCCGACTTCGGCGTCTTCCTGGTTTTCGAGGAAGACGGCAAGAAGACGTTCTACGCGCTTTCGCGCCAGTTGGTCATGTTCGCGGTGGAGCGGCGCAAGGCCTGGCGCATGTTGCAGTCGAAGGCGGGCATCGTCAACCGCGAGTACCAGGCGCAGAAGGCGATTCTTGCCGATCTCGACGCGGGCAAAATCGCCAAGGACGAGTTCTTCGCCCATGCCCACGAGATGCTGGCCGAAAGGCTCGGCAGCCTCGTTGCAGCCAGGGCGTAAGGCGCGTCGGCCGGATCCTCGGCAGGCGCAACGGCCATCGCGGTTCCCTCTGGGTCAGAAGAGAGGCTCCATGGAGCCTCTCTTCTGACCCATATCAGTTTTTGCTCGCTGCGGCCTTTGCGGCAAAACGGCGCAGTTTCTCCAGGGTTGCGGCCGCCTGGCCGGAATCGATGGCTTCAGCACCCAGAGCGACGCCCTGCCTGAGGTCGCCGGCAAGGCCGGCGGCGACAAGTACGGCAGCGGCGTTCAGCAGGACGATGTCGCGTCGCGCGCCGCCCATGCCGGTGAGCACGTCGTAGAGCAGCGCCTTGTTTGTCTCGATGTCGCCGCCGATGAACTGGTCGAGCGTGGCGCGTTCCAGTCCGGCCATCTCCGGGGTAATCCGGGCAGCTTTGAGCGTGGAAGCCGCCGCCGACAGGTTTTCCTCCGTGGAAGGCGGCTCCTGTCTGCCTGCGGACGGCTCTTCGATGCGGGCGACGACCGACTCGCCCGTGGTGGTCAGCTCGTCGATGCCGTCGGTCCCGTGCACGACGAAGGCCCGTTTGGCGCCGAGCGCGGCCAGCGCGCGGCCCACCAGGAGAACGCGGCTGGGCGCGAGAACGCCGATCACCTGCGCGCGCGCCTCGGCCGGGTTGGTGAGCGGGCCGACGAGGTTGAAGATGGTGCGAAAGCCGAGGGCGCGGCGCAGAGGCCCCACGGCCTTCATCGCGGGGTGGTACAGCGGCGCGTAAAGAAAGACGAAGCCGGTTGCGCGCAGGCACTCGACGGCAAGCTCCGGTGAGAGTTCGATGGGCACGCCAAGCGCTTCAAGAACATCGGCCGCGCCGCAGCGCGAGGTGACGGCGCGGTTGCCGTGTTTGGCGACCTTGGCTCCGGCCGCGGCGGCCACCAGCGCCGCGCCGCAGGAAATGTTGAAGGTCTGCGGACCGCCGCCGCCTGTGCCGACGCAATCGACCAGCTCCGATCGCTCCTCGCCGGCGAAGGGCAAGGGCACGGCATGACGCCGCATGGCGTCGACAAAACCGGCAAGTTCAGGCGCCTGTTCGCCGCGCGTGGCCAGGATGGCGAGCAACGCCGCCGTCTCCACTTCGGGCACGTTGCCGGCGAGAATCTCTTCGAGAACTTCAGCGGCCTGGCTGCGCGTGAGTGCGGCCCCGTCCTGGGCGAGCGGGCGAAGCAACTCCTTCAATAAGCTCATGGCTCTATGGTAAGGGTTCGGGGGAGCGAATCCAGGGTGATGCGCGAACGCCCCTGCGGAGCCGCATTCCAGCTCCATGGCTGCGCGAGAAGAGCTTGCGCAGCCATGGAGCCGGACGGGCGGCCGCTGCGCGGAGGCTCGTTGCGGCCTTACGGCTCAAGCGGGCCGGCGTTTTTCATCCCCGCGATTTCGCTCCGCTCTTTCTTGCGCCGGGCGTTTTCCAGCTCGCGGTGCTCGCGCCGCCGCAAGGCATCGCCGTAACGGCGCATTTCGTCGGGAGTTTCCGGCTGGAGCTGCGGAACCTTTTGCAATCCTCCCCGTTCATCGAGAGCGACAAAGACCAGATAGGCGCTGGCCACGTGCGCAATCGCGCCGGTGCGCGTATTCTCGGCCCAGACCTTGACGCCCACCTCCATCGAACTGCTGAAGGCGCGATTGACGCTCGAACGGAGCATCACCAGGTCGCCCAGGCGCACCGGCTGGATAAAGTCGATGTGGTCCATCGAGGCCGTGACCACGTGCGTGCGCGCGTGCCGGTAGGCGGCCATGGCGCCGGTCAGGTCGATAAAGTGCATCAGCCGTCCACCCAGCAGGTTGCCCAGCGTGTTTGTGTCGTTGGGCAGGACGATCTCCGTCATCTCCGACTGTGTACTCTGGACCGTTCGTACCGTGGGTTGATTTTCCTGGCTGCTCATTGCGCCTCCTGCGCCTTCTGGTTTCTCCGGGGGTGGCTCGCCGTGCGCATCGCCATCCGGCTACAATGGAAGCAACAGCAGTTTTCAGCGCTGGCTGCGCTGCCGCATCCTGTTTCAGTTTCGGCAATTCCGGTCACGAGCGCAAATTGAGGATGGTCCGATCAACGATGATCGCGCCGGAAACGAAGACGATGGACAGGATTGCAGGCCTGAAAGAGATTCTCGCTCTGGACCCCGGAAACAGCTTTGCCCGTTACGGAATCGCCGTGGAACTGGCCCATCGGGGCGAAATCGATGCGGCGCTTGGCGAGTTCGATGCGCTTTTGGCGGCTGACCCGGATTACACCGCCGGCTACTTCATGGCCGCGCAAACCCTGGCGGGCGCGGGCCGGCGGCAGGAGGCGATTGCACGCCTGAAGGCCGGCATCGGCTGCGCGGCGCGCGCCGGTAACAGCCACGCCCAGAGCGAGATGCAATCCATGCTCGATGAACTGGATCGCTAACCGGCGTTTATCTGCCGCAGACCGCCGTGCCTGGACGGGTCTTCCATTCGAACGGCGGATGAGAGCCATCGCGTCACGGCAGGCAAAGATGCGGTGAATTTTGCAACGGCCGTGTGCCCACAAGGCGACAATTTGGCATCAAAGGAATCGTCATGACGAAATATTCGATTGTTGTGCCGTTCCACAACGAGGAAGAAAGTGTCACGGTTTTATATGCTCGCCTGAAGCAGGTGATGGAGCAGGCGGGCGACTCGTTCGAGCTGGTTTTCGTCGATGACGGCTCGACCGACCGCACCTACAGGCTGCTCGAAGAGGTCGCCGCGGTGGATAGCCGCGTGCTGCTGGTCAAGCTGCGCCGCAACTTTGGCCAGACCTCGGCGCTGGCCGCCGGTTTCGACCACGCGCGCGGCGAGTTCGTGCTGGCCATGGACGGCGACCTGCAGCACGACCCGAACGACATTCCCGCCTTTCTTGAAAAGCTGCACGAGGGCTACGACGTCGTCTCCGGCTGGCGCAAAGTGCGCATGGACAACTTCATCCTGCGCCGGTTCCCCTCCGCCTGCGCCAACTGGATGATGGCCAAGCTCTCCGGGGTTAACATTCACGACTTCGGCACCACCTTCAAGGCGTATCGCCGCGAAGTGATCCAGAATATTCCGCTCTACGGCGAGATGCACCGCTTCATTCCGGCCCTCGCCAGTTGGTATGGCGCCTCAATCTGCGAGATTCCCATCCGCAACGTGAATCGCGAGCGCGGCAAGAGCCATTACGGAATCAGCCGCACCTTCCGCGTCTTCTTCGACCTGATGACGATCCGCTTCCTGCTGCGCTACATGAGCCGGCCGCTGCACTTCTTTGGCGGCTTCGGCCTTCTGGGCATGGGGACGGGAAGCGCGATGGCGCTGTTTCTGCTGACCATGAAGATTCTCCATCCCCGCATGAGTCTGGTGCTCGATCATGGTCCGCTTGTCGTGATTGCATCGGTACTGATTGTGGCCGGAGTGCAGTTGCTGGCGCTGGGGCTGCTCGGCGATCTGCAGGTGCGCCACTACTACACAAGCCAGAACCCAGCCTCGTACACGGTCGATCGCGTCGTCCGTCTCGCCTCGCCCGAGGAGCAAACGCTGTTTTCCGAGCGGCAGAACGGTACCTTGTAACGGCGCAACCGGGAAACCGCTTGCAAAATTGAGTTGCGGAGCGTTTTCCGTAAAAAAACAGCCCCTCAGAGGCTGAATCCCCATTCATTCCGGGTGTTTTATGGCTCGGCTCAAGTCGCGCCTGTTCAGATCCGGCGATCGTTCGATTGGATCCGGATGGCTCGGATTGTGCGCAGGAGGCATTTTGCGTCCAAACCAACGGCCGGCCCTTCGGAAAGGGCCGGCCGCAGGAAAAACAGACTGCATGAGTTGCGCTACTTGCCGGGCCTGGCTGGAGCGCTGGCCGGAGCCGTCTGCGCGCCGTCGAGCACCGAGTGCGAGCCGGTGGAACGAACGAAGAGCACCACGAGCGAGATCGAGGTGCACATGAAGAGAACCGCCGCCCAGGTGGTGAAGCGGGTAAGGGCGTTGGCCGCCGCGCGCGGTCCAAACGCCGTCTGCGAGCCCTGGCCGCCAAAGGCGCCCGCCAGATCGGCCGAGCGGCCCTGCTGCAAGAGCACGACGAGAATCAAGGCGATGCAGACGAGAATGTGCAGCGCCATCACGAAGTAAAAAAGAATCTGCATTCCGAACTGCTTTCCGGCCCGTTCCGGCGATCGGCAGAGCGAACGCGCCGGAGCCGGGCAAAAGATCGTTGGTGCGGAAGGCGGGACTTGAACCCGCATGCCTTGCGGCGCCACCCCCTCAAGATGGTGTGTCTGCCAATTTCACCACTTCCGCACTGCTCAACCCGCTTTCCGTCGCGCTTTGGAGGCGATGATTGCGGACCTGTTTCAGTATATCCGCTTTTTCTTGTTGCGTGTTACAGCGCTCCGCAGAGGGAAGTTTTTCCTGCGCGTTCCTGCCTTTGGGCGCCATCAACCCGAATGCGTTTTGGCGGTCCAAAGGCTGGAAGCGAGCCTGTTCACGGCGCCGTGGCTTGTGCTGTCTTGCAGGGCTTCGAGCCATTGGGCCGCGGTTTTGCCGGAGCGCGGATCGCGCAGATGGGGCGCGATCTCGCACAGCGGAACGAGGACAAAGGCGCGCCCGGCCAGGCGCGGATGCGGAACTTCGAGGCCGGACGAGCCAAGGACCAGATCGTCGTAAAAGAGCAGGTCGAGATCGAGGGTGCGCGGGCCGTTGGGCAGGCGCGCGTCGCGCACGCGGCCGAATTCGTCTTCGAGGCCGAGGAGAGCCGCGAGCAGGTTGCGTGGCGAGAGATCCGTGGCGAGCGCGAGGACGGCGTTCACGAAACGAGGCTGGTCCGCAAAGCCGACCGGCTCGGTGGAATAAAGCGAGGAACACGCCGCGATGCAGCCGAAAGCGGCCAGACGGCCGGCGGCCGCGGTCAATGTGGCCTCCGGCGGGCCGGCCGGGCTGGCAAGATTGGCGCCGAGAGCGATAAAGGCGAGAGACATGACGATACAAAGAGTAGCGGAGATGGACCGACGGCGGGAAGACGCCGCTTCAGCCCGCCTGGAAATGCAACCGCGAGGCGTACCGTCGAAGGGATGCGCGCGTTTCTGGTAGCATCGGAGTTCGGAGAGATTGCTTATGGAGACACTGGCAGGCGCAACGCTGGGAGCCCGGCGCAACGAAGACATCGCACTCGACCTGATGAAGTTTGTGGCGGGCACGGCGGGCGTGGGCCGGCCGGCCGCGCCGTCGACCGGCTTCAGCGGCGCGGGCACGGCCAAGCCCGAGGAACCCGTGAATCAACTGCTGGAACTCTACGGCCGCTGCCTGAAGGCGGTTGAGGGGAACGAGTAAGAAAGAAGCGGGATCATCGCCGATCGACGACAAATCCGCATGGCTGTGGCGGGCGCGGGCGCCTTTGGACGCAACCATCTGCGCGTGCTGCGGGAACTGGAAACCGCCCACGCCGGCGTGGCGCTGGTCGCGGCCGTCGAGCCCGACGCCGGGCGCGCCGAAGAGACCGTGCGACAGTTCGGAATTCCTGTCTATCCGGGCGTCGACGCGCTGCTTGCGGCCGGCTTGAAGCTCGATGCAGCCTGCGTGGCCGTGCCCACGGTGAAGCATTTCGAGGTGGCTTCGGCGCTGCTTGAGGGCGGGCTCGATCTGCTGATCGAGAAACCGCTGGCGGCGACCCTTGCCGAGGCCGACGCCCTCGTCCAGAACAAGAAAAACATCGTACAGCCGGGGCATCTGGAGCGTTTCAATCCGGCCGTGATGGCTGTCGAGCCCACGGTGCAGCGGCCCATGTTTTTCGAGGCCCACCGGCTGAGCGTCTTCACGCCGCGTTCGCTCGACGTGGACGTGGTTCTGGACCTCATGATTCACGATCTGGACGTCGTGCTCGCCTTTGCCAACTCGCCGGTGCGCGAGGTGCGGGCGGTGGGGCTGCCGGTGGTCTCGCCGAAGGTGGACATCGCCAACGTGCGCGTCGAATTCGAGTCCGGCTGCGTGGCCAACTTCACGGCCTCGCGGGTCTCCACCGAGCGCGTGCGCAAACTGCGCTTCTTCGAGCCGCGGCAGTATGTCTCGATCGACTACGCGCGGCGCGACGTTCTGGTCATCCGCATGGCGCCACCTGCGGTGGGACCGACCTTTGGACAGGGTTTCTCGGAAAATGCACTCGCCCAGGCCGCCGCGCAGTTCCTCGCCACCGGCAAACTCGACGGCGCGACGCTTCAGTCGTTGCTGGCCGCGGGCAACATTCCGGCCGGGCTGATGATGAAGGCGCTGGCGGCGAAGAACGATCCTGAAAAACTCCGGGAGATCGCGAAGGGATTGGCGGGAACGCAGCCCGCGCCGCAGCC
>JAJYFB010000203.1 GCA_021785495.1 Acidobacteriota bacterium | reverse complement strand
GGGTTGAAATGTGCGCTTGGGCATCGAAATGCGCTCCTGTTTGCTCTTGAAAATCTTTGCCTTGACGGCAGACTTCTAGTGTATCGCAGCTACAGCGGTTTCACAATTCCCGGTAGTGGGTCAGTTTGAAAAGAGTAATCCCTCAGGCGCTAAAGCCCCAATGATTTTGCGGGGCTTATCTACGGGCTGAAGCCCGTACCCTCCAAGACATTGAGCTATGCGGAGATTCTTTAGCGCGGGCCGCGGATTAATTTTCATTTTCGCGGCGAGCATTTCTTCGGCGGCTAGAGCAGTTCTCGAGAAACTGTGCTCAGCTTCCCACCCTTGCCACAGAAGCAAGTCGCAAGAGTGGGGTACGGAGCATTGGGTACAGCAAACCTGCAACCGCACTAGACATTGCACGGGGGCTGTTTCAAAGCAATCCTAAATTGGGAAACGATCGCGCCGCGAGCGCTTTATTTCAAGGCATGAGACGAGGCGCGGGGATGCGTATTGCGGCCTGAACGCGCTGAACAAGAGTCATCATGTAGTGACGCCGGTAACTAATGCGAGGAGTTTTCACCATTGATGGTGCAACTTGTGGAGGCGATCAAAAAGTTATGTGAAAGAGAGGTTGCAATGATCCTCAGATGTGCTACTATCGGGACCGTTCACGTAAGTTTCCTGCGTCCCACGGAACGGCATTTTCGTTCGGAGCCCCGAAGCGCAATTTTCAGGGGCCGACCATCAGTTATCAGGCAATTGGCAATCGTTGATTGCGCAGAGGGTGAGAGCTTTGCGCCGACGCGGAGCCATTGTCTGAGCTGACGAGCGAGCCGGGCCGGCGTTGCGTTAATATACGAGGGCGCAAGTAAGGATTGGCACGATGGCATTTGCAACTTCGCCGGCATCGGCTCTCAACCCCTGGCTCCAGATCCTATCTGCTCTGGAAAAGAAGGTGATCCGGCAGTCGTTCGAGACCTGGCTCAAGCCTACGCGTTTCAGCCACGCCGCGGGCCGCACGCTGTATGTGCGCGTGCCGTCGCCGGAGTTTCAGCATATCGGGGACAAGTACGGCGACCTGATCCAGGAAGCGATCGACATGCAGTCGCTGGAGTTCGACGACGTCAGTTTCGTGACCGTCGAGGACGACCCGTCGATTCCGCCGCAGCGCAAAGACGGAGGCTTCGGGCCGGTGCCCGCGCACGCGCCGACCGCGCCGCCGGTGGCGCGCACGCCGGAGCAGGGGCGCTTCGACTGGTCTACCGCGGCGCAGCTCAACGCGCGTTACACTTTCGACGCCTTTGTGATCGGCAACGGCAATCAGTTTGCGCGCGCTGCCGCCCTGGCCGTGGCCGAGCGGCCGTCGCGGGCCTATAACCCGCTGTTTCTGTATGGCGGCGTGGGCATGGGCAAGACTCACCTGATGCACGCCATCGGCCACGAGGTGAAGCGCCGCCAGCCGGTGGCGAGCATCTGCTACGCGTCGGCGGAGAAATTCACCAACGAGATGATCACCTCGCTGCGCAACGACCGCATGACCAGCTTCCGCGACCGGTTCCGCTCAGTGGATGTGCTGCTCATCGACGACATTCAGTTCATTGCGCAGAAGGAGCGCACGCAGGAGGAATTCTTTCACACCTTCAATGCGCTGCACGAGAGCATGAAGCAGATCGTGATTGCCTCGGACCGCCCGCCCAAGGAGTTGGCGGAGATCGAGGACCGTCTGCGCTCGCGCTTCGAGTGGGGCCTGATCGCCGACATCCAGCCGCCCGATCTGGAGACCAAGGTAGCGATCCTGCAGAAGAAGGCCGAGAGCGAGCAGGTGACGCTGCCTACCGACGTGGCGCTGTTCATCGCGTCGAACGTGCGGACCAACGTGCGCGAGCTGGAAGGTGCGCTGGTGCGGCTGATCGCGTGGTGCCAACTGAACCAGATGGAGATTACGCTGGTCTCGACCCAGCAGTGCCTGAAGCAGTTCATCGACATGCAGGTGCGGAAGATCACCATCGAAGCGATTCAGCGCGCCGTGGCCGAGCAGTTCGGCATGAGGGTGGCGGATCTGAAGCAGAAGAACAACTCGCGCAACGTGGTGGTGCCGCGCCAGATCGCGATGTACCTGGCCAAGCAGATGACCGAGGCCAGCCTGCCGGAGATTGGCCGCCAGTTTGGCAACAAGCACCACACCACGGTGATGCACTCGATCGGCAAGATCGACGAGCAGCGCCGCACCGACAAGGATCTGCACCGCATGCTGAACAAGTTGCAGGAGCAGTTGAACGGATAGTCTGCCTGTGGATGCACAGAAGCCCACGTCCCGATGCGGCGGCGTGGGCTTTCTCTTTTGCGAAGAGCAGGTCGAAGAGCGGGCGAGCTATCTGCGGCCGAAGCCTCTGGGTTTGGTCTGCGGCTTGACCGGCAGGCCGGTCTTGCCCTCGGGATAGACGACCAGGAAGCGGTCCTGGCCTTCACCGACGCTGGCCGTCTCGACGCCCTCGAGCCCGCGGCAGGCCATGTGCAGCAGACGCCGCTCGCGGCTGTTCATGGGCGGAAAGCTGTAGGGCATTCCGGAGCCGCGCACCTTCTCCGCGGCGGTTTCGGCGGCCATGCGCAGCTCCTGGGCGCGCAGGGCTTTGAAATTGCCGGCATCGAAGCTGACGAGATCGTGCTCGCGCGCGTCGAGGCGGAGCATTTGCGCGGCGATGGTTTCGAAGGCGCGCAACAGCTCGCCGTTGTGCTGGGTGACGAGCGGCACGTCGGGCCCGCCCAATTCCACGTAAATCTGACGGGCCTCGAGGCCCTGGGGGTCGCGCGCGCCGTCGCCCGCCGTAATGCGGTATTTGAGGCGCATTCCGCCCAGTTTGTTCAAAGTGGCAAGAAATCCGGCGATTTTCTGTGCAGCCTGTTGGAGGTCGGCGATGGGCATAACAAACCAGTATCGCAGAGCGGGGCGGGTCGGTGGGTGCGCGCGGCGGAAAACCGGGCCGAAGGGCCGGAATGGCAGGAACGACGCGGACGGGCAGCGGGCGGCGGCGCCTGGAGCAGTGCCCCGGCGGCGGTCGCCGCGCCGGCTCGCATGGCGGCGCTTCAGCGCAGGTTGGGATAGGCCCGGTAGGCCTCAATTGAGCTGGTGATCGGGGTGCCGGTCACATGCGATATCCTCAGCAGCACTTCAAAGTACGGGAACGTGGTTGTGTGCAGTTTGTTCTGGAGATCGGACAACTGATCTT
>JAJYFB010000062.1 GCA_021785495.1 Acidobacteriota bacterium | reverse complement strand
GCGATGGGAGGCGTCGAAAGCGTCGGATCGGTCATTTGTTCCAGTGTAGTGGTTGATTCCTCAACAGCCAAACTGTACATTTTAAAATAAAGGAGTGAAGAGTTCATGACACCGCCAGCTTCCGCGAGCCGTGCATCGGTCGTCTCCGCGTTGCGCGCGCGGGCCAATTTCGGGAAGATACTCGACGATGTGGACAGCCAGGACCGTTCCGTGGTGATTGAGAAACGGGGCACGCCGAGGGCCGTGCTGATGAGTCTTCGCGAATACGTGAAACTTGCCGCGCCCGAGCCCGAGATCCTGCGCATCATCGGCGAAGATGCGAAACGGAAGGGGACCAATCTTTTGAGTTCGCGACAGATTGAGCGAGTGATCAAAGCCGCGCGGACACAGCGGAAGAAACGTTCGTGTTAGCGCTTCGTCTGGTTGTTGATACCAATGTTCTCGTTTCTGCCGCACTTCAGCAGGGGAGCCTTGCGCGAACCGTCCTGACGATTGCGCTTGCGCGGCCGGCACGCCTATATGTCTCCCAGCCGGTTTTGGATGAATACACTGAAGTGCTCTTCCGGCCCGAGTTTGACATTCCGAAAGGCGAACGCCTGCGGCTTCTGCAATTGATTCAGAACAGGAGCTTTCGCGTTTCTTCCTATCGAAAATTGGAGGTTACGAGCGATCCGGACGACAACATTTTCATCGAATGCGCGGATGCCGCACGAGCAGATTATCTCGTTACAGGCAACCGAAAGCATTTTCCCCGGTACTGGAAGACGACGAAAGTTGTTACTCCGCGCGAGTTGATCGAGATTGCGGCGCCACACCTCCTTCCGCGGTGAGGAACTGCGGCTGGGAACCTTTGCCGTCCTGCCCACGTACAATGAAGTAGCGATGAAAGCATTTGGCCGCCCGCGTTTCGCTCTGCTTCCGTCTTTGCTGGCCGCGTTGTGCCTGTGGTTCGCCGCACTTGCGCAGGCGGAACCCGTGGCCAGCCTGCCCCAGCCCACCGATTACGTCAGCGATTTCGCCCATGTGCTCTCGCCCGAGGCTATCCAGCGGCTCGACGCGATCTGTGCGCAACTGGACCACTCGCAGGCCCAGGCCCAGATTGCCGTCGTCACAGTACACGATCTGGACGGCGACGATGCGGCCGACTACGCCACCCAGCTTGAAGACCACTGGAAGATGGGCAACAAGGGCCAGAACCGCTACGCGATGGTTCTGCTGGCCGTGGCCGACCACAAGTACCGCATCGAGATCGGCTACGGACTCGAAGGCATCCTGCCCGACGGCAAAACCGGCGACATCGGCCGCAGCATGATTCCCGACCTGCGCGCGGGTGATTATGACGGCGCAGTCACGTCGGCCGTGGGCCAGATCGCCCAGGTCATCGCCAGCGACGCGCACGTGACACTCGAAAATCCCGACGGCGGCGCGCCCCTCGCCGATGGCAATCTTGCCCGGCCGCAGCGGCCGCCTTCGATCTTCAAGGTTTTCGAGGGAATCGTCGTCGCGGTTTTCGTCGTCTTCTACCTGCTGCGTTTTCTGGGCGGTTTAGGCGTCTTCGGTTTGTGGGGACTGGGACTGCTCTCCGGCGGCATCGGCCAGAACAACGGCGGCGGCTTCGGCGGTAGTGGTGGCGGCAGCGGCTTCGGTGGCTTTGGCGGCATGGGCGGCGGATTCGGCGGCGGCGGAGCCGGGGGAAGCTGGTAAAGACAGTTATCAGTTGTCAGTTATCAGTTGTCAGTGGTCAGTTTCCGGTGGCGCGTCATGGTTTTCTTGCGTAGATTTCTTCACTTGGGGCCGCCTGGAGTACTGGATCGCCTTGCGCTGCGTGCCCGCGCTAATCACTGACAACTGACAACTGACAACTGATCACTGACAACTGTTCTTCAGGAGAATCGACCTTTATGAGCAAGGGACTTGGCATTACGCTGGCCGTTCTGGGCGTTCTGTTGCTGATGGTGTTGATGGTCTTCGGCAGCTACGTGAGCGCCCGCAACCAGATGGTGGTGAAGGACCAGGCGGTCAAAGAGGCGTGGTCGAACGTGGACGCCGATCTGGAGCGCCGCGCCGATCTGATTCCGAACCTGGTGGAGACCGTGAAGGGATTCACCAAGGAAGAGAGCACGGTCTTCGGCGACATCGCCAATGCGCGCGCCGGAATGCTGAACGCGCAGGGCCCGGCGGCGAAGATGGCCGCCAACAACCAGCTCGACGGGGCGCTCGGCCGGCTGCTGATGCTGACGGAAAACTATCCGCAGCTGCGTTCGAGCGATCAGTTCCTGCGCCTGCAGGACGAGCTGGCCGGCACGGAGAACCGCATCAAGGTTTCGCGCATGCGCTATAACGACGCCGTGCGCGACTATAACACCTTCATTCTGCAATTCCCGAACAGCATCTGGGCGGGGATCGCCGGCTACCGCCCAAACAATGACTACTTCCAGGCCAGCCCGGCCGCGCAGAACGCGCCCCAGGTGAAGTTTTAGCCGGGGAGGCTTTGCCTTGGCGCGTCGCGGCGCTACGCCGTGGATGCCCGCCGCCAGATGGAGGCGTCGAAGCTGTGCGTGCATTGATAGCCTTCCGCGCGGTAGAGCTGGATGGCCTCCTGGTTGGCCTCAGTGACGGTGAGTGAGATTTCAGCCGCACCCAGGCGGGCGAAACTGCCGGCCGCCTGGTCGAGCAGAAAACGGGCCAGGCCGCGACGGCGAAAGGCCGGATGCACGCAGACCTGGGTGATGTGCCCGCTCAGCTCGCTGACACGCGAGCTGAGCACGAGCGCCGCCAGTTCCTGGCTGGCGCGATCGAGGAGGACAAACGACGCCTGCGGGACAAAGGCGCCGCAGCCTGCATGGCGCACGATGTTATTCAGGAAGCGCAGGGAACCTTGCGCAGTGCGGTACTGATCGTTGATGGCGCTGTCGGGGTGGTCGCGATAGGCCTCGCAGATCAGCTGCGCGGCCGGGGAAAGATCGATATCGCGCCAGGAGCGAAAATCAAATTGCGCGTGGAAACCCATCCGCGAACCGCCTGGGCGCCCGGCAAGCGTTTGCACCAGGAAGAGCCGGCGGAAGACGTGGAACCCGGCCGCGCGAAAGGCTGCGGCAAAGCGGCCGGAAGGGTGCAAAAGCAACTGCGATTCGATGCGATCGACGTGCGGCGAGTTGAGCAGCAGTTCAAAAAGGTGGCGCAGAAGCGTCTCTTCGCGTTCGAGCGCCGCGCCGGAGGTTCGGCCACCATCTTCCGCCGCATCTTGCCGCGCGAAGACATCGCCGATGACCGCTTTGGTCTCCTCGTAGACGCAGAAGACGTAGCCGGTGACCTTGCCGGTCTCGATGGTGGCGAAGCCGGGCAACATGCGGTTGTCGAGGTACTGCAGCAGCAGCCGCGAAGAGGCGCGGTAGTCCCAGTGCAGGCGGTCGGCCCAGAGGGCGCTTTCGGCGTCGAGCAGAGGACGTAACGCGGGCGCGGCAAAGTGCCGCAGATCGAGAATCTCGAACGCCGCGCGCTCTGCCTGCGCCGCCTGCATCTTTCTCCGCTCCGCCGCAACCTGGATTGCCGCCAATGGCCACTCAAGCACGATGCACCGCCGGAATTTGTCCTTCCGGCCACTTTGCCACGAGTGCGCCATGGGCTGCAAGTGGGCAGGTGAGTCAAATCGCGGAGAATCTAACCAGGAAACTCCGCAATCGCCGCGACCACGGTCTCCTGCTCATCCTCACGCAGTTCGGGAAAAACCGGCAACGACAGTACTTCGCGTGCGGCGCGCTCCGCTTCGGGAAAATCGCCCTCGTTGTAGCCGAGCGAGGCAAGCGCCTTCTGCCGGTGCAGCGGGACGGGATAATAAATCTCCGCGCCGATGCCGCGCGCGGCCAGAAACGCGCGCAGGGCGTCGCGGCGTGGCGTACGGATGGTGTACTGGTGCCAAACGTGTTTTGCGCCGGGAAGTTCGCGCGGCAGCACGACGCCGTGCGCGGGGTACGGCCCAGCCTCTGCCAGGCCCGCTTTGGCGAAGAGCGCATGATAGCGCGCGGCCACCGCTCGCCGCGCCTCCGTCCAGATGTCAATGTACTTGAGCTTGACCTGGAGCACCGCGCCCTGCAAGCCGTCCATGCGCGTGTTCCAGCCCAGTTCGTCGTGGTAGTAGCGGCGTCTCATGCCGTGCTGCCGCAGCATCGTTACGCGCTCGGCCAGTTCGGCGGAGTTGGTCGTCACCATGCCGGCGTCACCGGCCGCGCTCAGATTTTTTGTGGGATAAAAGCTGAAAGCGGCCATGTCGCCCAGGCCACCGGCCTTCTCGCCGTTCCACTCCGCGCCCCAGGCCTGCGCCGCATCCTCCACCAGCTTCAACCCGCGTTCGCCGGCGATGCGCGCCAAGCCATCCCACGGGACCGTCTGCCCGTAGAGATGCACCGGCAGCACGGCCCGTACGTTTTCCCCGCGCGGTCCGTCGAGAACCACGCTGACCGCATCGGGCGAAAGATTGAAGCTGACCGGGTCGATGTCTGCGAGCACCGGCCGGGCGCCGGCGCGAAGAATCGCACTGACCGAGGCGAAGAAGCTGAACGGCGTGGTGACGACCGCCTGACCCGGCCCGACGCCGGTTGCGGCCAGCGCCAGCCATAGAGCATCGGTGCCTGATGAGCAGCCCAGCGCATGGGCCACGCCCAACTGTCCGGCCGCCGCCCGCTCAAAGGCCGCCACCTCGCCGCCAAGGATGAACTGCTGGCTGGCGAGCACCCTTCCTAGCGCCTCCAGCAGTTCCTGCTGCATCGGCGCGTACTGGCGCTTCAGATCGAGCATCGGCACGGAGGCGCGCCGGGGCTGGCCTGCCGGGGCGGAATCGCTGGGCGAGCTGGGCGAAATCGTAGGGTGCAATGCGGTTTTTGACACACCTCGATGCTATCAGCCGGTGGAGTTGTGCGTCTCAACGCCGTTTTGGCCCGTGCCTTCTGTAACCATTTTCAAAAGGAAAGAACGCGCTTTGTGTTGAAATGAGGCAAAAACCTCTATAATCTTGTCACATTGCGGGGTTCGCCGGCGCCGGGGGTTCCGGAGCCGTCCCGTGAATCTGCACGATACGTTCAAAAAATCGAATCGAACCTCACCGTCGAGAAAGCAGGAGATCGGCACATGGACAACAAGCCGGCACAAAACATTCAGGACACCTTTTTGAACACCGTTCGCAAGGACAAGTCCCCTATCACGATTTATCTGGTCAGCGGCGTCAAACTGACCGGGAAAATCCGGTCTTTCGACAAGTACTCCGTGCTCCTGGAAAACAACAGCCAGGAACAACTGATCTTCAAGCACGCGATCTCCACCGTGGTCAGCAACCGGAGCGTGATGCACAGCGAGCACCGCCCGATGGCTGTGCCGGCAACAGCGGCTCCGGCGTCGGCGCCGATCGCGCCAGCCGTTCCCTTGCCGCGCTAGCCTCGGAGCCATTTCGCTTGGCAGACGAGGCATCGAGAAGCGTCGGCTTGCCGGCCCGCGAGGACGGCCGGCGCGAACGCGCTGTCCTCGTGGGCGTGGACTTCGGAGGCCGCGCGCGGGCCACCCGCGCAGGCGCTGAAGCTGCGCGCGCAGAGGCGTTGTCTCTCGACGCCGCGTCTTCGGGCGGATTCGAAGATCCGCAGCTTCTTCTCTCACGACAGCCCAAAGGCGCGTCGCGCACCGCCAGCTCGCCGTTCGGCCTCTCGACCGAGGAGTCGCTTGCCGAGTTTCGCGAACTGCTGGTGAGCGCGGGCGGCGAGGTCGCGGCCGAGATCGTGCAGCGCCGTCCGCATCCCGATCCGGCGACCCTCATCGGCTCCGGCAAGGTGGAGGAGATCGCCGGCGTCGCCGCCTCCACAAACGCGGATCTGGTCCTTTTCGACCACGACCTTTCGCCCACGCAACTGCGCAACCTCGAAGCGGCGCTTCCCTGCCGCGTCCTCGACCGCACGCAGCTCATCCTCGACATCTTCGCCCGCCACGCCCGCACCCGCGAGGGGCAGTTGCAGGTCGAGCTGGCGCAATTGGAATACATGCTGCCGCGGCTGGCGGGCCGGGGCAAATCCATGTCGCAGTTGGGCGGCGGCATCGGCACGCGCGGCCCCGGCGAAACGCAGCTCGAAACCGACCGCCGGCGCATCCAGCGGCGCATCGACCAGCTCAAGCGCGATCTCGACGCCGTGCGCCGCGTCCGCCGCCAGCAGCGCCAGCGCCGCGAGGCCGTTCCCGTGCCCACCGTCGCGCTGGTCGGCTACACCAACGCCGGCAAAAGCACGCTCTTCAACGCTCTGACCGGCGCGCAGGCGCTCTCGTCGTCGCGCATGTTCGCCACGCTCGATCCCAAATTGCGCGCCGTCGCGTTGCCCAGCCGCCGCCGCGTGCTGCTCTCGGACACGGTTGGCTTTCTGCGCAATCTGCCGCACACGCTCGTCACCAGCTTCCGCGCCACGCTTGAGGAAGTGGCGCAGGCCGAGGTGCTCGTTCACGTGCGCGACGCGGCGTCGAGCTACGGCGAGGAACAGAAAGCGCAGGTGGAAAAAGTCCTCGGCGAACTGGAAAGTCTGGCGAAGCCGCGTATCGAGGCGCTCAACAAAATCGACCTGCTGCCGAAGGCCGAACGCGCGGCGATGCCGGCCCGCGCCAATTCCGGCGTCGGCGAAGACGCCGCGCGAACGCGCCAACCCGCCCGGTTGCGCGGCGACGCCAACCCGCCAAAAGATCGCTTGCGTCCTTCGCGCTCAACCGGAAGCCATGGCGAGGGCGCGGAAACGAACGCCGTGGTTGCGCTTTCGGCGCGCACCGGCGAAGGACTGGGCGACCTGCTCGCCGCCATCGACGCCGCGCTGCATACCGATCCGCTGGTCGAAGCCGAACTGCGCATCCCGCAGCACGAAGGCGCGGTGCTGGCGGCGATTGAAGCGGGCATGATCGTTCGCCGCCGCGCCTACGAAGGCAACATCGTGCGCCTCAGCGTCAGCGGCCCGGCTTCGCTCGTCGGCCGCATGAGGCGGTTCCGCGTGCGTGGCGAATCCGCTTCCGAGCCATGCGAAGCGGACTCGTGATCGCTTGTGTTCTATATACTGTTAGCCAATTCCTCGTTCCGCCCGTTGCGGCGGAAGCAAGGAGAGCCTTCGTATGCTCGACGTTCATCCTCCGCACAAGCGGATGCGCGAAGTGGGCGAATACTTCGTTCATCTGGTCGTCATCACCATCGGTCTGCTGATCGCCACGCAGATCGAGAGCTGCGTCGAGTGGCGCGCGCACGTGCGCCTGGCCGATGAAGCCCGCGTCGCGCTACACAAGGAGATCGCCGCCAATCTGAAGGCGCTGCGCGACGCCGAACCCGGCCTGAAGCAGTGGCAAGCGCAGGTGAAGGACAACATTGCCGACATGCAGCGCGTCCTCGACCATCCCAACGATCCTGCCGCCCAGCCTCACAGATTCCACACTGGATGCGGCGGCATTTCCTTGGACAATACCGCCTGGCAGACCGCGCAATCCACCGGCGCGCTCGATTACATGCCCTACAAAGAGGCCTCGGCGTATGTCAATATCTACACGGCGCAGAAGGCGTTTTTGAAATCCCAGAATCAACCTTGCGCCGACGCCGCGGCGATTAGCGGCATCCTCGCTCAGTATCCTCTCGATGCAAAAGGCGCGAGGTTTTCCAGGGAAGAAGCCGCCGCCCTGGCCAACAACTTCGGCAGGATGCAGTTTCATCTGGAACTCGGCGCCGTTCTCTTCGATGAAAACATCGAGTTGAACGCCGCATTTCTCGAAGGACGCGAGCCGCGCAAGGACTTCAGCGGCAGCCTGAACTGAGCGGTTAGGACACATCTCCACGTAACGAACTCCATGTGGATGTTGGAGTTCGTCTTTGGCATGGTGGGCAGTGAGGGACTCGAACCCCCGACTTCCTGCTTGTAAGGCAGGCGCTCTAACCAACTGAGCTAACCGCCCACTGGGGCGCGCGGGATGTAACCTTAGCTCATGATAGCAGCGTGTCCGCTGGGCGGGCGAAGCCGGTTCGCAACGCCGTGGCCAAGGCCATTGCACGAAGAAAAGGGGCGAAGAATCAGGGGACAGGGTGGTCGAGAGAGATAGAGAGCTGCAGGAGGATACTCCGACGTGACCCTGTTCGGCGGTTCTGTTGCCAGGGGGGAATGATCGCACGACGGCCCGCAGGCGCGGCCGATGTCGCAGGAACTACGCTAACGGCTGAACATCGGCGCTGCCAAGGCTGAAGTGCCCGAAGTTCCCACCGGCGGCGAGGCCCAGGCAAAGGAAGTCGTGCGCGGACGCAAGGGATAACGTCTCCAGGGCCGTGACAGGAACGGAGTGTGCTTGCCCCGGTCACGGTTTCTGCAGAAGTTCAAAGACGGAATCCTTCTCGTGGAGGCTCGCGCCGGCTACTACCGGTAAATTCCATTTGGTGGCGGCTGCAACGGGACAAAATATGACCGAAGACCACCAATCCGCCGCTATTTTCCGAGGGTCTCTTCCCGGGCGCGATTGCGAGCTTTTGCAGAGCGTGGACGCCGCGTTCAGCGATGCCGCGCGCCGCGCAGGGCCGCGGCTGGCTTGCCGCGTCGGCTGTACGCAATGCTGCCACGGAGCCTTCGCCATCCACGCGCTGGACGCCGCGCGGCTGCGCGCCGGAATGGCTGAACTGCGCGAGGATAACCCGGCGCTGGCCGCCGCCGTGCAACGCCGCGCCGAAGCGTGGATCGCCGCGCAGGGCGCGGAGTTTCCCGGCGATCGCACGACGGGCGCGCTTGGCCAATCGGCGGAAGAACAGGCGCGCTTTGCGGAGTTCGCCAACGAAGCCGCCTGTCCCGCGCTCGACCCGGAGAGCGGACGCTGCGACCTCTACGCATGGCGGCCGATGACCTGCCGCGTCTTCGGCCCTCCGGTGCGCGCCGCGGACGAAAACGGCGTCGAGGGGCTGGGCCACTGCGAATTGTGCTTCCTCGACGCCGCGCCCGAAGAGGTTGCCGCCTGCGAGATGCGCCTCTCGCACGATCTCGAGGCCGAACTCGTGCGCGCCACCGGCGATGCGACGGAAACGGTCGTCGCCTTTGCGCTGCTGCCGGCCGCTGTGCTGCGCTCCGCGTTACACTGATCTTTGCCCTCAACCATGCCAATGCGTCCTTGCCGGGTCGAGATTCGCACGCGCGCGCTCGAAGAAAATTTTCGCTTTCTGGCCGGTCTGGCCGCACCGCACGCCGAATTGCTGGCCATCGTGAAGGCCAACGCCTACGGCCACTCGCTGGCGCTGTGCGCGCCGGCCGTGGTGCGCGCCGGGGCGAAGTGGCTCGGCGTCACCAGCGTCGAGGAGGGCGTTGCCGCGCGCGCGCTGTGCCCCGAAGCGCGGGTGCTTGTTGTCTCTGGCGTTGCGCGCGGTCAGGCCGCGGCGGCGATCGACTTTGCGCTCACGCCGGTCGTCTGGGAGCGATGGCAGCTTGACGAACTTGACGCGGCTGCGCGGGCCGCGGGCGTGGCGGCGGGCTCCCTTGCCGTACACCTGGAGATCGACACCGGAATGAGCCGCCAGGGCGTCGAGCCGGGCGAACTGGGCGGCGTCTTTTCTCGCTTTGCGCCCGGTTCGCCGCTGCGCCTGGAGGCCGTGATGACGCACCTGTTCGCCGCCGACGAGGCCGACGGCGCGGCCACGAGCGAGCAGCTTCAGCGGCTGGACGGCGCGCTGGAACGTATCTCGGCCGCCGGGCTCTTTGCCGAGTGGCTCAACGTGGGCGCTTCGGCAGCGCTCTTGGCCGGCCAGGCCCACGCGATCGCCGAACTGGCCGAGCGCCACGGCATGAAGGCGCTGCTGCGGCCGGGCCTGGCGCTTTTTGGCGTGATTCCGGAGTTCGATCCCGCCTTCGAGGCCGAGCCGCCCTCGCTGGCCGCCGCGCGCGCCACGTTGCAGCCGGTTCTTGCCTGGAAGTCCGCGGTGATGGGCGTGCGTTCAATTCCCGCCGGCGCGACGATTGGCTATAACGCGACCTTTGTCGCCACCGAGCCGATGCGGCTGGCGCTGATTGCCGCCGGCTACGCCGACGGCCTCGACCGCGCGCTCGGCAACCGCTTCCATCTGCTGGTGCGCGGCCAGCGCGCGCCACTGGTGGGCCGCGTCAGCATGGATCAAGCGGTGATCGACGTGACCGAAATTGCCGGCGTCGCGGCCGGCGACGAGGTGGTGCTGATCGGCGCGCAGGGCGGTGAGACGATTACCGCCTGCGACCACGCCCGCGCCACGAAGACCATCCCCTGGGAGATCTTCACGCGCATCAGCGCGCGCGTCGCCCGCACGGCGATCGAGTAAGGAGCGAACCCAGGCAATCGCATCCATCGGTTTTTGTTTGCAGAAAAGGATCGCCGCGCCCCTCCAGGGCGCGAACGGTTCTTCTCCGCGCCGTCCCAGGGTTCCGCTGCGCTCCACCCTGGGCTACTTTCGCCTGTCCCTACGGGACGCAACCGGCGGTCGGAGCAAAAGCGGAGTCAACTGCGGGCGGAGTCCATTGCATGCTCTGGCCTCGTTCATGCGATGGCCCTGAGCAACAGGCCCCCTCGCCGCCGCAACTGCCGCTACACTGGAGGCGTGACCGCAATCGACACAGCTTCCATCCAGAATTTCATCCGCCGCCTGCCCAAGGCCGAGCTGCATCTGCATCTGGAAGGCACGATTCTGCCCGCCACGCTGGTCGAGCTCAGCGCCCGCAACGACGAAACGCCCCTCACGCCGCACGAGGCCGGGCAGCTCTACCAATTCACGGACTTCAGCGCGTTTTTGAACTGCTTCAAAGCCGTAACCCAGCGCCTCAGGAATCCCGAAGATTACGAACTGGCCGCCTGGCGCATGATCGAGCATCTGCACGCGCAGGGCGTGGTCCACGCCGAGGTCTACGTTTCGGTCGGCGTCATCTACCTTTGGCGCAACGACGATCCGCAGTGCATCGAGCCGATCTTCGCCGCGCTCGAACGCGCCCGCCAGCGCGCCGCACGCCAGTTCGGATTCTCGCTCTGCTGGATCTTCGACGCAGTGCGTCACTTCGGCGTCGAAGCGGCCGCGCGCGTCTTCCGCAAGGCCGCCGAGCTGCGCCCGGTCTATCCCTCAATTGTCGCCATCGGCCTTGGCGGCGATGAGCGCCGCACCGGTTCGACTCCCTTCGCCGATCTTTACGCCGAGGCGCGCGCCGCCGGACTGCGCCGGACCAACCATGCCGGCGAAACCACCGGACCGGAGGCGATTCGCGAGGCGCTTGCCATCGGCTCCGAGCGAATTGGCCACGCCGTCTCCGCCCTGCACGATGAAAATCTGCTCCAGGAGTTGCAAGCGCGCAGCGTGCCGATGGAGCTGAATCCGACCTCGAACGTCCGCACCGGCGTCTGTCCGTCCTTCGCCGCGCACCCGCTGCGGCGATACTTCGATCGCGGCCTTCTGGTCACGCTCAACTCGGACGACCCGGCCTTCTTCGGTTCCGATCTGGCCCATGAGTATCTGCTGGCGCATACGGAGCAGGGCTTTACACGCGCGGAACTGCGCCAACTGGCCGCCAATTCCTTCCGCGCCAGTTTTCTTCCCGAAGCCGACAAGACGGCGTGGCTCGACCGAATCGGCACGACCGAGTAAACCGCGCCTGCGTTTTCCGTGCGGCCGCCGCACCGGGCCTGGATCGATCCTGCGCTATGATGAAAGAGTAGGAGGCTGTTCGCATGTCCACGCAAGCCGAGTCGCTCGCTCCTGTCGCCGAGGCCCCAGAGCCGGAGGAGTCCAGCTCCACCGCTCTGCGGGTGATTACCTGGTTTTCCGTGGGCATTGCCGTGGCTGCGCTGGGAATTTTTGTGGGCAACGAGATTCGCAGCCGCTCCCGCTTCAAAAAGCGCACTCCCTACGATTTCTACGCCAACGCAGGCGAGCAGGATGCCGGCGAGTTCGGCGTGGGCATCTAACCTCGGCGTCCCGCAAAGCATGGTTGCCTGGAAGCTTTCGCGCGGAGTTTTGCCGCGAGGGCGTGGTTGCTGTCGTACCGAATCAAACCGATCAAACAGGGCCGTTTTTTTGTTCTCGCCCCCTCGATTTTTGCCGTATTCCTCGGCTTTTCCTGCATCATTTCGACGATAAGGCTCGCTCTATCGATTGATGGCGCAAACGCGCCGAGGGGCGTCCGTGTGGACGCCCCTCGGCGGGTTCGTGGATCGTTGGGGGAGGGTGAGCTGCGGCTTATTGCAACAGCTTGAGGACGTTCTGCTGGTTGGAGTTGGCCTGGGCCAGGGCGGCGATGCCGGTCTGGCTGAGGATCTCGTACTTGGACATATCCGAAGTGGCCTGCGCGTAGTCGGTGGCCTGCACCGCGTTCTGCGCCGACTGCACGTTGGTGGACTGCGTGCTGAGCACCTGGCTGACGGAGTTCAGCGTGTTGATCTGCGAGCCGATGTAGCCGTCCTGGGCGGAGACGTCGGCGATGGCGGTATTGAGCGCCGTCAGCGCCGATTGCGCGCTGGACTGGCTGGACAGGCTGGTGGCGCTCAGATTGGCGCCGGCCGAGTCGGCGTAGCTGATGGTGGCTACGCCCGTGCCTTTGCCGTTGCTGCTGAAGGCCAGCCCGTTGTCCGCAGTACCGCCGCCGGTGCTGCTGTCGGCGACCGTGCCGCTGATGCCCATGCTGTAATACTGCGAGCTGGTCACGCCCTGGTTCCAGGTGGTATACCCCAGAGCCTTGCCGGCGTCGGTCGAGTCTGTACCGCTGTTGGTGACGGTGATGTTGGCCGGAATATCCGAGTTGGCGGTGGTGAAGGTGATCGCCGTCTGCGTGCTGTTCAGCGTGGCGGTCACTCCGTAGTTGCCGTTGTTGATGGTTGCGGCCAGATTGGCCATGGTGTTGGTCAGATTGGTTCCGGTCGCGGTGCCCAGGGTGATGGTATTCGAGCCGATGGCCAGCGTGCCGGCCAGCGTGTCGCCTGCCGATCCGCCCACGGGCAGCGCGAGCTGGCCGAGGGTCGTGGCGTTGGCCGTGCCTGCCGCCGTGGGCGTGCCCGTCAGCGAGAGGGTCGTGCCAATGTTGGAGCCGTAGACCATATCGTTGGCGCTGCCGGCGGCTACGGTGGTGTTCTCGAGGGAGAGCGTCGTCCCGTTATTGCTGAGTACGGCCGTGATCTTGCTGGTGCCGGAACCGCCGTCCAGCGTGTTGTTGATGTAGCTGGCCAGGTTGGTCAGCGTGTCGGTCGAGCCGGCCGTGCCCAGCGTAATTGCGGTGCCGGCCGTATTGGCCACGTCGGAGAGATGCAGCGTGCCGCTCAGCGTATCGTTGGCGTTGCTGACGGTGACGGTGCCGAAGGTGGAGTTGGCCGCCGAGGTCGCAGTCAGAGCCGTGGCCTGCGAGACGACTGCGGTTCCGGTCGTTGCCGCCTGGTCCTGAATCTCACTGCCGGTGGCAACCACGACCGATGGGTAGTTGGTGACCTTGGCGCCGGTCTCGGTGAAGGTGATGGTCTTGCCGCTGTTGGAGACGGTGGCCGTGATGTTGGAGTAGGCCTGGCCCGCGGCATTGGCCGCGTTGATGGTGGCCGCCAGGTTCGTCAGGGTGTCGGTGCTTCCCGATGTGCCGAGCAGCAGATTCGTGCTGGCGGGTGTCGAGGCGTCGCCGGTCAGCGTCAGCACGCCGGAGAGCGTATCGGTGGAGGCGTTGACCGAGAACGACATCATCGTCGTGCCCGCGCCAGCGCCCGTGCCGCCGCCGGTCAGCGTTGGGGTCACCGCCGTGGTCGTGGCCTTCGAGTCGACAATGTTGGTTCCGGTGACGGCGACCTGAGAGCTGGCCGAGGTCAGGCTCAGGATTGTATCGGCCGCGTGCGTGCCGCTGGCGTTGGTGACGCTGCTGCTGTTGAGCGAAGCCGTCACGCCCCAGCCCTCGCTGTTGATGGTGTTCATCAGGTTGGAGAGCGTGTCGGTGGAGTTGGCCGCGCCCAGCGTCAGCGCATGGAGCGTGCCATTGGAGTCGGTGACGTTGAGCGTGCCGCTGAGAGTATCGTTGACCTGGGAGACGGTCAGCGTGCCCACGCCGCCGGCGCCGTTGGTGTAGACGCCTGTGGCTCCGGTGGATTCGGTGTTGACGCCGATGTTTTTGCCGCTGATGATGATGCCCGTGTCATTGCCGTTGGTCAGGGCCGCGGTGTTGGTGTAGCCGCCGTCGAGGGCCGAGGTGGTGGCGCCGGTTCCGGCCTGGGTGGCGGTGCCGAAGGAGGCCGAAAGGCCGAGGCCCGCGCCGTTGATGGCGTCGATGAGCCCCTGCGCGGTGTTGGCGTAGCTGGTGCCCGCGCCCACGCTGATATTGGCCGTGGCCTGAACGGCCGCGCCGTTGCCGCCCGTGGTCACGTAGCCAACCTTGACGGTCGTGGTGGCGCTCGATGCGCCGAGCGAGTCGGTGACGGCCGCATTCTGACCCGCAGTCGAGAGATCGATGAACACGTTGCTCTGGCCGTTGCTGTAGGACATCTGGCCATTGCTGTCGCCGAGGTTGGTGCTGGAAAGCGAACGGATGTTCAGCGAGTCGACGGAGGAGCCGGTGGTCGAGGAGTCGCCGGTGTAGATGCTGGTCGTCGAGTTGAAGACGGCTTCCTGGTTGTAGGTGGTGGTGGCGCCGATGTTGTTAATTTCCGACAGGATCGATTGGTACTCGGAGTTGGCGGCCAGATCCTGGGTGGAGTTCAGGGTGCCGTTCGAGGCCTCGGTGGCCAGGGTGACGGCGCGGTTGAGCAGGCTGGTGACCTGCGAGAGAGCGCCATCGGCAACCTGCAGCAGGCCCACGCCCTCGGTGGCGTTGGTGCTGGACTGGTTGAGGGCCTGCTGGTTGGCCTGAAGGCCGTTGACCAGCGAGAGGCCGGCGGCGTCGTCGGCGCCGGAGTTGATCTTGGAGCCCGAAGACAACTGTTGCAGAACGGTGTTCAGGCTGTTGTTGGTGTTATTCAGGTAGTTCTCCGCATACACCGCGGAGAGGTTATTCAAGACACCCAGGGACATGGGGTTCTCCTTGTTGGATGCGGTGATTTGCGGCCCTGCCTCGGACGCATCCCCCGTCTCTGTGTCTTACCGCGGGGTGCTGACGCCGGCTCGTAGCCGTCGCATCTGGCCCCTTTTTCGGCGCGGGCTTTGGGGACTTTACCGGAGGACATTTTTTGTCCTGCGGAGGACACTTTCGCCATCCGGCTCTAATCCTTTTAACCTTTTGCACCGTGCGCCGATAAATGGTGGCGAAGGAGAAAGACGATGATCGACCTGACGCGGCTGAACGGGCGGCCGATCGTGCTGAACAGCGATCTGATCAAAACCGCCGAGAGTTCGCCGGACACAATGTTGACGCTGGTCAACGGCGAAAAGATGATCGTGCGCGAGACGATCGCAGAGGTGGAGGAGCGGGTGCTGGCCTATCGCGCCAAGCTGCTGGCCGTGGTGGCCAAACGCATGCACAACTTCGCCGATCTGGAGCGGGTGGCGGCGCTGGCGAGCCTCGACCTGGAAGCGCAGCCGCCGGCGGCCGCGCCGATCAAGCCGGCCGAAGCCGCGCAATAGGAACTCGGACGTTCTCCGGCCGCCTGCGGCGCCATCCGCGAAGGGGCGCGAAACGGGACCGGCGGAAGAACGCGCAGGAGCAATGTATGGACAAGGCAAGTATCGCCGGAGCGTTTGTGGCCGTGGCGGGGATTCTGGCCGGTTTGACGATCGAGGGCGGCAACGTGGGTCAGATTCTGCAACCCACGGCGGCGCTGATCGTCTTTGGCGGCACGCTGGGCGCGGTGATGTTGCAGTTTCCGTTCACCACGGTGAGCGCGGCCTTTCGCAACCTGGGCAGCCTGTTTGCGGCGCAGCGCAAGGAGGAGACGCAACTGATCCACGATCTGGTGACCTTTGCCAACAAGGCGCGGCGCAACGGGGTGGTCTCGCTCGACGCCGATCTGGAAGCGATTGGGGATCCATTTCTGAAGCAGGCGCTGATGCTGGCCGTGGACGGCACCGAGCCGGCCGATCTGCGCAACATCATGCGCCTGAGCCTGGATTCGCTGACCGACGAGATCGGA
>JAJYFB010000061.1 GCA_021785495.1 Acidobacteriota bacterium | reverse complement strand
GCGCCCATGGCGCGATAAAACTCGATGGCCGGCGTGTTCCAGTCCAGCACCTGCCATTGCAGCCGCTGGCAGCCCTTTTCGCGAGCGATGGCCGCCACGCGCGCCAGCAGCGCCCTGCCGATGCCGCGTCCGCGCAGCTCCGGCAGTACGAAAAGATCCTCGATGTAGATTCCAGGCCGGCCCATCCATGTGGAGTAATTGAAAAAGTAGAGGGCGAAGCCGGCCGATTGGCCGTCCTGTTCGGCAATCAGGCAGAAAAAATACGGCTGGGGACCGAAGCCGTCGCGCAGCAGGCCCTCCCCGGTGGCCACCACAGCCTCGGGCGCACGCTCATAGTCGGCGAGGGCGCGAATAAATGCGAGAATCTGCGGCACATCGGCCGGAGTGGCGCAGCGGATCGTCGTTTCCATTCCACCATTCTATTGATCCGGCCCAAGAAAGTTGCGCGCTTGCTGTTTGTCGCGCCTCGTGTTTGCCATCTCCCCAGTCCTGCGTGAAAAATAGGGACTATGCAAACCGAGCTTTCGTTCGCCCCCATTGCGTCCCTTTCCACGGAACTTCTGGCTGTCCTGGCCGCCGATACGCAGACCGCCAAGGGCTCGGAGGCCAAGCCGCAGCCCACGCTGCTGACCTCCGACGCGCGGGTGCAGGCCGCGGCGGCCCAGGTGCTGGCCAGCGGCGAGTACAAAGCCGGCGCCAATGAGACTCTACTGCTCCACGCCCCGGCCGGCGTGGCGGCCAAACGGCTGCTGCTCGTCGGCCTCGGCAAGCTGGCCCAGGCGACGGTGCAGAATATTCGCGAAGCCGCGGGAACAGCCGTGCGCTTTGCCAAGCCGCGGGGACTGCGCGAGCTGGCGCTGGCGCTTCCCTCGGCCGAAAGTCTGCCCCACGCCGTGGCGCTGCGCACAGCCGTGACGCGGGCCGCAGTGGAAGGCGCCTGGATCGGCGACTTCGACGCGGACACCTATCGCAGCGATCGCCGGGACCAGAGCATCGCCCAATTCACTGTCGCCGCGCCGGACGAGGCCGACCGCACGGCGATCGAGGCCGCCGTCGCCGAGGGCGCGGTTCTCGGCGAGAGCCAGAACTTCGCCCGCTCGCTCATCCACGAGCCGGGCAACAAGCTGACGCCCACGATTCTTGGCCAGCGCGCGGCGCTGATGGCCCAGCAGGTGGGTCTCGGCTGGGAGGTGCATTCCGGCGAAATGCTGGCGCAGCTCAAGATGGGCGCCTTTGCCAGCGTGGCGCAGGGCTCGGTTGAGCCGCCGGCGCTGATTGTTTTGCGTTACGAGCCGGAGGGCGTCGCCGACGGGCCCATCCTCGGCCTGGTCGGCAAGGGCATCACCTTTGATTCGGGCGGCATCTCCATCAAGCCCTCCGAAAATATGGACAAGATGAAATATGACATGGCCGGCGGCGCAACGATGATCGCCGCCATGCGCGCCCTGGCGCTGCTCAAGCCGCGCGTGCGCGCCATCGCCATCATCTGTGCGGCGGAGAATATGCCCTCGGGCGCGGCCCAGAAGCCGGGCGACGTGCAGACAGCCATGCCCCTCGATCCCGCCCAGCCGGGCAAAACCATCGAGATTCTCAACACCGACGCCGAAGGCCGGCTGGTGCTGGCCGACGGCCTCACCTACGCGCGAAGGCTCGGTGCAACCCACCTGATCGACGCGGCCACCCTCACCGGCGCCATCGCCATCGCCCTCGGCAAGATCACCGCCGGAGCCTTTGCCAACGACGACGAGAGCTATGGCCGCTTCGAGAAGGCGCTGGCCTCCACCGGCGAGCGGTTCTGGCGGATGCCGCTCGGCGACGCATACGCCGATCTGATCAAGTCGGAGATTGCCGACATCAAGAACACCGGCGGCCGCTTTGGCGGCGCGATCACGGCGGCCGAGTTCCTTCACGTCTTCGCCGAAGAGACCCCGTGGATTCACCTCGACATCGCCGGTCTGGCCTGGATCGACGACACCAAACCCTTCATCGCCAAAGGCCCCAGCGGCGTGGCCGTCCGTTCCATCGTCGAGTGGGCGCGCGGCTTTGCGGCCGGCTGTTGAAGGGCGTCCGGGCGAGAGGACTAATCCGCCAGGAGCGCCTCCAGCAAAGGATGCCGGCGTTTGGCGAAGGGGTTGACCAGGGTCACGCCGCGCCAGGTGAACCCATCCTGCATGTCTTCGGAAAGAAGCAACTGGCAGTTGGCTTCGGCGGCGGCCGAGAGGATGACCGCGTCCCAAATTCCAAACTGTTGCGCGGTGAGATCGACGGCCGCCAGAAGAACGGAGGGCGAGGTCTCCACCAGCGCGAAGGCGTTGCGCCAGCCGAGAATCGCCGCACGCGCTTCCGACGGCGCGCGGCCGCTTTTGCGCACCAGAACCTGAAAAAGTTCGCCCAGAACCTGCACCGGCAAAACAACCGATCCCTGCGGCAAGCGCTCAATCAACTCCAGAGCGCGCTGTCGCATGGCTTTCCCGTTCACGCCCTCGGCGTAAGCCAGCAGATTGGTGTCGAGGGCAACCTTCACCGCGCGTCCTCATACAGTTCGTCCCGGCTCCATCGTCCGATCTTCGCGACGGGCTGCCGCTTCAGCCGGGCCAGAAGCGCATGACGCGCACCGATCTCCGCCCGGCCCGGTTCGTCGATGGGGCCGAGCTTGGCGACCGGCCGCCCGTGGCTGGTGACGACGTAGCTTCGTCCCTTGCGCACGCCATGAAGCAGTTGTGAAAACTTCCGGTTGGCGTCCGCCGCCGTGACTGCCGCTTCCATGCCGATCGCTCCATTCAAAAAAGTAGTGAAAATACCTACAATGATTTTGAGTTTACCATGAACGCGGCTACACATTCTCGCCGCTCTTCCGGTGAAACAGGCCCTTTCGCGTCGGCTGAAATCACCGAACGCCTGCGCCACTTGCAAAATTCAGTTACGGAGCGTCCGCAGGAGAAAAATCTCCCTCAGGGGCTAAAGCCCCATTCATTCCAGGCGTCTTGCGGCACGACTGAAGTCGTGCCCTTTCAAGTTTTGCGACCGTCAAGCCACTTGCAAAATTCGTCGCACAGGCGCGGTTTTGAAAGGGCACGACTTCAGTCGTGCCAAGAACGTCAACAAAATGAGAGGGGCTTTAGCCCCTGACCCAAGGCCCCACCGGCATTCTCGAATTTTGCACGTGGCTCCGTCGATTGAATTTTGCAAGTGGCTCGCCTGTGTGACCTAAGTCGCTGCCTGCGGCGGGCCATCTCGCTACGCTCATTTGTAGCGAGGAAAAGATGGCCACACAGGTTCCGGGCGGAATCGAGACCGGCGGGGAAAGAAAAAAGCTGCTTCGGCGCCTTGCGCCCGACCGTTCGCAGCGCCTGCGGCACATCGCGCAGGGAGCGTTTGTCGCGTTGAACCTCTGGATCGCGGCGCAGTTCTACCTTTGGGTGCGCTTCTACGAGCGTGGCGGCCAGGGGATCAAAAGTTCCCGGCCAGCCGGCGTCGAGGGCTGGCTGCCCATCGCTGGGCTGATGAACGCCAAGGTATTTCTCCTGACCGGCCGCGTTCCCGCGATTCACCCGGCGGCGATGTTTCTCTTGCTGGCCTTCGTGGGGATGAGCCTGCTGGCGAAAAAAGCCTTCTGCGCGTGGCTCTGCCCGGTGGGCACGCTCTCCGAGGCGCTCTGGAAGTTCGGCCGCCGGCTTTTCCGGCGCAATTTCAGCCTGCCGCGCTGGCTTGACATCCCCCTGCGCGGGCTCAAGTACCTGCTGCTGGGCTTCTTTCTCTTCGTGATCGCCGCCATGCCGGCCGCGGCCATCGACGAATTCATGGCCGCGCCCTACGGGCTGATCGCCGACGTCAAAATGCTCGATTTCTTCCGGGGCATCGGCGCAACCGGAGCCATCGTTCTTGCGATACTCGTCCTCGGTTCGATGTTCGTGAAGAACCTTTGGTGCCGCTATCTTTGCCCTTACGGCGCGCTGATGGGACTGGTCTCGCTCCTGAGCCCGGTGAAGATCCGCCGCGACCGCGCGGCCTGCGTCGATTGCGGCAAATGCGCGCGGGCCTGCCCGGCCAGCCTGCCCGTGGACCGGCTGATGCAGATTCGCTCGGCCGAGTGCGCGGCCTGCATGGAGTGCGTCGCCGTCTGCCCGGCGGAAAACGCTCTGCAATTGGCGCTTCCTCCGCGCCGCGCCGCAGCGTCCGCCAGCCGCTGGCCCGGCCGCGCGCTTTCGCCGGTTGCGCTTCTCGGCCTGTTTGCGGTGGTCTTCTTCGGGATGGTTCTTGTCGCTCGCGCCACAAACCACTGGCAAACGCGCATTCCAGCCCATGTCTATCTGGACCTGATTCCGCACGCCGGCGATGTGACGCATCCGGGCATGTAGACGCCGCGTCCTCGCAGCGCATCGCTCAAGCCGGTGGACGCAACTCGGGATAGGATCATTCGCGCGCAGCCGCTGGCTGAAGCGGCGCATGGCTCGTCGTCGATCGCGCTGCGGGCTTTTTCTGCGTCTTCTTTTTTGTGACGACCTTCTGCGCGGGTTGTTTCACGGCCGGTCCCGGCAGGGTCTGCGGCGTGCGCACCGCACCCGCGGCCGAGAACCCTCCCGCGGCCGGTAGTTGCGCGGGAGCGGCGGCCGCCTGCCCAGCCGCGCTGCGCCCGGCGCGGTTCAGCACGCCCCAACCGCCGCCCACCACGGCGAAAACAATCGCCGCAGCCGCCGCGGCGCGCCTCCAGTGGCCGCCGGGCGCGATTCCGGCGCGGATGCGCGCGGGCCAGGCCAAAACGCGCCCGGCGGGCGGCGCCGTGCGCAGCGCCTCTTTCACGCGCGCTTCGAGCCCTTCCGGCGCTGGCAGCCCGGCGATCAGCCGCAGCGTCTCTTCGGCGGAGCGGTCTGGAGTCGAACTGGCCGGAGCGCAACCGGTCCGGTTCGCGGAATCCATTCGGGGGGCAGGATTCGAGTTCATCGCACACTCCTCTCGCGATGGAGCAGGCCAGCCATCAAATTGCGCGCCCGAAAGAGCCGGGAACGGACGCTCGACTCGGTGATGCCAAGCACCGTGGCGATCTCCACGCTGGTCAACTCGTCGAAGGCCGACAGTCGCAGCACCTCGCGCTCCTTGGCCGGCAGTCGCTCGACGCAGGCCAGAACGTGGGCATGATGCTCGGCCGCGGCCGCCCGGTCTTCCTGCGAAAGCCCGTTCGCGGGCAGCACGCGCGCCAGTTCCGTCACGTCGTCGGTCTCTGGGCGGGTCTTCGCGCGGCGCTTGCGGTCGAGCGCGACGTTCCAGACGATGCGGACCAGCCAGACGCGCTGATCGCGCACCTCGTTGAGGTGTTCACGGTGACGCAGCACGCGCAAAAACGCCTCTTGTACAGCGTCTTCGGCGTCGGTGGAGTTGCGCAGAACGGAATACGCGACGCGATAAAGAGCCGCCGCATAGCGATCGACCAGTGCCGCGATGGCGGCGTCCCCGGCGCAAGGCCGTGCCTGCTCGTCTGCCGCCCTCGTGGGAATCTCCATCCAATCCGCGCAAATGGCCTGGCTGGTGCTCATCGTCTACCAGACGCAGACGGCCGCGAAAATGCTCGGGGCGACTCCGCGCTGGCGCGAACGCATCGATTGGCGTCCGGCAGGGCCGACCGGCCAAACGCTACTTGGCGGTCAACTTCTCGGCCGCAATCTGGCCCGCGGCGCCTTCCTTGTCCGCATCCTTGACCTTGGCCCAGAGGTCGCGCGCCTGATCCATCTTGCCCTCTGAGGCGTACAAATCGGCAAGATCCAGTTGCGCAACTGCGGCGGAGACCATCGCCGACGGTTTGGCGGCGATCTGCTTGTACAGATCGGCGGCCTCGTCATCGCGTGAAGTCTGGCGATAGAGGCCGGCAAGGGCCTGCCTGGCCAGGTCCGCGAGATTGCGGTTCCAGGAGTGCGATGCCGCCTGCAACTCGGTTTCCGCCGAACCGCTCTGGCCGATCTCTTCGTACGTGATGCCGGCAAAGTAGCGCGCCTTGGCCCCGGCCGAGAACCAGCCGAAGTCGTGAGCCACGGCCACAAACTCCCGATTCGCTTCCTGGGCGCGAGCCGCCGCCGTTGTATAGACTCCCGCCTCCGGCGGAGCCCCTGGCAGCGCCAGCGGCGAAGTGTAGACATCCAAAGCCGCGCCCAGAGCGGCATTGGCCGCCGCAGAACGCACGGCGCAGAAGATCGAGAGGCCAACGACAAGAATCAGCGCCGCCCCGGCCATTATGGTCCAGCGCAGCAGGCCGGACTTGTGCTCGCCGATCCAATTGGCGCTGGTGGCTGCGGCTGCGGCCAACTTGTCCTTCTTCAGGGCGTGACGCGTGCTTGTGTCCACGGGATTCTCTTGTCCTTCTTGAATAATCTTGCTGACGGGCGCAAACCGGCGCAGCCCGCGCAACCGCAACCCTACTAGTCTACCAGCGCAATTCCGGCAGCGGCAAACGCGCTCGATTTTGCTCTTGGAACGGCCTGCGGCCCACGGACCGGATGCACCGGCGGCTGTTCCGCATCGGTTTCAGGAAAATGCAAGGCGCCCGCTTCTACCGTCCGCCCCGGTGCTTGTTGGCCTTGATGGCGGCGCGGGCCTCGCGGTCGGCTTCACGGCGGCGTTCGGTCTCGCGCTTGTCCCAGTCCTGCTTGCCCTTGGCCAGAGCCAACTCGCACTTGACCCGTCCCCGCCGGAAGTACAGCCGGGTCGGGATGAGCGTATGGCCCTTGATCTGCGTCTTCGACAGTAGCTTGCCAATCTCCTCCGTGTGCAGCAGGAGCTTGCGCGTGCGCGTCTCGTCGTGATTGGCGATATTTCCGTGGGAGTAAGGGCCGATATGCAGATTCAGCAGGAACGCCTCGCCGTCCTTGACGAGCCCGTAGGCGTCGCGGAGGTTGGCCTTGCCCTCGCGGATGGATTTGACCTCGGTGCCGCGCAGGGCCAGCCCGGCCTCGAACTTTTCGAGGAAGAAATAGTTGTGGCCGGCGGCGCGGTTCTGGGCCGCGTCCCGCTCGCCGCTGGCCACCGGATCGCGCGGCCGGGCCGCCTTCTGGGCGGCCTGCGCGCTTGCGGCCGAGGTCACGTGGCTGGTCTGGCGGGGCATGGGCAGGCGTCCTTGATTCTTCATCGTAGCAAGAATCAGGGATCGGGGTGCAGAGACCGGAGACCGGCTGCCCGCGCAAGGAGATCGCAGGCAGCGATGGTTCATTTGGATCGCGGGGTCGCACCGCCCCTCCGGGGCGGGCATGTCGATCGGCCCCATTCCCCGGAGTTGCACTGCGCTTTACCCTGGGCTGATTTCGCGCCTCCCGCCGGGACGCAACTCGCGGACCGGCCAAAAGCGGCCTCGATTGCGTTGCCCGGCTTCGTTCCTGCGATCGCCCCCAGGGCCGGCGCGGACCGCCAGGAGACGCAGCGCGCCTTTGTTAAAATGAATCAGCGTTTTTTGCCCAACGCAGGCATCAGGAATCCTGCCGCCGAGGCGCGCCCCGGGCGTGAACCGGCAAACCGGGAGCGCACAGGCGAGCCCGTGAAAACGCCATGGAGCCGCATGAACCGCACGCCCGCTCCGGCCCGCGCCGGAATCACCCGATGGAAAACTGTGTTTGCCGTGGCCCTCGTGGCCGTGGCCGGACTGGCGCTGCCTGGCGCGTGCGCCCTGGCGGAGTCGGCCCATTCCGACTACAAACAGGGCCAGAACGCCGAGGCCCGTCAGGACTACGACACGGCCTTCAACGATTACGAAAAGGCGTACAAAAGAAATCCCAAGGATTTGCACTACCGCATCGCGCTCGAACGCGTTCGGGTTCCAGCCTCCTCCGGGCATGTCACCAAGGGCCGCAAACTGGAACAGGCCGGAGATCTGCAAGGGGCGCTGGCCGAGTTCATGCACGCCAGCCAGATCGACCCCAGCAACGAGGCGGCGCTGCAGGAGATCGCCGATATTCGCCAGAAACAGGGCCAGAACGCGCCGGTCTCCTCGAATGAGATGCCCGTGCCGGTGACGGAAGCTGCCGAGTTGCAGGCCATCGCGTCGCCGGCGATGCTCAAGCCGGTCTCAAACGAGCCGCTGTCGCTGCACATGACCGAGGATGCCAAGGTGGTCTACCAGACCGTGGGCAAGGCCGCCGGCATCAACGTGCTCTTCGATCCCGACATGCACTCGACGCGCATCACCGTGGATCTGAACAACGTTTCGCTGCTCGACGCCCTGCGCATGATCGGCGTCATGTCGAACACCTTCTGGCGTCCGGTGACGGAAAACGCGATCTTCGTGGCGCAGAACACGCCCGCCAAACGGCGCGAGCTGGACGACGAGGCGGTACAGACCTTTTACCTGACAAACGCCTGGCAGCAGAACGACCTGAACGACGTGGCCACGGCCATTCGCAACGTGATGCCCAGCGCCAAGGCCTTCCCGGTGCAGAGCCAGAACGCCATCGTCATGCGCGGCACGCCCGACGAGCTGCTGCTGGCCCAGCAGTTGATCGACAACCTCGACAAATCCCGCGGCGAGGTGGTGGTCGACATCGGCGTCATGGAGGTGAGCAAGGACTGGGAAAAGACGCTGGGCCTCTCCTGGCCGAATCAGTTCGGCGTCAGTTTGCAGCCCACCTGCGCGGCCAGCAACACCTGCACCACCACCACCAACTCGACCACGGGAGCATCCACCACCACCAGCCCGACGCTCTACAATCTGGCGCATCTGAACTCGAACAACTTCGCCGTCAGCGTGGGCTCGGCGACGTTGAACCTGCTGCTGACCGACAACAACACGAAGATCCTGCAGAGCCCGCGCATCCGCGCCCTGGACGGCCAGAAGGCGGTCATGAAGATCGGCTCGAAGATTCCCATCGCCACCGGCTCCTATTCGATGCCCGGCATCTCGACCACCGCGTCTCTTGGATACGCCCAGACCCAGTTTCAATACCAGGACGTCGGCGTCAACATCGAGATGACCCCCAGCGTCCACTACGACCGCGACGTCACGCTCAAGATCAAGATCGAGATTTCGGCCGTCAGCGGCTCCTCGACCATTGAAGGCGTCACCGAGCCGATCATCAGCCAGCGCGTGGTCGATCATGTGATCCGGCTGCGCGACGGCCAGGCCAGCATTCTGGGCGGCATTCAGGACGATCAGGAACAGAACAACTGGAACGGCATGCCCGGTCTGAGCGCCATCCCGATCCTCAAGTATGTCTTCGGATCCAGGGACCACATCATTCAGGACGACGACATCGTCTTCGTGGTCGTGCCGCACATCGTGCGCTCGCAGGAACTCAATCAAACCAATCTGCGCGTCATCGACACGGGCGCCGGATCGACGACCATTGACCTGCGGCATGACAACAACCCCGTCGCGCCGCCAGCGCCCGGTTCGGCTCCAGCCGCTTCCCTGCCGCAACCGGCCACGAGGCCGTCCGCGGGCTCGATACCCGCCGGAAGCGCCCTGGACGCGGCGCCACAGATGCTGGCGCAGTTGCGCGCCGACCTGGCGGCCGAAGCCAGCCCCAACGCCGCCGCGCAGCCACCGGCGCCAGCGCCGCATCCGGCCACGGCCGCCGCACCGAATTCTCCGCCCACGGCATCTCCGGCCGCTTCGCCTGCCGCATCCCCAGCGGCCAAGCCTGCGGCGGCTCCGGCCAGCGCCACGCTGGCGTTCAACGCTCCAGCGGCTCCGGTGGCCAGCGGCGCCACGTTCCAGATTCCGGTGGTGCTCAACGGAGGATCCGACGTGAGCACCATCGCCATGCAGTTGCACTACGACGCCACCAAGCTCCAGTTGCAGGGCGTCGTTTCAGGAGATTTTCTCAGCCACGACGGCCAGCCGACCGGAATCAGCCATGTGGAAGACCCGCCGGGAACCGTGGTGGTCAGCCTCTCGCGTCCTCCGGGCGCGCACGGCGTCACGGGCACGGGCGTGGCCTGCATCCTGACCTTCCAGGCCAAGGCCGCCGGTGCGTCCGCATTGAATTTCACGCGCGTCGCCGTGACGAACAGCGCGCAGCAGCAGACACCCGCGCAAACCGGACAGGCTGCGATCGTGGTGAGGTAGCCTTTGACGCCCCTGCATCCGGATCGCTCCCTGCCGCGGCGCACCGGGCCGATGCGCGCCGGCCAACGGGGCCTGACGCTGGCCGAACTGATGGTGACCATCGCCATCCTCACCGTTCTCATGTCGGCGGCGCTGCCGCTGGTGCACTTCCAGGTCAAACGCGAACAGGAGCGGGAACTGCGCTACGATCTCTGGATGATGCGCAGCGCCATCGACAAGTACAAGGACGCCGCCGACCGGGGCGCATTCCAGACCAAGGTCGACAGCCAGAACTACCCGCCCGACCTGCAAACCCTGGTGGACGGCGTGGATGTGCAAGGCAAAAAACTGCGGTTTCTGCGCAAGATTCCCATCGATCCCATGACGGGCAATACCGACTGGGGCATGCGCTCGATGCAGGACGATCCCGACTCCGACTCCTGGGGCGGGCAGAGTGTCTTCGACGTGTATACCAAGTCGCAGGCGACAGCGCTCGACGGAACGAAATACGATACGTGGTGAACGAACAACGGACAACTGATAACTGACAACTGACAACTTTTATGATCCACCGACGCCGACAATCCGCAGGGTTTACCATGATCGAGCTGGTGATCGTGATGGCGATCATGCTGATCCTGATCACGCTGGCGATTCCGCGGTTTGTGGGCGCGGTGCAGCACGCGCGCGAGGCCGCGCTCAAGGAAGACCTGCAAACCCTGCGCACGGCCATCGACACCTACACGATGGACAAGCAAAAGGGGCCGCAGTCGCTTCAGGACCTGGTCGATGCTGGTTATTTGAAGACGATTCCAGAAGACCCGATCACGCGCAGCAAGGACTCCTGGGTGACCGACTCCGATCAGGCCATGTACTCGCTGGACGAAACCGACCCCGGAATCACCGACGTACACTCCGGCTCGACCGACGCCAGCAGCGACGGGCAGCCCTATTCCTCGTGGTAGAGTGGGAGCGGAATGAAAACCACGATTGGAAAGCGCGTCTCCGCCCTGTTTCTGTGCCTCATCGCTGTTGGCCCCCTGCTTGCCGCGCAAAAGCCGGTGACGATCCACATCCGCGTGCTCGACGGCAAATCCGGGCTGCCGGCCGCGGTCTCGAACTTTCTGGTGCGCGCCGACCGGCATCAAACCATCCACAACGAATGGGTGCATCGCGGCGAGGACGGAACGGCCACCGTGACGATTCCCACCAGCGTCCAGGAGATTGCCGTCAAGACGACCGACAGTCTTTCGATCGATACGTACATCAATTGCGAGATCGGCCGGGAGAACGACCGGGAGCGCGACGTTTGGTACTCCGTGGCGGAGATCCTGCAATCGGGCGTGGTTGCGCGCAATGAATGCGGCAAGACGCAATTCAAGGCCAAACCCGGCGAGTTGCTCTTTTTTGTCCGCGCACGCACCTGGCGCGAACGAGAGTTTTGAGCCATCGATGCTCCCAGGGCAAACGCATTTCAGCTTGCGGGATGATTTTGTTTGGAAAGGGCACGGCTGAAGCCGTGGCCTTTCCAAGCTGTTCCGGGCGGCCATGCGAAATCCAAATGCGTTTGCCCTGTCGATGCCCCTCGACAGGCGCTCCTGCCGCAGTGCGCAACGATAGAATCGTTCTGTGCCGTGGACCGCACCAGACCCGAATGCCCTTCAATTTCTCGCGCGCACGGCGCAGGCCTACGCGCGGCTTCTGGCGCACCCGGAGGCCGATCGCGCCCTGGGGCTCGGCGGCAAACTCTTCGCGGCGGGCGCGCTCGACGAGCCGGGCCGCGCGCTGGTCGTGGCCGCCAACATCGCCGGTGCGGCCACGCTGACGGCCACGGCCTTTCCGACTGCGCAAAAGCAGGCTGTGCGCGATGGCGTCGTCGATTTTCTCGTCGCCTCGCTTGACGAGGCCCTGCGCATCCTCAAGAATCAGCTGCGCAAACGCGAGACGGCCGCCGTCTGCGTAGCGGCCGAGCCGGCGGCGATCGCGCGCGAGAGCGGCGAGCGCGGTCTGCTGCCCGATCTTTGGCGCGACGCGGTTTTCCCCGTTTCAGCGCCCGATTCGTTGTTTTTCCATGCCGGCGCGGAGCGGCAAGCGCAGCCCACGGCCGGGATCTTCGCCGTCTGGCGGACTGCCGCGGCCCGGCAAAAGGATCGGGCGCTGCTCGACGCAATTGCGCTTGGCTGCCTCGATGCGCAGGACTGGGCTGCGCGCCGGTGGGTGCAATTGGCGCCGCGCTATCTGGGCCGTCTGGCGCAGGGATTGCGCCTCCTGGCCGCCGATCGCGCCTTCGTTGACAGCTTTGCCGCTCAGTTGCGCGAGCGCGCCGCCCGGAGAGAACTCGCCTTTGCCTGCGAGTTGCGAATCTGCGCCGACGGCCGGGAAGAGATTCACCGCTTCGACGACGGGATCTTCTGAGAGCTGCCGTCCCGGCGGCCACGGCACCAGCGCGCGGCTCTATTTGAGCTGCCGGATGGTGGCTCCGGCTGGGATCTTCACCTCGAACTGGCTATCGGCGAGATCGACGTTCTCGTGAACGCTTTCGACGGTCAGCGTGAGCTGAATGCCCTCCTGCGGACGCTTGATCGTCACCTTCGAGGGGTATTTTCCGCCGCTGAACTCCGCATAGTTTCCATAGGTGACCTGCGTTTCCAGATTGCCGTGGCGGTCGTAGATGTCCTGGCTGTACGGCAGCATGTCGTCGCGGCGAAAGGTGAGAACGCGCACGGGAAGTTTTTCATTGCCGGCCTTGGGCCGCATCACGCTGAGCACGTACTCCGGTTCGATGTAGAGATGCTTCTTGGCGGCGTCCTCGACCGTTTCTGTATCGTTGACCACCATGAACTCGTCGTGCGAATCCAGGCCGCGCACGGCGATGGCGTCCAGAAAGAAATCAGGACGCAGGTTGTACATGGGGTTTTTGGGGTCTTTCTCGGTGACGGCGTTGGCTCCTTCGAGAACGAGATTTTTCGAAGGGATCACCAGCGTGAAGTGGCTGCCATCGCTGGCCATATTGAAGATGGGCACGCCAAAGTAGGTTCCCATCACGCGCAACATCTTCGGCTTGCGCAGGAGAATGTAGCCGCGGCTCGAGGGAAAATCCTTTTCGACACCCTCGGCGGTTTTGAACTCCGTGGCCTGAATTTCGACCGTCGCCGTCAGGCTTTTCAGCACATCCCAGCGCTGGTTGATCAGGCGCACCAGTTGCTGCGGCGTGGCCGACTGCACCTCGGGCGGCGCCTTCGGCACGGGCAGATGCCGCGTGGTGGGCAACAGCGAACAGCCCGCGGCCAACAGCGGGAGCGCAAGGGCCGCGGCGCGGCCGGCGCAAACGGCGATCCTCATCGCTCTCCTGCCTTCCTCAATGCGCGCCGGTACTGGGCGACATTGCGGTTGTGTTCGTCGAGAGTTTCAGCAAAGAGCGAATGGCCCTGCGCGTTGGCGCCCGAAGCCACAAAGTAGAGATAGTTGGAGCGCGCCGGCTGCATGGCCGCGCGCAGTGAGGGCAGGCCGGGATTGGCCACCGGACCCGGTGGAAGACCGGCGTGGAGATAGGTGTTATACGGGGTGTCGCGCGCCAGATCGCTGGCGTAGATGGCGCCGCGCCACAGGCCCGCGCGCTCCAGGCCGTAGATCACCGCGGGGTCGGTGCGCAGGGGCATTCCCTTTCTGAGCCGGTTTACGAAGACGCTCGCCACCAGCGGACGGTCCGCGTCCACGGCCGTTTCGCGCTCGACCAGCGAGGCCAGGGTCACCACGTCGTGCACGTTCTCCTTCAGGCCAATCTCTTGGGCGACGATGTGAAACTGGCGCACCATCGCATGCACAATCTGCTCCGCCGTTGCGTTGGGCGAAAACCGGTAGGTCGCCGGAAACAGGTAACCCTCAAGGCTTTTTGCTCTGGGATCCAGATCGGCGACGAGCGCCGTCTGGCTCGTGGCCGCCTGCAAAAGCTCCTGCCGTGTGCAGAGCCCGGCCTGCTCCACGCGCGCGGCAATGTCGAAAAGATTCGCTCCCTCCGGCACGGACAGCGTCACGGTCGCCACGTCGCCGTGCTCGATCCGCGCGTAGACTTCGGTCACCGGCGCCGGATGGTCGAAGCGATAGACTCCGGCTTCGAGCCGCCCGCGCCGCAGCCAGCGCACCAGGTCGAACGCGTAACGGCTGCGCACCACACCGGCCGCTTCCAGAGTGCGCGCAATGGCGGCTGTCGATGATCCCGGCTTGAGCGTCACCAGCGTTGCCGTGGACGGCCCGAATGGCAGCAGCACCAGCCAGGCCAGGCCCCCCGCTGCGAGTGTGGCAAGCAGAAACAGCCCGGTCAGCAATCCTCCGGCGCCTGAAGTTTTCCTTTTTCTGCTCTTTCGTCCGCGCCGCGCCATTCTGCCGCCGTCCATCCTTCCCGAAAAGGACGGAAAAACCGTCCGTGGCTGTCTTCTTTGATTGTATCGGCTGATGACCAGATGCAGACCGTTGGCGCAGGCTGTGGCGATGCAATGCCGGGACCGTCGCGCCGGCCAGCCTTGCGCGCTGCGCGTCTTCGGCAACATGCAGGGACGTTGAATCGACGCGCAACGGAGTCATCCGCAGGAGAAAATGCCCCATTCCCTCAGGGAATAGAACGGTACGGCTCAAGCCTTGCCCTTTTCCATTCCGCGCCTGTGGATTGCCGTGTGTGCGCGGATCTCCTGAATGCGAAATGGGCAGCCCCTGAAGAGGCTGCCCAAGCTGGCTTTCCGGCCTGCGGTATCGATTATTCAGCAGCCGCTTCCCCGGCCCTGGTCTGTGCAACGGTCCAATCGGCCGCGCCCACCTTGAAGCGGGCAAAACGCCGCACGGTGATATTTTCGCCCAGCTTGCCGACCTTCTGCGCGATCAGCTCCTTGACGCTGACAGCCTGGTCCTTGATGAAGGGCTGCTCCAGCAGGCAAACCTCCTCGTAAAACTTGGCCATCTTGCCGTCCACGATCTTCTCAATCACCGGGGCCGGCTTGCCGGTGGCGGCCGCCTGGGCGCGGTAGATCTCCTTTTCGCGCTCCATGTCCTCGGCCGTCACATCCTCGGGGCGCACATAGCGCGGATCACTGGCCGCGATGTGCATGGAGATTTCCTTCAGCAGTTCCTGGAAATCCTCCGTCCGGGCCACGAAGTCGCTCTCGCAGTCCAGTTCGAGCAGCACGCCGATCTTGCCGCCGGCGTGAATGTAGGTGCCCACCGCGCCCTCGTTCGTGGTGCGCGCGGCCTTCTTCTGCGCCGAGGCCATGCCGCGCTTGCGCAGCACAACCACCGCCTCTTCCTTGTCGCCTTTGGTCTCCTGCAGCGCCTTCAGACAGTCGCCCATGGGCGCGCCGGTCATCTCGCGCAGTTCTTTCACCAACTTTGCATCGATCTTTTCGCTCACTGTCGTCACTCTCTCTGTGTGTGTGTTTCCGGCCTCGGCCGGTCCGCCAACGCGGCGCGGAGATGCGTTCCCATCGAAACTCTACGCCGTCCATGTTTCCGGCAGAAGAAAAGCGTGGCCGTTCATCGAAGCGGCCACGCTGAACACTCTGTGCGCATGGTCACGCGCGGAAAGAAGTTAGAGGGCAGCCTCGGCGCTTTCATCCTCATCGGCCGGAGCCGCAACGCCTGCAGGGGCCTTGCGAATGCCGCCGCCCAGCGCGGCCTCCAGATCGACTTCCTCACCCGCCGCAATCTCAACGGCTTCAACGGCCGGCTCGGCGGCCGGCTCCTCGAAGGTCTTGTCGCCCAGCAGGTTCACGCCCTCCGCGGCCGACTCGGCGATCTTCGAGGTGAACAAACGAATGGCGCGCAGCGCATCGTCGTTGCCGGGAATCACGTAATCGACCACGGTCGGGTCGCAGTTGGTGTCCACCACCGCGACGACGGGAATGCCCAGCTTGCGCGCTTCCTTGACGGCGATCGCCTCGTTGTTCGAATCGACCACAAAGAGCGCATCCGGCAGCCGCTTCATGTTCTTGATGCCGGCCAGATTGGCCTGCAGGTGCTTGCGCTCCCGCTCCAGGCCAATCACTTCCTTTTTGGTCAGCAGATCGTAGCGGCCATCCACGGCCATCTCAT
>JAJYFB010000060.1 GCA_021785495.1 Acidobacteriota bacterium | reverse complement strand
TCCGATCTGCCGGACTGATTGGCGGCGGCGTGGTGCCGCGCCCCGGCGAAGTGTCGCTGGCGCACAACGGCCTGCTCTTTCTCGACGAACTGCCCGAATTTCCGCGCAATGTGCTGGAAGTGATGCGGCAGCCGCTCGAGGACCACACGGTCACCATTGCGCGTGCTTCCATGTCGCTGAGTTTTCCGGCGCGCTTCATGCTGGCGGCCGCAATGAATCCCTGCCCTTGTGGTTGGTTTAATGACCGTTCGCACGAGTGCCTATGTACCCCGCCCATGATCCAGCGCTACGTCGCCAAGATCTCCGGTCCTCTGCTCGACCGTATCGACATTCATATCGAAGTTCCCGCGGTCCAGTACAAGGAGCTGCGCGGCGGCTCAGCGGCAGAGGGTTCGGCGCACATTCGTGGTCGTGTCATGGAGGCCCGCGCACGCCAGCGCGAGCGTTTCAAGAAGCATGGCGAGAAAATCCATGCCAACGCGCAGATGAATACGCGGCAAATTCGCACTCATTGCGAACTGGGTCAAGACGCCGAGCGACTGCTGGAACGCGCCATGCAGCAGCAAGGCCTGACGGCGCGCGCTCATGATCGCATCCTCAAAGTGGCGCGCACGATCGCCGATCTGGAAGGCGCCGAAGACCTCGTGGTCTCGCACCTCGCCGAAGCCATTCAGTACCGCACGCTTGATCGCAGCTATTGGGCGTAGAGCCGTCACTGACCGAAGCCGCGAATTTTTGCAAGGCCTTTGCCATAAGCCGGAGGGCAATGCGCGAGCATCGCGGCTCCGGTCCGTCTACTTTTCGATCGCCTGCCGCTCCGCCTCGATGGCGGCTTTCGTGACGCCAGCCTGGGCAAAGAACCGCACCAGGCCGGCGCTGAGCGTGTCGCCACCGAAGCCGGCGGCGGGCGCAAGAGTTTTCCGCGGCGAACTCGCCATCCGTCCCGGGCCGGAACCTTGAGCGTCGAAGAGGAGCCCGGCGAGTTTGCGCGCCAGCGGCAGCGGGAAACTCTCCGCGACGAAGACCATCCGGCCGCGCCTCGCGATCAGAACCGGACCTTCGTTCGTCGTAAAGATGCGCTCGCTCGCTCCGTCGCCGTCCGGTGGCGCAGCGGTTGTTTCTTCGCTCACACGCAGATATTTGCGATCCAGAGAATTCGCGTAGAGTTTGGCGAAATAGTTTGCCGAAGCGGCGTTTTTCCATGCGGAAAGATAAAAAAACGCGATGGAGGCGGTGCTCGCCTCGGCGGCTTCCGTCCGGGCGCTGCGCAACTGTCCGGCCCAGTAGACGCCGCCGTCCCAGGCAGGAGTCAGATCTCGCGCCGTGCCTTTGCCGCCCATCCGCGTGGTCAGGATGCGCACATCGAGCGCGCCCACCTGGCCGATGTCGTACGGCCGGTAGGCGTCATCGACCAGTGGATGCACGTCGGGAAAAATCGGCACCGGCGGTACAAGTTTTTTCTCATAGACGCGGGGATTGAGGATCTCCCAGCTCGAGGTGGGCGGCCGGTCGAGCGCGCCCGCGAAGGCCGCCTTCCGGCCCTCGTCCATCCAGATGTCCTGCTCAAAGCTGAGACCTTCGCGATAGGGAAAGAGCATGGATTCAGAGAGCAGCAGCGGCGCGCGCGCCATCACCGGCGATCCGCCGGCATTCTCCATTTGCGCCTCCAGCAGATCGATCACCTCCGGTGTCGCAACCAGGCTCTTGCCCATCGGCTCCAGAACGCAATTCCACATCACGGCCGTTGCCTGTCCCTCGGCCACCGCCTCGCGCGCCGTATCCATCTCGTCGCGGGCCAGGTGGTCTCGATCTGCGGCCGCGCTGGCCGAGACCTCGATGGGCGTCTGGTCGTCCCACTTTTCCAGGCCGACGTGCTGATCCTGCAGCGCGTGCGTCAGTTCGTGCGCCAGCACCGGTTGCTGCTCGCCGGGACTCACCCAGTCCAGCAGGTTTACCGTCTTTGTCTTCGGATCGTAGTAGGCTTCGACCTGCTCCCGCAGCAGCTCGAGCAGAAATGGCTTCAGTTGAAAGTCCCGATCGAGTAGACCGAATTTTTTGAGCACGATCTCGTCGTGCTGCATCCGCTTGGAACTCTGATCCTCGTCGAGTTTTTCTTCAAGGTACTTGACGACGGCCTCGCGCGTGGTGAGTCTCCGCTTGACCTCGCTTTGGATGGGCAGGCCGGTTTCGTTCGAAGCGAATTGCAACAGCGAATCGACCATGGCGAAGAGCCGCCGGGCCTGCTCGGGGGTGCGCCGCGCCGCGTTTTTGCCGTCGTCGTGGTGCGCCGCGCCGGCTGGAAGCGCGCACCCCAGGGAAGCGGATGCAGCGGCAGGCGCGTCCGCTGGCGCTGCGGGCGCCGCGGTTTGCTGGGCCGCGATCCGCAAAGGAAGAGCCATGGCCAGAACAAGAACCGGCAGAAGCGACAGACCATCGCCCCGTCGGCGTCCCATGGACTTTGCGTTCCCGAATGGATGGTTCATTCCCGTTCCTCTCGCGCACCGCGTTCTTCGCGCGATCTCTTCAAGCCGTCCGCCGCACATCCCGTTTTCAAGGCTATAATCAGGGAGCGGTTCCGCGCCAGAGAGGCCTTCGCCATGGCGCGCGGCCGCGGAACAGGTTTTATGCCCAACTCCGTTCTCGCTGCAAAGCTGCAAGCCACCGCCCTGACCGTCCTGCTCGAATCCACGCGCACGCCGCACGAACGGGTGCCCTATCGCGGCGTTCTCACTCCGCGCGGCTTCGATGCGCCCGCGATGGAAACCGAAGCCCTGGCCTTCGGAACGGCGCTGCACGACCTTGGCTGGATGCGCCGCGTGGCTGTGCGCGGCGCCGACCGCTTCCGCTGGCTGAGCGGCATGGTGACGAACACCGTCAACGATCTCTTTCCGGGCAGTGGCGCATGGAACTTTGCGCTCGACGCCCAGGGACGCATTCAGGGCGAACTGACCGTTTGGCGCGGTGGCGAGGAGTTTTCTCCGCAGCGTCGGAATGCGGCCTCTCCAGTCAAAGACAGCGCCGACAAGCTGACTGGAACACCCTTTGCCGGCGAATCGAGCCTGGAAATGGAGATCGCCGCCGACCAGAGCGAAAAACTGCTTGCTCACCTCAACCGGTTCATCGTGATGGATGATGTGGAGCTGATTCCGCTGGGCGAGGAACAGACCGGCGAGGCCGGTTCGGAGACGGCCATCGGCCTGACCGGTCCCCGGGCCGCCGAAGTGCTTGAGCGCGTCGGCCTGCCCGTGCTGACGACGCCCATGACGGCCGCCAGCGTGAACTGGAACGGTTGGGATGTGCGCGTTTTGCGCGAATACGGAGTCCTGGCTCCGCATTTTGTCTTCTGGCTGCCTTCGGCCGGACTGGCCAAGCTCTGGTCCTGCCTGCGCACGGGCGGGGCGACGCCGGTGGGCGCGCCATCGATCGAGGCTTTTCGCATTGCCGAGGGGATTCCCGCCTACGGCATCGACATCGCCGAGCGCGATCTGCCGCAGGAAACCGCGCAGATGCGCGCTTTGCACTTCGCCAAAGGCTGCTACCTCGGCCAGGAAATTGTCGAGCGCATTCACTCGCGCGGCGGTGTGCATCGCCATTTGCGCCCGCTCGAACTGTCCGGCCCTGTGCCCGCCGCCGGTGCGGAACTGATCCTTGACGATGGCGCCGCCGCCGGAGCCATCACAAGCGCGGCCGTGCTGCCGCTCCCCGGTGGACCGCGCCTCTTGGGCCTGGGCATGATCCGCGCCGAAGCCGAAGCCCGGAGCCAGAGTTTTCGCTTCCGGGTTGGCGACGCCACGGGAACGGCGACGATTCTCTCCGCGCCGCCGAAGCTCGTTGCCTGAAGCTCGCTGCCCCGTGTCCGCATCCTCCAAACCGAACTCCCGCTCCGCGCCCGTGTCGATCGGGCTTGCGCTGCTGCTCGTGGCAGCGGCGGCGGGCTGGACCGGCTGGGTCTACGCGCAGATCGAGCGGTATGCGCAGATGGACCAGGCCGCACCAGCCGACGCCATCGCCGTGCTGGGCGCGGCCGAGTACGACGGCCGTCCTTCGCCGGTTTATCGCGCCCGCCTCGATCACGCGCTCGATCTGTATCGCCGCGGCCTCGCGCCGCTGCTCGTCACCCTTGGCGGTCCGGGCGGCGATCAATTCACCGAAGGCTCGGTGGGACGCGATTACCTGATTGCCAACGGCGTGCCGGAAAGCGCCATCATCGCCGAAACCGAAAGCCGCAACACCGAGGAGTCGGCCCGCCGCATCGCCGTGATTGCGCGCGCCAACGGCCTGCGCCGCCTGGTGGTGGTCAGCGACGATACGCACATGTTCCGCATCCACGCCCTCTGCGCCGCCGAAGGCCTGGACGTGCTGACCTCGCCGCGGCCGCACCCCAGCGTCGAAGGCCGTTCCCTGCTGGTCAAACGCCTGGTCCACGAAATGCTCAGTTATACCTTCTGGCGACTCCATCTGCATTGAGTCCATGCGCACACATGCTTCTTTCGCTCCCGCGAAGAGCTCCGGACCGGGGCTTGAATCGGTTCCGCCGAAACGCGCTAGGCCGCGCTGCTGTTCTGTGCGACGAGAACCTCGCGGAGGATGACGCTGCCGGCGGCAGAGTGCGCGGAGGCGCGGGTGAACGGCTGCAGGCGCTTGAGGCAGCGCTCGTGCAGATAGCGAAGCTGGCGCAACATGCCCAGAACATCCTGCTTGCGGCCATCGCGGTGCGCCTCGTCAATTTCCTTCGCCAGCGCGTGAAATTGCTCGTGGAGGGTCTGGATGGCCTGGAGGGAAGGCGAGACGCCGCCCGCGGCGAGCTTCTGCGTCTCGATCCAGGCGCCCATGCCGCACTGCGCGGCGTCGAGAACCGGCGGCTTGGACCGTGTGCCGTGGATGTGACCGAGAAAATGACCGTACCAGGCGCGATGCTCCACCACGGCGAACAGCGCCGCGCGGTTTGCCGTCTGCACTGTTGGCGCCTCGCTCCAGCGAGGGTCCGCGCGCCAGGACATGGCCCAGGCGCGCAGTTCTTCGGCCGGCATGGGGCTGGCGATTCCGTAGCCCTGCGCGCAGTCGCAGCCCAGATGCAGCAGCATGAGGCCGTGCTCGACCGTTTCGACGCCCTCGGCGATCACATGCATGCGAAAGGCCTCGGCCAGGCCCAGAATGCCCCTGAGGATGGGCAGGCTTTCCTGCTCGTCGAGCATATCCCGCACAAAGCTCTGGTCGATCTTCAACACGTGGGCGGGCAGCCGCTTCAAATAGGCAAGGGAAGAGTAGCCGGTGCCGAAGTCGTCCACGCTGATCTGAACTCCCGCCTCCCGGCAGGTGGCCAGGGCCTGGGCGCTGAAGAGGACGTTGCGCAAGGCGCTGGTTTCCAGAACCTCCAGTTCCAGATCCGAAGGCTTGAGCTGGGGATGCGCCTGAAGGCGTGCGCAAAGATGGGCGGCAAACTCCGGCTGTTGCAGCTCGAAGGCGCTCACATTAACGCTGACTGGAAGCGCGAAGCCTTCCCGCTTCCAGGCCTCCATCTGCTGCAGTGCGGTTTCAATCACCCACTGGCCGACCTCGACGGCCAGGGGATGGTCCTCGATCGTCGGCAGAAACATGCCCGGCGGCAAAAGGCCGCGATCGGGATGCTGCCAGCGCAGGAGCGCTTCGGCGCCGATGATCCTGCCGGTACGCATGTTCACCTTCGGCTGGTAGTGCAGCACGAACTCGTTGGCGGCCAGCGCGCGGCGAAGGCGCTCAATGTTCTCCAGGCGGCTGCGCGTCACCAGATCCTGACGGGGATCGAAGAGGCTATAGCGGTTTTTGCCGGCCAGCTTGGCCTCGTAGAGCGCCTGGCCGGCCTGGCGCAGGAGCATGTCGGCGTCCACATCCTCCTCCTGCGGATAAAAAGCCAACCCGGCGCTGGCCGTCACGCTTAGCTTGACGCCGCCGGTATCCACCTCTTCGGCGGCGGCCGCGATCATGCGCGTCAGGGTGTCCATGCAGGCGTCGCGATGGGGCAGGTCGAGCAGAATGGCGGCAAATTCGTCGCCGCCCAGCCGCGCCAGTGTATCGCCCTCGTGCAAAACCCGTTTCATGCGCAGGGCCACGGTGGTCAGCAGCGCGTCGCCGCAGGTCTGGCCGAACGTGTCGTTGATGGCCTTGAAGCCGTCCAGATCGAACGAGGCCACGCCGAGCAGTTGCTCACGGCGCCGGGCCTGCGCCATGGCCTGGCGCAGCCGGCCGGCGAGCAGCGTGCGATTGGGAAGCCCGGTTAGCGCGTCGTAGTGAGCGGCCAGTTCCAATCGCTGTTCCTGCCGCTTGGCCTCTGTAATGTCGGTTGAAAGACCGACAAACTGCTTGACGGCTCCACCAGCGTCGTGAATGGCGTGGATGTTGAGCATCTGCGCAAAGATGTTGCCGCTCTTCGAGCGGTTCCAGAGCTCGCCCGACCAGCAGCCGTCGCGCTGCAACGCCTCCCACATTTTCTTGTAAAACTCCCGGTTTTGCATGCCCGATTGCAAGATGCGCGGATTCTTTCCGAGCAGCTCCTCGCGCATAAAGCCGGTGATGCGCGTAAACGCCTCGTTCACCTCCAGAATCGTACCCAATGGGTCGGTAATCACGATGCCTTCGCGGGCTCCGGTAAAGACGGTGGCGGCCAGTTGCAGGCGCTCTTCATCGCGCTTGCGCTCGGTGATGTCCTCGGTGAAGATGACCATGCCGCCGATCGAGCCGTCGCCCGATCTCCAGGGAAGCAGTTCACGCCAGACCCACCGCAAACTGCCGTCCCGCAGGGTCAGTTCTCCCTCGGTGGCCGGAACAATCTCGCCATCCAGGCAGCGCCGGTGCTCCTCGCGCCAACTCTCTGGAATGTGAGCGGAGACCTCGTAATGCGAGCGCCCCACCAGTTCGAGATCGCCCAGCGCGTGCATCTCGCGCCAGCGCCGGCTTACGGCCAGATAGCGCATCTGGCGGTCGAGCATCGCCAGCGCCGCCGGCGCGTGCTCGATGAACAACTGCAGCAGTTCCTTGCTCTCGTGGAGCGCCGATTCGGTTCGCTTTCTTTCGGTAATATCCTGGATTGTGCCGTGCATCGTCACCGGCCGTCCCTCGGCGTCGAAGCTCAGTTCGCCCCGGCCATAGACCCAGCGCGAGGCTCCGTCGCAGGCTCGTACGATGCGGTACACCCTGTCGAAGAGCTTGCCTTGGCCCAGAACCTCGTCCGCGAGGTAGGCGCTCATCGCTGCGCGATCTTCGGGATGAACCACAGCCAGCCATTCGTCGACCGTGTGTGTATACGCCGGGCCGATGCCGAAGATCTCGTTCATGACCTCTGAGCAGGTCCATTGTCCCGTGGCGACATGCAGCGTATAACTGCCAAGCCCGGCGATTCTCTGCGACAGCCGCAGCGATTCCTCGCTGGCGCGCAGCCGCTGCTCCTGTTCCAAATGCGCCGTGACGTCCTCGGCGATGCCCAGAAAGCCCGCGATGCGGCCATCGGGTCCATCGATGGGATATTTGCGGTTATCAACCCAGCGCAGGGAACCATTCTGAAGCGTGATCGGCTGGGTTTCGCTGACGCGCCGTCCCTCGCGCATGGCCCGGTTTTCCAGCCTATAAATCAGGTCCGCAAGCGGCTCGGGAACGATGTCGTAGTCGGTCTTGCCCACCGGATCGCCAGCCTGCGCCGTTTCCTGAACAAAATCGCGCAGACTGCGGCCGGCGGCCAGAATCACATGGTTGCGGTTCTTCAGCGAGATGAAATCAGTGGTCCGTTCGATGAGGGTTTTGAAGATCGCGACAAGCTGCGCATCGCCTGGTTCGGCGACCATCCGCGCGTCTTCGAGAAAAAGATCGAGCTGCGGCGGCCCGTCCGGTGCGCGGGTCTTTCGGTACTGCGCGCGGAGGCAGCGCATGACTCCGTCCGCATGACGCATGCGGAGATTGAGCGCTCCGGCGGCCTCTTCGCTCTCCGCGGAAAACAAGGCTTCGGCGTCGAACAGGGCATCGGCCAGCGCGGCGTCTTCCGGGTGGATGCGATCCCGCAGAGCGACGGTTCCCGCGAGCAGGTCGTCGCGGCGATAGCCCAGAAGCGTTGCGACCTCCTTGTCCACTTCGACAAGCAGCGGCGGCGTCTTCAGGACGAAGTGAAAAGTCGGCTGGGTCACGGCTCGCGTTCCCTTTATCTGGACTGCGTTCGCGCGGAGTAACTCATCATAGCAAATTCATGGCAAATTATTCATCCTTGAGCCCTCCTCGAAATCTTCGGCAATCGGGAGGACAACTTTAGAGACAAAAGGATGGATGGAACGTGCGCTTTGCCGATCGGAACGGCGTTTCGTCCCGGTTATCCACGGATTTTTCGCAATTTTTCGGGTTAAACCCCGATTATCCACGCATAAAACCGGCGCAAACTTGGCATAATCGCTGCAAGAGCGCTTTCTGCGTGGCTGTGGTTCAACGTCGCGGAGGGACCGGGAGCATCCAAGCCGCTTCGCTGTGCAGGGTTTCCTGCGGATCGCGATTCCCGGCTCTGCCTCGCACTAACTGTGGGAGCACACGAGTGAGCACCTTTCGGCGTCAGGATGTCCTGCGAATCCTCGAGATCGGATCTCGTCAACTGCAAGCCTGGGAACGAGCCGGACTGATGGCTGCGAAGGAAATGTACAGCTTTCAGGATCTGGGCCAACTGCGCATTCTGCGCGCGTTGCGCGCTGGCGACGTGCCGCCGGCTTCGATTCGCGAATCGATCCGGGCCATGAAGGCGGTTTCGGGAATGACCAATCCGCTGCTTGAGGCCTGCGTGGTGCGCACCGGTTCGCGTCTGGCTTTTCGCTATGGCGGCGCCATGGTCGATCCCATTCGCCGCCAGTTGCTCTTCGACTTCGAGCGGGGCGGCCAGGAGGAGACGGCAGCCTCCGCCAGCGCGCCCAGGCCGATGCGGCGCGCTGCGCCCGCGGGGCCGCAAGCCAACCAGGAGCGCTTTCTGGAGGCGGTGCGCGCCGAGGAGAGAGGCGACAAGCCGACCGCCATCGCGCTCTATGAGGAAATTCTCCGGCTGGATCCGCGTCACGCCGCGGCGGCCATCAACCTGGGCACCCTCTACTTTCATCTGCGCCAGTACCCGCGTGCCGAGCAGTTGTATCGCGGCGCCACGGTGGCCGATCCCGGCTACGTGCTGGCCTTCTTCGATCTGGGCAATGTTCTGGATGAACTCGAGCGGCTGGACGAATCGATCGCTGCCTATCGCAAGGCGGTCGCGCTTGCGCCCGGCTACGCCGATGCGCACTACAATCTGGCCCTGGCCTATGAGCGCACCGGAGAGAGTCGCAACGCCTTGCGCCACTGGCGGGCTTATCTCAAGATCGATCCTCACGGCCCATGGGCGGATCACGCCCGCGGTCAGGCGCAGAAGATCCTCGCCCGTGAAAAGCTGGTCATCGTGTATCGCGCCGAAAAGTTCGTCGCTCCCTGCAGGAGCAGGACCGCGTTGCGGCTGGCGTAAAACGCGCCGGAGGGGATTGTGGCGCCTCAATCGGCCTGCCGCAAGACCGGTTCCGCGACGCGAGGCCGCCTTCAGAAGCGCAGCAGGTAGCTCAGCTTTACGTAGAGGCTCTTGCCGTCGTTCATCAACTGCGAGCCGGATGGGGGCAGGATCGGGTCCATGGGATCGCAGGAGCCATCGGCCTGGCGCGTGCAGAGCGAGCGGTCGATGTTGGCGAAGTTGCCGATATAGCCCACGTAGAGCGCCGTGCCCGGATGCGGCATGTACGTGAACAGGGCGTCGCCGAAAAGCGTCTTCGAATTGGCTTGATCGGTCAGATCCGGATGGGGCAGGGTCGCGATGTATTGGCCGATCAGGCTAAAGGAAGCGGCCTGCGTAAGCTGGTAGTTCCAGCGCGAGATCAGTTCGTGATTGTCGTAGACATCCTCGCCCGTGGCCGGGCTGGTGAAGTGCGTGTAGACGTAGTTGTTCTGCAGGTCGAGGCCGCGGGCGGGCTTTACCTCCAGGCTCGCGCTGGGCTCGGTCATATTGACCGGCGCGGGCCCCTGGCCCGATGGAGGCGAGTAGTTGACGACTGTCCCTTGCGTGTAGCTGCCGTTGACGGCGATGTACGGCTTGGGCGCTGAATTGAAGCTGATCTGTTCGGTGTGACTATGCCACTCCACGTTTTGCTGGAGCGCGGAGTAGTCGACCGGCCGCAGGCGGTCCTGTCCAAAGTCGAGTGAAGCCGTGAGGCTGGTGTCGTGACGAAAGTTGAGGAAGTACGAGGGATTCCAGTAGAAGTCGAGCGGCAACGCGGTGTGATCCCAGATTCTTTCCAGATAGAGACCGGGGCCATGCGAAAGAATTGCGCCGTTGGCGGGCCGGAAGATGTGTTGCAGATAGCCGCTGGGCTGGCGCACGTCGGGCCGCTGGAAGAATCCGGTGTCCGTCACAAAACCCGAAGCGGTGTCGCTATACTGCGTCCACCCGTTCCAGTGCAGGTCGCTATAGCTGACCTGCTGCATCCAGGCCTGTCCGCTGCAGGAGAGCGCAAGATTCTCGCAGCTTTGCTCGCCCGGCGTGGCGTTGGTGAGGTTCAGCGTTTCGGACGTGACGCCCTGGCCGGTTACCGTCCAGCGGTTGCGCAGGCGCAGCCGGTAATCGAAGCCGCCCGCGCGATTGTATGAGTTGTCGAATTCGCGATCGGCATAGATGAGGCCGAGGTTGGACAGCGCGCCCAGATCGCGATTGAGGCGCGCCGCCGAGAAATGCGCCCGCTGGCCGTAGCCAGCCTCGCCCTGCGGAATCGATTCGCCCGGACTCCGGTCATCGACGCCCAGCAGCCCCATCGCCCAGCGCCCCATCTTGCCCGTCAGCCGCGCTCCGTACTGCGGCAGGACGATGTTGTCCGTGTAATACAGATTGATGGGCGTCTGGAAGTAGCTGCTATTTTCGATGAAAAACGGCCGCACCTCGGCAAAATACGGAGGGAAACGCTGGTTCGGCGTCGCCGGGTTGTCGATGCCCACCTGGCTGAAATCGGGATTGACGGTCGTATCGAGCACCAGGCTGTTGTGCAGGATGAACTTGGCGTCCAGGCCGCCGTTGCCCTGCAAGCGCTTGTGCTCGAAGTAGGGATTGAGGGGATTGACGGTATTCAACTGGCGCAGGTTGCGCGCGATCGCGTAGGGCTCGAACTGCATGTTCTTGCCGCGCTCCACGTCGCCAAAGCCTTCGATCTCCATATCCTGCGTCAGGCGGCCGGCGATGTTGTGATTACTGCGCGGCCAGAAGTCGTATTCGTTGTTGCGCGGAATAGCTCGTTGCAGAATGATGCCCCAGGTGCGCATCTGGCCGGGGTCCACCTTGGCGAAGTAGAGGCTGGCGAAGGGAATTCGCATCAGCACCACGTAGCCGGTGGGTGTGCGCCGTCCCCACGAATCCCAAACCGTGTCGAAGGAAAAATCGTAGCCGTTTTGTTCGCTGTACATGGCGTCGGCCTGGATGCCGAGCGGGTTGCTTTCGAAGACGAAGGCGCGCCGTTCGTCGTGAAAGGTGTCGAGCATCACCTGCACAGAATCGTCATCGGAGAGCGCGTCGCGGGCCAGCATGTGGGCGCGGATCCTTTGTGGGTGATGGTCGTTGCAGACAAAGGCGACAAAAAGATTTTCGTGCGTGTAGCCGAGGAAGGCGGTGGTGGGCTGGTTGGCGGGCTGGCCGTCTTCCGGGTACCGCTGCACAAAGGTGTTGATGCGCAGCATCTGCTGGGCGCCGCCGTGCAGCAGGACGCCGAGAAAGTCGCCAATGCGCGGCTCCGTGCTCAGCCGCGGAATGAAGATGCGCCCGGCGTGCAGCCAGACGCCTCCGCGCGGCGCGACCGGATCGATCGTCATCGCAGCGGGCAAGGGCGCTTCCGGCAGCCGCGTCCGGCAGGCCGAAGCCGCCGGGGGCCCGGCGCAAAGCGCGGCCAGAACCATGGGTAGACCAAGACAAAAAACAACAGAAAATTTCATGGCAAAGCAGAACGTTTGGGCCTGTGGCCATCTTGTTGCGCAGGCGACCCTCCTGCGCGCGGCTTCAGCAAAGAAAAACCTGCCTCTCCATGCAGTGTAAATCCAGACTTGCCGCCGGCGAAAGCGGGTTTTCGCGGCGGCCCGTGCGGCAAAAGGACCAGGCGATGCAATCCATCAGGGCAAACGCATTTCAGCTTGCGGGATGATTTTGTTTGGAAAGGGCACGGCTGAAGCCGTGCCCTTTCCAAGCTGTTCCGGGCGGCCATGCGAAATCCAAATGCGTTTGCCCTGCGCGTGGCAGGGCAGGATGGAGCCGGCCCCCTGCGGATGGTATACTCACTTGTCGGGTGTCGAAAGCACCGCTATCTTCATTGTTTTGAGGTTTCTATGTCCGGCCATTCCAAATGGGCCACTATCAAGCACAAAAAAGGCGCGCTCGACGCCAAGCGCGGCAAGATTTTTACTCGCCTGATCAAGGAAATCACCATTGCCGCCAGGGCCGGAGGCGATCCGGACGGCAATCCGCGGCTGCGCACGGCGATTCTGGCGGCCAAGGCCGAAAACATGCCGGCCGACAACATCAAGCGCGCCATCCAGCGCGGCACCGGTGAACTGGAAGGGGCCACCTACGAGGAGGTCACTTTTGAGGGCTATGGGCCGGGCGGCGTGGCCATTCTGGTCGATGTGCTCACCGACAATCGCAATCGCGCCGTCAGCGAGATTCGTCATGCCTTCTCGAAGAACGGCGGCAATCTGGGAGAAACCGGCTCGGTCAAGTTTATGTTCTCGAAAAAGGGCGTGATCGCCGTGGAAAAATCCGCAGCGGCCGAAGACCAGCTCATGAGCATCGTTCTGGAGCATGGCGGCGAAGATCTGAAGGACGAGGGCGAAACCTGGGAGATTGTCACGGAACCCTCGGCGTACGAGGGTGTCGCCGAGGCCGTCCAAGCCGCAGGCATTTCCACGGTGATGAGCGAGGTGACGATGCTGGCCTCGACGTACACCAGGCTCGAAGGCAGCATGGCGGCGCAGATGGTGCGGCTGCTCGAAGCCCTCGAAGACCTGGACGACGTGCAGAACGTCCACTCGAATTTTGATATGGACGAGGAACAGATGGAAAATGCCGCCGGTTGAGCCGGACCGGCAGCGCAAGGAAGACCGCCCGGTTGTGGCGGTCTTTTTTTGGACGGATGCGGAGCCGTCGGGCAAGTCACGTGGAGGTGGAATGGCGAAGTCGATTTTGCGGGCGCGGTGGATCGTAGGCATGGCCATAACGATGGGCGCAATGACTCTGGCAGCGCAAGGGACAGCCGCAGCGGGGGCCAATAGCGGCGCCGCCATCGATCCCGTGGCGCAGGTGCGCAACGGGCAGAGCTGGGAGTTCGGCCCCTTTTTGAACTGGGGAACGGGCCTGGGCAATCGCGACCACTACAAATTTTTCTGGGGGGGTGTGGAACTGGGCAAGGTGCTGACCCCCGTGGTGCGCGCCGGCTTGTTGACCGGCCAGTTTCAGTTTGCCGGCAACATCATGCCCCTGTGGCAGGCCTACACGCCAGCGCCGTACACGGCGGCTGTCTCGTGCGGCAATACGACCTGCCAATGGCCCTACGGCGGCGGGACCTTTCGCGGCGTCAGCCTGACTCCGGTGATTCTGCGCTGGAATTTTCTGACGCATTCGCGGCGGATTCAGCCCTGGTTTCAGGCCGCCGGTGGACTGATCTACACCACGCACAAGTTTCCGCCCAACTACATGAGCGATCCGGCTCTGGGGGTGGATGGTGGAACCTCCGTGTGGAACTTTTCTCCGCAGGGCGGAGGCGGCATTCACTACTTTGTTCGTCCCAAGCGGTCGATCGATCTGGGCGTCAACGCGGTGCATATTTCCTCGGCCTCGCTGGGCGATCGCAACCCCGGTGTCAACGCCAGCATCCAAATTCAGGTTGGCTATACCTACTGGAAATGAGAGCGTAGCCTGGCTGAGGCGTGTGAGCGGTCCTCGCCGACGACGAGAGCATGAGCGAAGCGCTGATCGAATGCGTTCCCAACTTTTCCGAGGGAACCGATGGAGCACGGGTGGAGGCGATTGTGGCCTCCATGCGCGTGGACGGTGTGCATCTGCTCGATTGGTCGATGGATGCCGATCACAATCGTTCCGTGGTGACCGTGGCCGGAGAGCCCGCGGCCGTGGTCGAAGCGGCGGTGCGCGCCGCCGGCAAGGCGGCGGAACGGATCGATCTGACCCGGCAGCAGGGTGTGCATCCGCGCATCGGCGCGGCCGATGTGATCCCCTTTGTTCCCGTGAAGGGAATCCGGCTGGAACAGTGCGTGCTGCTGGCGCGGCAGGCCGGCCTCGAAATCTGGCGGCGTTTCGGCGTTCCCATTTTTTTTTACGAAGCAGCCGCAGCGCGGCCCGATCGCGTGAATCTGGAGGATGTGCGCCGCGGACAGTTTGAAGGGCTGCGCGATGCCGTCGAACGGGAACCGGCGCGGCGGCCCGATCTGGGCGGTCCGGCGTTGCACCCGACGGCTGGCGCAGCCATCGTCGGCGCGCGAAAGTTCCTGGTGGCCTATAACATCTACCTCGATTCGAAAGACGTTTCCCTTGCGCGCGCCATCGCGCGGGAGATTCGGGCTTCCGGCGGCGGGCTGAAGTGCGTCAAAGCCATGGGCGTGCAGGCGCAGGGACGCGCCCAGTTGTCCATGAATCTGACCGATTTTGAGACGACGCCCATTTCTGCCGTCCATGCTGAGGCTCAGCGCCTGGCCGCCCGGCACAACGTCCGTCTGGCCGAGGGAGAGATCATCGGATTGATTCCCGATGCGGCCTGCGAGCGGGAAAGCGAGTGGATGCGTCAATTGGTTGGGTTCGACGCCAGAACGAAGGTTCTGGAACGCCGCCTCGAACGGCCGCTCCGGTGGCCCGAAGTCTGAACGCGCCTAGGGCGCGGCCGGACCGGGCAGCGGGTTTGCCGGTAAAATAGCGAGGAGCGCAGTGGAGTTTCAGACGCGGTAGACGCGAAAACGTCCGAGGCGTTCTGGGCGGGACCAAACCCACTTGTTTTGCGGCAGGAGGAAGAAATTGTTCAAGTTTGTTGTACGGTGTTCGATGACGGCGATACTGCTGGGCGCAGGGAGCCTCGCCTTCGCGGCGCAGCTCTCCACCGATGCGCGCGGCGCGATTCCGCGCGATGTGCAGCAGTTGGTGGTAATCGATTATCACGCGATGCAGAACTCGACGACGGCGATGAACCTGCGCAACCGCGTCATGCCGCCGGAGTTGAAGCAGTTTGACGAGGCCTTGACGCACTCGGGGCTGGATGACAATCACGATGTCGATGAGCTGGCTTTTGCGCTTTTCCATCCATCGACGGGAAGCGACGCCATGGCGACCGTCGGCATCGCCCAGGGGCAGTTCGACACCGATAAAATTCTCGGGAACTTCCGCACGCACAAGGTGAAGCCCACGATGGTGCGCAACAACGCCGTCTACCCGATGGCGCGCACGGGCATGGTGCTTTGTTTTGTCGATCCCTCGACGATGATCTTCGGCAACAAGAGCGCCGTCGCCAAGGCGCTGGACGCCCGCGACGGCGTAGCCCCCAGCCTTCTGGCCAACAGCGCGCTGATGGGCGCCATGCAGAGCGTCGATTCCGCGCCGCTGTGGAGCATTCTGGACGGCAAGGGCACGCAGACGGTGATGCAGCAGCTTCTGGGGCAGGCCGGTTCGCTGACCAACTACGATAGCGTGCGCAAGCGCTTGCAGGCCTCGTGGTACTCGATGGACTTTACGCATGGCGTGCGCTTTGATCTGACCATCGAGACCGGCGATACCTTTGCGGCGGCGACGATCTCCTCCTTGCTTTCGGCCGCCGTCATGGTGCGCAAGATGACCGCCTCGGACGCCGAGAAGCAGGCGCTGAATAACACGGACATTGCCTCCAGCGCGGGCAACCTGAGCATTCGCTTCGCCACGACCGACGGCAACTTCAACAGCCTGATGCAGGCGCCGCTGTTCAAGAGCATGGTGCATTAGAGAAATACCAGAGCGGCGGTGTTCTGACGGAAGTTGTGCGTGGCTGCCGCTTCCGGAGGGTTGCGCCGACGGGAGGGCATGGCTTCAGAGCGTGACTTTCAGGGCATGG
>JAJYFB010000059.1 GCA_021785495.1 Acidobacteriota bacterium | reverse complement strand
AACGGCGCTATGCGCTCGTAAGTTGTTTATTTTTGATGGAATTAGCAGACACGAATGGATGGGTATGGACGGCTACGGATGTGTGTGGATTTAGGCTATTGGCTGCCCCCCAGGGATTCGAACCCCGATATGCTGATCCAGAGTCAGCTGTCCTGCCGTTGAACGAGGGGGCAACAGGCACCTGTCGGCGTCCTTGCAGCCGTGTGGCTTCACCCGATCGAGGTCTTCCACATCAACTATTCGTATTTTAAGGGGTGCGTGTGGGCGAGGTCAATCGGCATCCCGTAATCCTTGGGTCACAATCGCACGAAAGTGCTGGCGATGCTCGGAAAAACTCCCTTGCCCATCGAGCCTCTTGGAAAATTCCGAAGATCTTTGATTTTGCGGATAGCGGCGCGGATCGCTGGCATTAGAAGCGGGTGGCGTCACCCTTTCTTTTGCGGAGCAATCCCGCCGTATGCAGTTTAGCGTTTCCGGTCTGTTGCAACGGATCATCCGGAGAATGGCACGCAAGCGATTTTCCCGACGTTTTTCTCAGTTTGGTACGCTTCGGCACAATGGTTCTTCCGCAGAATTTTCGCAGGATCTTTCGAGAATCGCATGGATTCGCGTCCCTTTCTGGCGGAATGAACTACGCGGTGGCCCGTCGCTGCTCGCGCTGCCCAAGCCGCACGCTGACCACCTTTGAGACGCCCGGCTCCTGCATGGTCACGCCGTAGATCAGGTCGGCGGCCTGCATCATGCGCTTGGAGTGGGTCACGATGAGGAACTGGGTGTCGCCGCAGAGCGAGCCGATCAGGTCGGCGAAACGGCCGACGTTCGTCTCATCGAGCGGCGCATCGACCTCGTCGAGGACGCAGAAGGGGCTGGGCTGGAACTGGAAGATGCCCATCAGCAGCGCCAGCGCCGTCAGCGCCTTTTCGCCGCCCGAGAGCAGCAGCACGTTCTGGAGTTTTTTGCCCGGAGGCGAAGCCACAATGTCGAGACCGCTTTCCGACTGGTTCTCCTCGTCGGTAATGCGCAGGAAGGCCTGGCCGCCGCGGAAGAGCTGCGTAAAGACGCGGCCGAAATTCTCGTTGATCTGTGCGAAGGCCTCGTCGAATTTGGCGCGGGAGATCTGCTCGATCTCCTTGATCGTCTCCTGGGTATTCTCGATCGACTCGACCAGGTCCTGGCGCTGCGTGGAGAGGAAGCCGTGGCGCTCGGCCGTCTCCTTGTACTCGTCGAGAGCCATCATATTGACCGGGCCCATCTGTTCGAGCCGCTGCTTCAAGCCGCGGCAGGTCTCTTCCTCGGCGGCCAGTTCCTCGGCGGCCAGGCGCACGATTTCGGCGTCGTCGCGCAGCACCTGCGCCTCGACGTTGACCTCGGCCAGGCAGCTCGCTTCGAGGTATTCCAGATCAGAGCGCAGCTTGGCCAGCGCGCTGGCCAGCCCGGAGCGGCTCTCGCGCAACTGGTCGAGCGCGGCGCGTCCCGTCTTCAACAGCGTTTCCATCTCGGCCAGTTGCGCGCGCAGCGCCTGGGCCTGTTCGCCTGCCGATTGCGCCGTGGCCAGGGCTTCGGCGCGGGTTGCGGCCAGTTCCTTCTGCCGCTCGACCAGCCCGGCGTTTTCGCCGATGCGCTGCGTGCGCTCTTCGGCGGCCGCGGTGCGCTGCTGTTCGAGCGCCTGCACGCGCCGGCTGAGGTCGGCAAACATGCGGTCGATGCGCTGGAAGGCCGCTTCGGCGCCGCGGCGGCGCTCTTCGAGGCCGGCCAGCTCGGCCGTGTTTTGCGCGGCTTCCTCCTGCAGGGCTTCGCGCCGCCGGCGCTGCTCTTCGAGCTGCGCCTGCCGCACGCCAAGGCCGCTGTCGGCCTGCTCGTGCTCGGCGGTGAGCTTGGCCGCTTCTTCGCGCTTCTGCTCAATCGCCTGCCGCTTGGCCTCGCAGGCCTCCTTGTTGCGCGCCGTTTGCGATTGCCACTCCTGCAAACGCCGCTCGATGCGTTGCGCATCGGCCTCCATCTGCCGCAAGGAGGCGCGCAACGTGGCGGTCTCGCTTTCGCTCTGCCGGCGTTCTTCGCCGCGCGCCTCAAGCTGCGCCGTGGTCTCTTCGATGGCGCGGTTGAAGGCTTCGGCCTCGTGCAGCGTCCGATCAAGATCGGCGCCGATCTTCGCCAGCCGGCTCTCGGTCTCGCGCAGTTCGCGCTTGAGCGCCAGCGGCCCTTCGCTGGCCGGTTTGCCGCCGGTCACCGTCGTGCGGTGAAAGCATTCGCCGCCGGGGGTCAGAAAGTAGGCGTGGCCGTAGCGCAGCGCCAGCCGTTGCGCGTCGAGGGGATTCTCCGTGAGATAGCCGTGGCGCAGCTTGGGCAGCACGCTTTCAAGCGACCGGCCCAGCCCGTTGAGCACCTTCACGGCGTCGCGCAGCGGAATCGCGCCCGGCTCGTTGACCTGCGTCTCGTCCGTCTTGAAGAGCTCGCCCTGCGCGTCGGAGCGAATGAGGAAGGTCGCCCGGCCGTCGCTGGTTTTGAGCACGCGCACGCCCTCTTCGGCCGCGCCCCAGCTCTCCACCACCACGTAATTCAGCTCGTCGCGCAGAAACTCGTCGACCACGCCTTCGTACTCGCCGCCGACCTCAAGAAAATCGGCCAGCGTGCCCACGGGCGCAACCGACGGGCCGAGCGCGCCCGGCTTGAGCAGCCGGCGCACCGAGTCGCTGGCGTAGCCATGATTGCGAATGAGCGCTTGCAGTGAATCGCGCCGTCCAGTGACGGCCGCCTGTTCGCCGCGCAGACGGTTGGCCTCGGCGCGACGCGCATTCTCTTCGCCGCGCTTTGCGGCGAGCGACTCACGCTGCGCGGCGATCTCCTGCTCCAGCCGCTTGACCGTCGCTTCGGCCGATTCGTGACGCAGCCGCGACTCGGCGATCTGCACGCCCAGATTCTCCTGCTCGTTGCGCGCCTGGCCCATCTCGCCGTCCAGCCGTTCGGCCTCGCGCTCGAGCGCGGCAAGGCTCTCTTCGCCTTGCGCGACAAAGTTGCGCGCATTGGCCGCAAGCGTCAGCAGGTGCATCGCGTGACGGCGTTCGGTCTCCAGTTCGCGCTCGGCCTTGAAGACCTCTTCGGCCGCCGCGCGCGCCTCCTGCTGCCGGGCCTCGACCTTGACGCGAAACTCGTGCGCCTCGCCGGCCGCCGTTTCCAGAAAACTCTTCTGCTGCGCGCGTTCCTCTTCGAGGCCCGCCAGTTGCGTTCGCGTCTGCTCGATCTCGGCGGCCATCGCCGTGGCGCGCGTCTCCAGTTCGGCCGCGCGCTCCGTGTTGCTGCGTTCGCGGGCGGCGGCTCGTTCCAGTTCGAGGGCCGCCGTGTTCGATCGGGTCTGCGCCTCTTTGCCCTCGCGTTCCAGCTCGTAGCCGCGCTCGGTCAGCGCGTGCTGGCCGACCTCCAACTGGCCAATCTCTTCAACCGATTGGTTCACCTGTTCGGTCAGCGCGGCGATCTCCGCGTCGAGCCGGGTCTGCTCGGCGTCCATCGCGGCCATGCGGCTGGCCAGCACCACGCGCAGCCGGCCGCGCAACTCGTCGCGCACGGCGGCAAAGCGCTCGGCCTTGGCTGCCTGCCGCTTCAGGCTGTTCATCTGCCGCGTGACTTCCTCGAAGATGTCGTCCACGCGAGACAGATTCTGCTTGGCGCTTTCCAGGCGCAGTTCGGCCAGCCGCTTTTTTGTCTTGAAGCGGGTAATCCCGGCAGCCTCTTCGATGATCGCCCGGCGTTCGTGGGGCTTCGAGCTGAGCAGTTGCCCGATCCGCTCCTGGCCGATAATGGCGTAGCTTTCGGGCCCCAGGCCCGTGCCCATGAAAATATCCTGAATGTCGCGCAGCCGGCAGAGCTTGCCGTTCAGCAGGTATTCGCTTTCGCCGGTGCGGAAGAGCCGCCGCGTGATGACCACCTCGCCCTTTTGCGGTTTGGTCTGGAACTTGCGGCGGCGAATCTTGAGCAGCACCTGTGGCGCAGCAGCCTTCTGGCCGGCATTTTCGACCATCACCGGCCCGCCAGCGCTCTCCACGGCGTCTTCTTCAAGCGCCTGCCCCGGCTGCTCGCTGGCGGCGATCTCCTCGGCTTCGGCGGCCCGCTGACGGCGCAGTTCGTCCTCGTCCCAATCGGCCGGCTCTTTGGAATCAACCACCACCTCCGGCTCAACCGGAACCGGACCCTCGTAGGCCTCGGGATCGACCATCGTCAGCGTCACCTCGGCCATCCCCATCGGTTTGCGGGCACGCGTGCCGGCAAAGATCAGATCCTGCATGTGCCCGCCGCGCAGGCTCTTGGCGCTCTGCTCGCCCAGAACCCAGGTGACGCCATCGAGAATGTTCGACTTGCCGCACCCATTCGGACCCACCACCACGGCCACGCCCGAGCCGGAGACGGTCAGCTCCGTGCGGTCACAAAAGCTCTTGAAGCCGAGGATGTGAATCTTTTTGAGTTTCAGCATGTTGACTCCGGGCAATTCAAGCTGTACTTGAAGCCGTTCCGCATGGCCCGCGCAGCAAAATCGTCGGCGGCAGGAACAAAAAAGGACGGCTCCATGAAAAAACTCTACGGGCGCGGAGGTCCGGGGTCAACGCGGATAATTGGCGGGAATGTGGATAAACTGGGCGAATTGCGCATCGAGGTGAGCCATGCCGCCCGGCTGCCGCTCTATGCGTCGTCTGGACGGTGGGGCGCGTCGCTGGCGGGAGCACTCTCGATTTCCATGTCACGAAACTCTTCGGCATCGAAGACTTCGCCACACTCCAGGCACTCGACAAACTCGATGCCGTCGTGCCGGGAAACGATGCGGACCCGGGGATGTTGACAGAGGGGTGTCATCATTGTCGAAACTACGGTCGTTCTTCAGGACATTCCGCCTGGCACGAAGCCAGCGCGCCGGCAGACGCTCTTTCCGCCAAATTGTAGCTTGGTTTGCAGCCTGTGCACGCCAAAATTTCGATGAAAATCTTCACCTGGAGGAGGAGAGTTCCCGCGACGGAACGGCTTGACGAATCGGCTTCACACGCGGGATCGAAAACGGAATACACGCCACTTGGGACGCCCAGCGCAGTGCGTTTGTTTTCCGCCTGGCGCTGAGCACAAAACGAATTCGATGCAACGGGCGACGCGATCATTCGCCCTCAAAGCTCGTTCGGCCGGAGGGTAAAAGCTGGGTGTCGTTGTCGCCTTGCGCCTCTGGATTTTCAACCCGCAGAACCTCCGCTTCAGTCCAATCGGCGACGCGATTGCGGCCGAGCCGCTTGGCCGCGTACATGGCCGTGTCGGCGCGCCGCAGCATCTCCTCCCAGTCGAAGGCAGGATCGAAGGCGGCAACACCGGCGCAAAGGGTCATGCGGATGATCCGGTCTTCATAGCCGGTCTCCAGACCGGCGACCGCCTGGCGCAACCGTTCGGCGATAACCAGGGCGTCTTCACCCGTCGCATCGGGCAAAAGAACGGCAAACTCTTCGCCCCCCATGCGGGCCAGTCTGTCCTGCTGGCGCAGCATGGAACGGAGCAGGCGCACGAGGGCCTGAAGCGCGCAGTCGCCCGCCGCGTGGCCCATCGTGTCATTCAGCCGCTTGAAGTTGTCGATGTCGAGGACGATCGCGCTGAGCGCGCTGCCGTAACGCAGGCTGCGCGCGGTTTCGCGCAACGCCGCCTCTTCCATCGAGCGGCGATTCAAGGCGCCGGTCAGCGGATCGGTGCGCGCCTGGCTGGCCAGCTCGCTTTGCAATTCGGTCACCAGAAACCACATCTCGCACATGGCCATGCAATCGGCGAAAAAAGCGGCCGCGGCCAGGGAATAGACCCAACAGGGATCGGTGTGCGCATACGCCGTCTCGTGCGGACGGATGTAGCGCAGATCGGTCAGAACGGCGCGATAGGCCGCCACGGCCATTTGCAGGGCCGCAACGGCGGCGCAGACGCGCGCCACTTCGGAAAATTGTCCTTTTGCGTTTGTCCACAGCATCCACGCGGAAGCTGCGCAAACCACAACAAACGGAATGTTGATCAGATTGGCGCTGTACGGAAGGCGGAACGGAAGCGCACACGTATAAACGGCCAGCAAAACGCCCACGAGGCTCCATGGCCAGCGGCTCGTTCCCGGCCGGCGCACCACAAACCAGCGCAGGCCCATCCATTGCAGCAGAAAGGAGACAAGATACAGTTCATTGGCGATCAGGCTGCTGAAATACTCTGGGACGCGACCCTCCAGCCCCTGAAGGATGAGCTTGGCCAGTCCCACCAGTTGCGCCGCCGCAAACCACTGCATTCCCTCGACACGCCGGTTGTACCAGGCGAGCAGGCCTATGGCCACCGTAAAAACGAAGACCGTGCCGAAATTCGTCAGAAAGAATGTGCCGTAGTCCATGCCGCAGCGCTGCTTTCCAAGTCAAAGAACGCTTCTCGCACCCTATCGGCTGTAATCCCGTGGGAGACGATAAGATGGGGTTGTCGCACCTCGTTGATTTCCATGGCCGTGTTCCATTGCGGGAAATCCATCCATCGAGGCCGCAGCCATTTTACTCCATGGATTTTGTTGTTCTCGCTCATTTTTCATGGCTTTTCTACAGCCCCTTTCGCTGCGCACGAGCCCGGCAAGATTGAAATCCAAATGCGTTTGCCCTGTCGTCTCGCGCAAGATTTCGCCAGCCAGCTCAACGCCAGCTTTTACAATAGAGACTGGACAACCACTATGAAGCCCATTCGCGATTTCATCAAGCATCACTATCGTCACTTCAACGCCGCCGCGCTGGTCGATGCGGCCGAGGCCTACAACAAACACCTTGACGAAGGCGGCAAGATGTTCGTCACCATCGCCGGCGCGATGAGCACGGCCGAACTGGGCCTTTCGCTGGCCGAGATGATCCGCCAGGACAAGATTCACGGCATCAGCTGCACCGGCGCGAACCTCGAAGAGGATGTCTTCAACCTCGTCGCGCGCGATTATTACGAGCGCGTTCCGCATTATCGCGACCTGACCCCGGCCGATGAAGCGGCCCTGCTGGCGCGGCACATGAACCGCGTCACCGACACCTGCATTCCCGAGGAAGAGGCCATGCGGCGCATCGAAAACGAGGTGCTGGCCGAGTGGGTCAAGGCCGACAAGGCCGGCGAACGGTATTTTCCGCACCAGTTCATGTACAAAATTCTTCTCTCCGGCGTGCTCGAAAAGAGCTACCAGATCGATCCCAAGGACAGTTGGCTTCTGGCCGCGGCCCAGAAAAATCTGCCTATCTTCGTTCCCGGCTGGGAGGACGCCACGCTCGGCAACATGTACGCCGGCCACTGCATCACCGGCGACGTGAAGAACGTCCACACCGTGCGCACGGGCATCGAATACATGATGGAGCTGGCCGGCTGGTACACAGAGACCACGAAGACCGCGCCGCTCGGCTTCTTCCAGATTGGCGGCGGCATCGCGGGCGACTTCCCGATCTGTGTGGTGCCGATGCTGCACCAGGATTTGCAGCGCACGAACGTGCCGCTCTGGGCCTACTTCTGCCAGATCTCCGATTCGACCACGAGCTACGGATCGTACTCGGGCGCGGTGCCGAACGAAAAGATCACATGGGGCAAACTCGGCGAAAAGACGCCCAAGTTTATCGTCGAGAGCGATGCAACCATCGTTGCGCCGCTGATGTTTGCCTACATTCTGGGCTGGTAAGGTCAGCCCGCAGCCACGCGACCGGCGGCAAAAGATTTTTCAATGCCGCCGGTTCGTTTTGCCGTTTTCAAGGAATTTGCATGAAAAAATGGATGCTTTTCTGCGCGGCGATCGGCTTCGCGCTTGTATTTGCGGCGCGGGCCGGCGCGCAGGAGGATCGCGGCCTGTGGCGCGCGGCCAGCACCAACGCGCACGCCATCACCAGCGACATCGTGATCTCCGAGGCCAAAGTGACGATCGACTTTGCGATCTTTCCTCTGGCGCAGATTCGCCGCCTGACGCCGGCCGAGGTCAGCGCGGTCTTCGACGCCGACGTGAATGCGGGCATCGAAGGCACGCTCTACCGGCTGCGTGTCCCGGCAGCGCAGCGCTTCGAGCACAAAAACACCCTGTGTTCGGGGGAGGACGTGCAGTGGATGGCGACCTACGCGACGGGCCGCACTCTCAACGTGGTCTTCTTCTCCGGCGATGCGATGCCGATCTTTACCTTCGACGCCATCCAGAATTCGAGCGCGCTCTGCGGTACGTTTGTGTACGGCAGATAGAGACTGGGCGCCCGCTCCGCTACAATCGACTCATGATCAAAGGGATTTCGATTCTGCGTCCGGCCGGCAGCGCCGAAGCTTATGAGCGGCTGGGCAGCTTCTTTGCCACCCTCGGTTTTGCGCCCGGCAAGGGCTGGAGCGAGGCGGATTCGCGCGGCGCATCCTTCCTGGCTCCGTTGGGCAATCTGGAGTTTGTGGATGGGCGTTTTCCGGCGATGGCCGATCTGCTGATGGAAGTGACCTCGCTTGACGCCATCCATCAGGCGGCCGAGGCGTGGCTGCGCGCGCAGGGCGGCGAGGCGGCGGCCAGCCGCATTGAACCCATCGCTGAGACCCACTGGAAGTCGCGGCTCTTTACGGTCGAACCCGAACCCGGCTTTCGTTTCAGCTTCTGGGCCTGGACCGATCCGGTCAAAGGCAAGCCCATTGCGCTCGAAGGCGACCTTTCGGCCGAGGGGATGAAGTTTGCCATTGTCGTCGCCCGCTGGAATGCGGTGGTAACCGAGCGATTGCTCGAAGGCGCGCTCGACGCGCTCGTGCGCAGCGGGGCGGCCCGCGCCGACATTGACGTGGTGCGCGTGCCCGGCGCCTGGGAGATTCCCGCTGCCGCGCGCACGCTGGCCAACGCCGGCAACGTCGACGCCATCGTCACGCTGGGCTGCCTGCTGCGCGGCGAAACCGCGCACTACGAGGCCATCTACAACGAAGTGGCGCGCGGCATCGGCCAGTCGCAGCAGGAAACGGGCATTCCACACAGCTTCGGCGTGCTCACCTGCGAAACGCTGGAGCAGGCATTGAACCGCGCCGGCATCAAGGCCGGCAACAAGGGCTTCGAGGCCGCGGCGGCCGCTATCGAGATGGTGAGCCTCGGCCGCAAGCTCCAGCAAGGCGGTCCCGCTTGACCAGCCGCCATCGCCGCAAATCCCGCGAGCTCGCCATGCAGATGCTCTTCCAGGCCGATCTTGGCCGCCAGACGCACGACCAGGTTCGCGCCACGTTCTGGAAGGCGGGCGATCCGGTCGAGCCCGAAGTGCGCGGCTTCGCCGATGACCTCGTTCGCGTGGCCGAAGAGCGCGCCGAGGAGATTGACGCGCTCCTTACGCGCCACTCCACGCACTGGCGGCTGGACCGGATGCCGGCCGTCGATCGCAACCTGCTGCGCATGGCCGTCGCCGAACTGCTCGGCTTCAAGGCGACGCCTTTCCCCATCGTCATCAACGAGGCCCTCGAGATCGCCCGCCGCTACTCGGCGCCGGAGTCCATCAACTTCCTCAACGGTGTGCTTGACTCCATCGCCCGCAGCCTGATCGCGAACAAAAACTAGGGTGCTGCGCGAGCAGCCAACCCTCCGGCCGGCTATCGTGCCCGTTTGCCCATCCTGCTATTCTGAATTGGCGATGAAGTCGTTTTGTCTCAAGCACATCTTTGTTTCGACCGCGCTCCTGGCTGCGATGCTTGTCGCATGCCACAGGGAAGAGCAGGCCGTTGTGGGCGTCGCCAAGAAGGCCGAGACAGTTGAGCAGAAGGTGCAGGCCACGCAGACGCAGCTCGACCGGGAGCGCGCGCAACTCGATGCGATTCCGCTGCCCACCAAGAGCCTCTACATCGGGATTCACGATCCGGCCTCCTGGGTCAATCCGATTCTTTGGGTCGGTCCCCAGACGATCACGCTGCGCACCCGCGTTCCCAATGCAAATGCCTATGCTACGGGGCGCGGAACCTCGTCCTCGGTTCGACGCCTGGAGTCCGAGTTGCACCCCGCCGATCTCAACGAATCGCTCGTCGCCATTCCCGCCAGCGCCTGGCCGTACGGCCGGGTGATTGCCGTCGCCGAAGCGCCTGTCGCCGCCAAGGATCGGCCCGCGGTTCTGCGCAACGTGGAAACCGTCCTCAAAAAGCTCAACGATCTCGGCGTAGTCGTCGAGGAGTGGCCTTCGCGCTGACGCCGCGCGCTCACCATTCGCGATTTTTTCATCGGCACGGAAGTCACTTGCAAAGCGCATCCACCCAAAGCCAGGTACGAAAGTGGCCTGACGGAGGGAAGCGCTGCCTAGCCTGCGCGCAATGCCGGCAAGGACGAGCGCAGCCTTTCGTATTGCGGATGGTTACCGTGTCCTTGAAGCAGCCTCGTTGGCCTTGCGGCCGATCACTTCGATCGCAGGCGGAGCGTTCGCGGGCCAGAGCGCCGCGCCGGAGTGCGTGAACCGGCCGGCCGCATCGTTCCAGTTGAGATTGGCGATGGAGTACGCACCCTTTTCGTAGGCGTAGGTGGTCCCATCGTCGGAGTAGAGCGCGAAGCGGCCGTCGGCGCCGGGATAGACGAGAATCTTCGCGATAGCCTGCGGCTGGTTGGTGCTTTCGACGGGCTCGCCCAGCGGGAGAATCGATCCGGCGCGGACGAAGAGCGGGATGGTGTCGATGGGAGCGGAAACGACGATGCGCTGGCCGCCGTGTACCCGCTGGTTGGTCCAGAAGTTATACCAGTCGCTGCCGGCCGGCAGATAGACGCTGCGCTCGGTCGCGCCCTGATCGGTGACCGGGGCCACGAGCAGCGCGGGACCGAACATGTACTCGTCGCCGAGGTTGATAACCTTCGGATCGCCGGGAAAATCGAGGAAGAGTCCGCGCAGGAACGGCGCTCCCGTCTCGTGCGCCTGCCAGCCGAGAGAGTAGATGTACGGCATCAACTCATAGCGCAGGCGAAGATATTTTTCGAGGATCGGCTCGGCCTGTTTGCCGTAGCTCCAGACCTCGTTGTGCGGGCGGGTTCCGTGGGTGCGGAAGTTTGGCTGAAAGGCGCCGTACTCGAACCAGCGGACGTAGAGTTCCGGGTAGTCGTCGTCGTGGCCGACGTTGGCGCGGGCGTCCGAGGGGTCGATCAGCGGCTTGTGCGCGGGCGTGTGCCGGAAGGGCGGCGCCTGCCAGCCGCCAATGTCCGTGGACCAGTAGGGCATGCCGCTGGCGACAAAGTTGATGCCGGTGGGCACCTGGCGCTTGAGCGTATCCCAGTTGGGAAAAATGTCGGAGGACCAGAAGATGGCGCCGTTGTGCTGCGCGCCGAGATAGCTGTCGCGGGCCAGAATCAGCGCGCGCTCTTTCATGTCCGCGCGCATTCCGTTGTAGAAAGCCGCGGTGTGAAAGAGCGGATAGACGTTGAAGTACTCCGTGCCGGGACCGATGTGGAAGTAGGAGCCGTTCGGAGGCAGATCGGGCTCGGTTTCATCGGCCCAGAAAGCATCGAAGCCCTTGTCGACGTAGTTCTGCTTGATGACGCTCCAGTACCATTTGGCCGCGGCCGGGTTGGTGGTGTCGATGTCCGAGCCGGCCTTGTCGTAGGGCAGGCCGTTGGTGGGTGTGCCGTCGGCCAGATGCTCGAACCAGCCGTTTTTGAGGATCGTGTCATAGTAGCGGCCGCCGGGAACAAAGCGCGGCCAGACACTGATCATCACGTGGTAGTTCATGGCGTGGAGTTGCTTGAGCATCGCCACCGGATCGGGCCAGGCCTTGGGGTCCATATCCATCTGGCCCATCTTCGTATAGGTGAACCAGTCGATCACCAGATCGTCGATGGGAAGATGGCGCTCGCGATAGCCCTTGGCGACGGCCATCAGCTCAGCCTGGCTGCTGTAGCGCTGCTTGCACTGGATATAGCCGTAAGCACTCTTCGGCAGCATGGGCGCGTCGCCGGTCAGTTGCCGGTAGCCGCGATAGATGGCCGGGTAGTCGCCGGCGATGACGAAGAAGCTGACCCGCTGGCCCACCTGCGAGGTGAAGGTGTTCTGGTCGTTGAAGCCGAGGGCCACGGTGGTCTTCGAGGGATTGTCCCAAATCAGCCCATAGCCTTTGTTGGTGACGAGAAAAGGCACGCAGACGGACTGGCCGGAGGGAGCATTGTAGTCGTGCCAGCAATCGATCACGTGGCCGCGGCGATCGAGAAAGCCCTGCTGATTCTGGCCGAGGCCGTAGTCATGCTCGTCGGGAGCGGCCGAAAAGCTGGCGCCAACCTGGTAGAAAGGCGGATCGGTGGGCCGGCGGTCGTATTCGAGGTCGTGATTGCCGTCCTTGTAATTCGGCACGCTCATCTGCCAGCCGTCGAGATGCAGCAGCGGCTTGCCGTCGCGCGTGGCGATGTTGAGGCCTACAAAGCCGGTGGAACCGGAGAAGAACTTCGCGGTCTCCGGCAGTGGGCCGCTGTGGCCGGCCGGCTGCGGCGCAAGCGAGACGACAAGATCGTCCGATTCGAGTGTGTCGCCCTGCGGCCCCGAGCGGCGAACCCAGCCCGAGGCGTCAGGCGCGGCGACGATGCCGTAGCCGGGCGCGGCCAGCGCGTCGTCTTTGCTCAGGCTCATGCTGACGCGCACAATGTTCGCCGCATAGGGCTCAATAAGCACTGTGGCCGTGCCGCGCTGCGTACGAATCTCGGCTGTTTGTCCGGCGGCGCACAGCGAAGTTGCGGCCAGCGCCAGCAGCGGCCAGGCGCTGCGGCAAAGGTGCGATAGATGAGTAAGACGGTAGTTCATAAAATTCCGGTTTTCTCCTCGGACTGCAACCTGCGCTGATGCGTCCGCCGGGCGAACGCCGTGAAAATCATTGATCGCGGCCATCCTTCACCACGCGCTGCAGCGCGACAAAAACCACGTCGTTGCTGCGCATGGGCACAGCGGCGTCCACCTTGCCGCGGGAATCGGCATGGACCATCTTGTCCGTCTCTGGCCGATCGCGGGTCAACTCGTTCAGGCGCGCGATCTGGGCGGGCGTGAGCGTCTGCGGCGAGCCCATCTCGAGATACGCCGTGTACGCATCGTTGGCGTGGTAGCCGACGCGATGCACTTCCAGCCGGTACGCTGCGCCGGGCGCGAGCTGCGTCACATGAAGCTCGACCGGCGCGGCCGGATGGTCCGGGAGCGGCTTGGTATAGAACGGCCGGTTGCTGACCTTCTGCACCGGCTGCTCGAAGTCCCAAAGCACGGCCGTGAGGTTGCCGTTTTTCACGGCCAGCATGGCCTGGGGATCGGTTGTCGCAAGGCTCTCGCCCTGGAGTTCGTGCAGATACTTGTAAGCGAAAAATGCCGGCTTGCGGATGCCTTCGGGATTCAGCAGCCCGAAGCCCCCCTGGAACGGCGCGGTGGGCGGCCCCGGTTCCTCGAAGAGATCGGTGTACGTCCAGTAGCTCATCCCCTGCGCGAGGCCCTGGCAGGCTTTGAGTTTGCTCAGGATGTAGGCCGCGCTGACGTAGGAGTCATGCACGGAGTCGCGCGGCGTGTAGCTGGTGCTCCACTCGGTGAAGTAGAGCGGCAGCTTTGGAAAAGGCGAGGCGGCGATCTGCTGGCGCACGCGGCGCACGTCGCCGACGATCGCATCGGGCGAGGGATCGAGCTTGGTGTCGCTTTTTCCGTTTTCGTCGAGGAATCCGCCCTGCACACCGTAGGTGTGCGTGCTGACGAAATCGACGGGAGCGCCGCTCTGCTTGACGTGCGTCAGGAACTCGGGAACCCAGGCCGCGCCGGCCGTGGCCGGGCCGCCGACGCGCAGCGCGGGATCGATGGAATGGATGGTTTCCGCCGTCCCGTCGTAGAGCTGAAAGTAGGCCTTCTGGTCCGCGCCCTGCCAGAAACCGGAGAGATTCGGCTCGTTCCAGACCTCGAAGTACCAGGAACGCACCTCGGCCTCGCCGTAGCGGCTTTCGATGTGGCGAATGAAGGCCGCGATCAGATTGCGCCATCCGTCGAGCTTGGGGTGCGAGGTGTTGCCCTTCCAGTAAAAGATGGTCTGGTTCGAGGTGGCCAGCGCCTCGGGCGTGAAGCCAAGTTCGACGAAGGGCTTGATGCGCCGGGCCAGCAGATCGTCGTAGAGTTTGTCGATTCCCGTCCAGTCGTAGACGATTTTGCCGTCTTCAACGCGCACGGTTCCGAGCACGTCGTGAAAGATGGCGTGAAAGCGGAGGTAGCGAAAGCCGAGTTCGTCCTCGGTCAGCTTCAGTTGCGCCTGGCTATCGGCGCGGATCAGCGTGCCCGGATAGTCGGAGCCGACCGAGAGATCGAAGAAGCGATCGACAGGTCCGGTCGTGCGATCGAGATTCACGTCGATCGTGCGGACGGAGGGCGGAACCGGCTGCGCCTGCGCGGCCATTGCCGGCCGACAGGCAAGTGTGCCGACGCCGAACGCCGTCGCCATCAGCCAGCGCGATACGCATCGGGGCGCATCCGCTCTGCAAGGTCGAACGAAAAATGGTAACGGCCGAATGCGCATGAATTCTTTGAACAATTTCTGGTCCTTTCTTTGTTTTGCCGCCATCGCCTGTAAAGCGTTTTACTCTATGGCGTCCGCTTTCCGCAACGCAGTGCATCACGCTGCCGGGCTGCGGAAGGTAGAGACTGCGTCGGCAGCGCAGGGAAAAGCCGCCGCATTTCTGGGAACGTTTTCATTGTCCCAGCTAGTGTACTCGCGCGCGGCGGCGCAGGAAAGTATCTTTTTCGGTGGATCTACAGGGAAAAGAACATTCCTCAAGGGCGAAAGACCCCATTCATATCAAGCGATTTACGGCACGACTCACGTCGTGCCCTTTCTAACCCTGCTGTCCTCAATTGAATTCTGCAAATGGCTCAACGGATTGGCTGGATCGACAGGTTCTGACGCGGCGAAGACTGACTGCTTGGGCTCGCAATAAACTCCGCGATCGGCGCGACAAGATCCTCGCGCACGGTCGATGCGGCGATGCAAGGCAGCATGTAGCGACCGGTCACCGTTTCCAGATCGGCCGGATGAATCTCCTGATAAACGCGCGCATCGCGCCCATGCACCCAGCCAAAACAGCAGTAGCCGAGGCTCCCTAGAAACTCGATCGTCTGCCGGGCCGGTTCGGCGCCATGCAGCTCGATAACCAGCCGCGGTTTCTGCTCTTCCAGAAGCCGCTTTGCGCCGTGCAGCACCAGCGCTTCAGCGCCCTCCACATCGATCTTCATCACTGCGGGCGGAGTCAGTTTCCGCCGGACAATCAATGTATCGAGGCGGGCCGCAGCGACCTGCGCCGTTGCCGGCGGAAGTCCATACTGCGAGCGCGATTCGCAGGCCGCTCCCTGCGTCACCGCATCCAGAGCCCCGGTGTTCGAGGTCAGATCGTCGATCTGGAAACCGGCCGGTCCATCCTGATGGCAAACGGCGCAATCCAGAATCGTCACCTGCGCGGAAAGGCCGGAGATCGTCAGATTTTCAGCCAGCAAATGGCGGTTGCTCTCCATCGGTTCAAACGCAAAAACATGCGCGGCGCCGAAACATTGCAGGAAAATGCGTGTGTACAGCCCGATGTTCGCGCCGATGTCGTAGACGGCGTCGCCGGGACGAACCAGCCGCTGCAGGCTGCCGAGCATCAAGCCTTCATTGATCAACGGCGGACGCAGCCAGAACATGCGGTGCTGGCGCAGGCGAATGACGAACCTTCCGATCGGCTGGATGTGCAGATGCCACTTCCAGTTGGGAATCGCGCGCAACGCCAGCCGGCCAAGCCAGGGGGTCGTTCTCACCTTGTGATGCAGCCAGGAAAACATGCGGGCTTTCTCCCTCAAGGCTTTTGCGTGCCGGCCACGCCAGCTTGCGGCCGCACGGGCAGCGGAATCGTGATGTCGATGGAGTGCGGTGCGCCCAGTCCCAGCGCATCGACAGGGGGCTTGATCTCCGCGCCGTTGCCGACAACAAGTACCGCCAGTTTCTCCGGGTGAACATATTTCTTCGCGGCGGCTGTCACGTCGGCCAGCGTCACCTTCTCGATGGCCGCGCGATAGGTCTCCAGATAATTGGCTGGATAACCATAGAACTCCAGCCGCTCACGTTCGTCAAGAATCTTCTCGCGCGTGTCGTAGCGAAAAAGGAACGAGTTGAGGATGCCAGCGATGCCCTCGAACTCTGGCCAATCCCGGAT
>JAJYFB010000058.1 GCA_021785495.1 Acidobacteriota bacterium | reverse complement strand
TGCGGTCGCCGTAGACGGTGATGACGACCGGAATGATCAGGCCGGCCATCTCCTTGTTCTGCGTGCGGGCGTTGAACTGCTTGCAGAACTCCATGATGTTGACCTGCGCCTGGCCGAGCGCGGGGCCGACCGGCGGCGCTGGCGTCGCCTTGCCGGCTTCGATCTGGAGTTTTACGTATCCTTGAACTTTCTTTGGAGGCGCCATGAATGGTCCCTTCGGGACCAGCTTCTAGCTCCTAGCTTCTAGCTACAAGCTGATCGTTTTTCTTGCGAATTTTGGCACTGCGGATTCAGCGTTTGCCTCAAACCAGGGCCTGCTAGGCCGACGCCTGGCTAGAAGCTAGAAGCTAGTAGCTGAAAGCTGCAGTTACACAATCTTTTCGACCTTGCCGAATTCCATTTCGACCGGCGTGGAACGTCCGAAGATGGTGACCATCACCTTGAGGGTCTCGCGATCTTCGTTGATCTCGTCCACCACGCCGTTGAAGTTGGCGAACGGTCCGTCGGTGATGCGCACCTGCTCGTTCTTCTCGAAGCGAATCTTGAGCCGCGGCTTCTCTTTGGAGGTCTCGCTGCGGAAGAGGATCGAACTGACCTCTTCCTCGCTGAGCGCCACGGGCTTATCGCCGGTGCCGAGGAAGCCGGTCACCTTCGGCGTCTCCTTGAGCACGTGCCAAAGGTCGTTGTCGAGTTCCATCTCCACCAGAACATAGCCGGGCAGAAAGACGCGCTCGACGGTGCGCTTCTTGCCGTTGATGATTTCAGTCACCGGCTCAAGGGGAATCATCACGCGGCCCACGCGGTCCTTCAGTCCGAAGGCCTGCACGCGGCTCTCGATCGACTCGCGCACCTTGCGCTCGAAGCCCGAATAGGCGTGCAGGATGTACCACTTGAAGTTGGGATTGCGCGCGGGCTCGCCCTCGACGCCCTCGCCCGCCTGCGCCTGGCGCAGCTCGGCTTCGGGTTCCTGGTTGACGGGTTGTTCCAAATCCTCAGTCATTCCGCTCTCAATTCCGGGCTGGCCGGTCCGGCTGGCCCGGGCTATTGCGCAACTCCGCCCAGACTCTTCAACAGCGTGTGCATCCCCTGCTGAAAGATCCCGTCGACGATAAAGAAGTAGGCGCCAAAGAAAAACACCGCGAAGAGGACGACCCCGGTCGTGGTCCGCACTTCCTTCCAGCCCGGCGCAACCACCTTGCGCATCTCGGCGCGCACGTCGTGCAAAAAGCCGGTGAACTCGGCCCACTTCTCCGCCGCGCCTGTCAGAACCTGCGGCTTCTTGAACGGATCGTTCTCGCCGTTCGCCAATGCTTTCGTCGCCATGTTAAAAAACCTCAGTCATCCGTTCTCTGTTGTCCGTGGTCCGTATTGCTCGCCGGAAGAAGCCCATTCATCTTTCCAGCCGATGCGCTGGCTGGAAACGGACAACTGCTCACGGACAACGAAAAACCTGGCAGGGGCGGAGGGATTCGAACCCCCAAGTCCGGTTTTGGAGACCGGCAGTTTAACCGTTGAGCTTACGCCCCTGTAAAACAGTTATCAGTTGTCAGTTGTCAGTTGTCAGAACCGCGGTAGCATGGTCCAGGCTTTCGCCTCTCCTGCAACGTCCGCTACTGACCACTGACAACTGAACACTGACAACTGCCGTTCTTACTTCGCTTCCTTGTGCCCGGTGTGCTTGCGGCAGCGCTTGCAGAACTTCTTCAACTCCAACCTACCCGTCACGGTCTTCTTGTTCTTGGTCGTGGAGTAGTTGCGCTCCTTGCACGCCGTGCATTCCATCGTGATGATTTCCCGCATTGTTTGCTCCCCTTCGGGTCGTTCTCGTCACAGTTGTCAGTCGTTAGTTGTCAGTTCTTTCCTTGCTTCGGCAGCCACTGCAACTTTCCCGCGGCGCTCCCAACTGACAACTGACAACTGATCACTGACAACTTGCCACTGACCACTCGCTACTTGATAATCTCCGAGATCGCGCCGGCGCCCACCGTGCGGCCGCCTTCGCGGATGGCAAAGCGCAGACCCTTTTCCATGGCCACCGGCGTGATCAGCTCGATGGTCAGCTCCACGTTGTCGCCCGGCATCACCATCTCCACGCCCGCCGGCAGCTCCGCCACGCCCGTCACGTCCGTCGTGCGGAAGTAGAACTGCGGACGGTATCCCTTGAAGAACGGCGTGTGACGGCCGCCCTCTTCCTTGCTCAACACGTACACCGAGCCCTTGAACGTGGTGTGCGGCGTAATCGAGCCCGGCTTGGCCAGCACCATCCCGCGCTCCACGTCTTCCTTCGGCGTGCCGCGCAGCAGGATGCCCGCGTTGTCGCCGGCCATGCCCTCGTCGAGCTGCTTCTTGAACATCTCCACGCCCGTGCACACCGTCTTGCGCGTCTCGCGGAAGCCGACGATCTCCACGTCCTCGCCCACCTTCACCTTGCCGCGCTCGATGCGGCCCGTCACCACCGTGCCGCGCCCGGAGATCGAGAAAATATCCTCGATCGGCATCAGGAACGGAAGATCCACGGCCCGGTCCGGACGCGGCACGTACTTGTCCACCGCCTCCATCAGCTCGTCGATCTTCGCCTCCCACTGCGCCTCGCCGTTCAGCGCGCCCAGCGCCGAGCCGCGAATCACCGGCACGTCGTCGCCCGGGAACTGGTACTTGGTCAGCAGCTCGCGCACTTCCATCTCGACCAGGTCGATCAGCTCCGCATCCTCGACCGCGTCGCACTTGTTCAGAAACACGCAGATGTACGGCACGCCCACCTGCCGCGCCAAAAGCACGTGCTCCTTGGTCTGCGGCATCGGCCCGTCGGTGGCCGCCACCACCAGAATCGCTCCGTCCATCTGCGCCGCGCCCGTGATCATGTTCTTGATGTAGTCGGCGTGACCGGGGCAGTCCACGTGCGCGTAGTGACGGTTCGCCGTCTCGTACTCCACGTGCGCCGTCGCGATCGTGATGCCGCGCTCCCGCTCTTCCGGCGCGTTGTCGATCGAGTCGAACGACCGGAACGTGATCTTCGGATTATGCTTCGACAGCACCTTCGTAATCGCCGCCGTCAAGGTCGTCTTGCCGTGATCGATGTGCCCAATCGTTCCCACATTCACATGCGGCTTCGTGCGATCAAACTTTTCCTTCGCCATAAAAGTCCTGAATCCCTTTCATCGCTTTTTAGAAACCAGCCTCGAACTGCCAGCTTCTAGCTTTTCCTGCCTCGGAGCGCCGGCATTCCGGCTCCAGCTCCACGACAATCCGCATGGTCCGCAGTCCGCAGTCTGTTTTGCAAAGGCTGACGAGCCTGCCGGAAATCCTTCAGTAATACGCAAACGCCTTCAAATACCGCTGCCGCAGGTCCGTGGGCACCGCCTCGACCAGCCGCAGGTAACGCTCGCGCGTCAGCGCCTGATCGGAGACCGGCAGCGCCTGGTAGAGCGCGGCCGCCGCTTTGCCCAACAGTCCCCGCGCCAGAATCCCTTCATAGTCGCGGATGCGCAGCCGGGACTTCTTCACGCGATGGAGAAAAACCTCCACGTCGCGCGCGTCGAAAGCGGCATCAATGGCCGCATGCAACTGCGCAAACCCTGGCTCGTCCTGGACCGCGATCATCGCCTGTTCGTACGCCAAATCCTCAACCTCAGCTACCAGCCGCTAACTTCCAGCTTCCAGCTCATCTTGATGACTTCCGCCGGATTCACTTCATTTCAGCGCCGCGGCAGCGAAAAACCAGGAGCTAACTGCTCAGACGCCGTCTTTCTGGAGCGGGAGACGGGACTCGAACCCGCGACCAACAGCTTGGAAGGCTGTGACTCTACCACTGAGTTACTCCCGCCCGTAAAACAGCTTCCAGCTTCTAGCCGCCCGCTTCCAGCTTGTCCCGCTCGCGCCTGCTACACATTCAATTCGTGCGGCTCCACACAAGCTAGAAGCGAATAACTAGAAGCTCCATCTCTGGAGCTGATGACCAGGATTGAACTGGTGACCTCTCCCTTACCAAGGGAGTGCTCTACCAACTGAGCTACATCAGCCCGCTAAACCTTAGCGACTTGCTTCCAGCCTCTGGCGACTCGCGCCATTCTGCCGGTTCCAGTGCCTGCTGCACCGTTGCAGCAGCTTCGCTCCGGAATCGCGCGAGAAGCGAATCGCTAGTCTTTCTCGCCCTGCCGGCGAATCCTCTCCGCCTGCCGGGCCAAAACCGTCTTCACCGCCAGGGCGCCCAGCACAAGCAACGGCACCAGGCGAATCTCCACCGGCCGGCCGCTGACGAGGATCGATCCCTCGCCAATGCTATACCAAGCCGCGATGGCCAAGCCAGCATACAACGCCATGGCCGCCCAAAACTTGCGGTCGAGAGAGTCGCCGGAGCGGTTCATCTTGCCGTTCTCCAAGCCGACGCCCATCGCCCACCGCGCGACGCCGACTGCGCCGCAATTCCCTAGTCCCCAGTCCCTACGTCCCTAGTCCCTGTTTTTCTGGTGCACAGGGGAGGATTCGAACCTCCGTAGCTCCAAGGAGCGGCAGATTTACAGTCTGCTGCCATTAACCACTCGGCCACCTGTGCCCAGTTGTCCCGTCCCGCGCCCGATCTCTTTCCGCGCACGCCGCAACCGCCGGAGTCTTCCGGGATCGCAAGCCCGCGCCTGAAGAGGGATCACGCGAAGGACAGGTCCGGCGCTCAGCAACTCCGTGCGCCGGAAAAACTTTCGCCGTTTTGACGCCCGGTTTCGGCTTTCTGTTGGAGCTGGCGAAGGGATTTGAACCCCCGACCCTCTGATTACAAATCAGATGCTCTACCAGCTGAGCTACGCCAGCTCGGAACCCGCAAAACCCGTCCGGAGCGCCATTCTCAACGCGAACACACAACCACTTCCGCGTCTACGGCACAGGACTCAAGGTTAGCACAGTGGGCCGCGGGGAGCAAACGCAACGTGCGCCGGGGCAGGGCAAACGCATTTGGATTTCGCATGGCCGCCCGGAACAGCTTGGAAAGGGCACGGCTGAAGCCGTGCCCTTTCCAAACAAAATCATCCCGCAAGCTGAAATGCGTTTGCCCTGCCTGCCGGGGGAACCGCTTCACCGGGCTCCAACCAGATCAATCACCAGCCCTTGCTCGGGCCAGCGGAAGAGTTCCTGGCAGGGACGGCCCTGCAGCAGTTCCTCCAGGGCGGTTTGCGTGCCCAGATCCGCGCCATGGCGGCCCTGCACCCGCGCCACCAGGATGTGCTGGCCGGCGGGAACGCCGTCCTCTTCGTAGCTAACGACCGGGTGGTTGCGATAAAAGGCCAGGCCGTACTCCACGTCGCGACGCACACGGAAGACGGCAACGGTTTCACCGGGCGGGGCAATCTGGTCCAGCGTTTGCGCCAGCGGACGCGCCGAGTACGAGCGATCCAGCAGGCGAATCGTGTGCTTGGTGGCGGCGATGGCGGGAACTCCGAAGAACGGGCCCACGCCGCAGACAAAGAGCACCAGGACGACAAGAATCCAGCAGGTGGCCGGCCGCAGCCACGCCACTCCTTTGCTTCTGGCCACGGCAAGAATCAGCAGAGCCGCCCCGATGGCGGCCAGCGCGGCGGCGGCCAGCGCGTGACTGGGCGGCATGACGAAGCTATGCGCCACAAACCACGGCATCAGCAGGATGACGAAGGTCATCGTGCCGCACAATGCGGCATGACCCCAGAGCAGTCCGCGGCAAATCCCCGCCTTGCGGCGGCGAAAGAGATAGTCGCCGGTGAGAATCGTGATGGGCGGAATCGCGGGCAGAACGTATCCCGGCAGCTTGGACTTCGAGAAGGAGAAAAAGAGGATGGGAATCAGCGCCCACAGGACAAGAAACTCCGGGAAGGCATCGCCGGTTCGCGAAGGCTGGGGACAGCCGGAGCAGGAGCGCCGCAGCCGCCACTCGGCCACCGAGGTCTGGACGCCGTCGATGAGCGCGCGCACCGCCAGCACGCTCCAGGGCATCAGCGCCACGAGCACCACGGCAAAGTAGTACCAAAAAGGCTGCGTATGGTGGTAGCGATCCGTGGCGAAGCGCTCCAGATTATGCTGCAGGAAGAATTCGCGGAAAAAAGTAGGGTTTTGATGCTGCACGGCGACAAACCACGGCAGCACCATGGCAAAGTACAGCGCAATGCCCGGCCACCAGAGCGAACGGCGCAGGATGCTCCACTCCTTGCGGAGAAAAGCAAAGGCGGCGATGATCAGCAACGCCAGGAAGGGCGCGACCGGCCCCTTGGCCAGCGTGGCCAGGCCGGTGAAGAAGTAAATGTCATAGAGCCAGAATTTGGAGCCGGTCTCGTACCACGCGTACCAGCCCAGCAGCCCGATGGCCAACGGCGCGGCCATCTGCATGTCCGTAGAGGCGCCGCGGGCGAAGCCCATGATTCCGGCGCAGGCCACCGTAATCAGCGCGGCGTCCAGATGGCCGCCAGGGCGAAATCGCCGCATGTGCAGGTAGATGAGCGCCGCCATGATGAAGGCGAAGGTGGCCGAGGGCAGACGGGCGCTCCAGTCATGCACGCCGAAGTCCTGAAAGAAGAACATGGCGCGCCAATAATAGAGCGCTGGTTTTTCCAGCCACGGACGCCCGTACAGATAGGGCGTGACACAGGCGCTCAGGCGCGCGTGGAGCGTGTGCGCCGCATCGAAGCGGGCCAGCATCTCGTGGGCAATCTGGGCGTAGCGCGGTTCGTCGGCTCCGGCCAGTCCCAGCCCATCGCCGCCAAGCAACGGCGTCAGCCCGTAGATCAGGAAAAAGACGGTAAAAAAGAGAAAGACCGCTGCTTCGCCGAGCGTGGCGCGGCGTGGAACGCGCCAACGCCAACCAGGCGCATGGCCGGACTCCGAAGGTTCCACGGTATCTCCCATCAAATCCATGGCTCCACAGGCCCACCGCTCGGGCGGGCGGGATTCTCAGACGCTTGGCCGGTCGACCGGCGCGGGCTCCATGCGCAATGCTCCGCCGGACCCCAGCCTGCGCTCTTTAAGGTGCAAAATCGCTTGCCCTGCCGCGACAGGGACAAGGCTAACAGATTTCGCCGACAAGGGACGATCACCCTGCCGAGGGCCGGCGGCCGGGCTTGCGCGAACGGCGCATCAGTTCCTCGATGCGCGCCTGAAAACGGCCGGAGCGGTCGGCGTGAAAGCTCAATTCGGGCACGTGACGCACGCCCAACCGCTCCCGCAACTCGTGACGAATGAATCCCTTGGCGGCTTCCAGCCCGGCGATGGTCTCCTCCTCGGCCTTGACAATCTCCTTCGCCGTGCTGTCAAGAGCCACGTAAACGCGCGCCGATTTGCCACCCGGATCGAGCGCTACCTCGCTGACGTGGCAGAAATCGATGCGCGGGTCGATCAGTTCGCCTTCGATCAGCACGCTGATCTCCTCGCGCAGCGCCTCGGCCACGCGGTCCCGGTGATGCTGTCGTCCTCGATGTTCCGGCATTCGTTCCTCCCTCCGGCCAGGCGTCCGTTGCGCGCCTTGTCCGCTTTCTCGACAAGCAAACGTTTCAGAATAGCAGAGTGCCGATTGACCAAAGCCTTTCGCGCACGGCCCAAGCAGAGCCGGTGCATTGCAAAGCAGCCGCTTGCAAAATTCAGTTACGGAGGATCTCCAGGGAAAAGTCTCTCCATTAAGGGCTAAGAACCCTTTATTTCAAGGGTTATACGGCACGGCTCACGTCCTGCGCTTTCCAATCCTGCGATCGTCGATTGCAGGTTGCAAGGGACGCACGGGCGGGATCATTCCGGGCCAAGGCGGTCATCTGCTGGAAGCGCCGGGGGCAGATCGTGGCCGTTGTCCCAATCGCGCAGGACAGCTCGAATCCGTTCCGCGCGCTTCTGCCAGAGCTCGATTGCGAGGTCGTAGCGCACGGTGACGTTGTTGAGCCAGTAGGCACGGTTCTCCGTCAGCCAGACCTGGCTGTACTCGGCCTTGAGGGCCGAATAGCCATCGCGCAGGTCGGTGCAGCGGCCGTTGTAGCCGGCAATCTCTTCGAGCCGATTGCCAATGGCCTGGCGCTGCGCTGGATCGTGCTGCTGCAGAACGGCCTGCGCGTAACTGGAAGCCATCTCCTGGGCAAGTTGAAACTTGAGGCCGATCAGGTCGAGACGCCGCGCGCCCAGGTCCATGGCGGCCAGCGCGTCGGGCTCGGCGAGCTGCGTATGGGCGGCCTGCGCCTGCTCGATGAGCACGATGGCTTCTTCGGCGTGCATGCGCAGATCGTGCGCCTGCGGCAGGAGTTTTTGCCCTGCCGCCTGCCCTTGCGCACTCCAGGGATCGATCCAGAAAAGTTCATCGCTGGTCAAGCCGGTTTTCGCGGCGTGAAGGGACTCCCCGGCGGCCATCAGCTCTTTTTCGGCGGCGTCGATCTTGCCGCTGGCGTCGCGATGAAAGACCTGTCCGTAGGCCTCCTGGTAGTCGGCGATGGAGCTTGCACCGGGCTGCCAGGCGGCTACGGCGCCGAAGAGCACGCCGTACCAATCCATGTTGAAGAGGCCCTCGCCGTCGTCGTTCCAGACGGTCGTCAGCGCGCCGGTCGCGCCCAACCGCTGGCCATCGGCGATAAAGCCCTGAATGTTCCCGAGCGCGAGTTTGTCGTCGGGATAGACCTCGTTCCAGTTGGCGTCGCCGGGCGCAACCCAGGTTTCGATGCCATTCTTCGCGAAGGGCTCAATCTCCTTGTCGAAACCGCTGGTGTTCCAGTAATCCCACGGAATGGCGATCATGTCTTTTGGCAGCGCGGAGACGGCGTCGGGATGGGCGTCGCCGATGTCGCCCCAGAAGAGCAGGCGGCGATGCAGCGGGGCCAGCGCCGCGTGAATCTGCGTCAGGAAGTCGATATAAACCGGCCCGTAGCCCTTTTGCTCGACCGCTTCATGCGTGCGGCCAACGCCAAGATCAAAGGTCTCGTCGGCGCCGATATGCAGAAACGGCGAGGGAAACTCGGCGGCAATCTGGTTGAACCAGTCCTGGATGAGCGGCAGCGTTCCGGGTGCGCCCGGCGCAAGCACGTAACCGTGCGGCGTCTCGGCCATCTCCTGGTAAAGTTCGTACTTCAGCACCGGATGCAGATGGCCGAAGGACTCCTGCTCGGGAATGATCGTTACGTGATACTGACGGGCGTAGGCGACCAGTTCTCTGGCCTCGGCCGGCGTGAGTCTGCTCCCCGGAGGCGCGGGCAGCGGCTGGCCGGGATCGAGCAGCGTGTGCTCGAAGTACGGCGAATAGAGGTTGATTTTGAGCGAGGCGAAGACGCGAACCTGGTGTTTTTGAAAGGCCAGCGTGGGGAACGGGCCGCGCGAAAGATCATCGCTGATGCCGCGATAGCGCATTGCCGGCCAGTCGCGCACTGTCCCCGTGGCCAGCACGCGCGGCGCACCCGGCAGCGGCAGCATCTGCTCGAAGGTTTGCACACCGTAAAAAACGCCCGCTCCGGTTGCGCCCACAATCCAGGCCTCGCGCGGCTCGACCAGGAGAACGTACCCCTCCGCATCCATCGCCGGCTCGAAGGCCAGCCTGGCGCGATCGAGCGCGGCCTTGGCCTCCGCGCTCTCCTTGCGCAGCAACGTGACGCGATACACAGCGCGCCCGGCTGCGTGCGTCTCGCCCGCCGTTGGCGCAGTCCGCGCCATGGCCTGCTCCAGATCGCGCGCGGCAAATTCGTCGTCGGCGTGATGGCCGGGAACGGCGACCAGGACGCGCGCCGGAAGGCTGACCGTCTGGCCGAAGTGGGCCTCGCGCGGAGCGGGCAACAGCTTGACCAGGGTCTGCGCCGAAGCGCGCGCGGAAAGCGCAAGACAAACCGCGAATGCCGCCATGGCGCAGCCGGTCGAGTGGGCGGGTCGATGAACGGAATCCAAGGCTGCCCCCCCTTCTCTATAAGAAATGATCGTTTCAACCTCAAACAATCATTGTAAACTGGATTCTCCGCTTGCTTCTGCAAGGAATCCGCCTGCACGTTCCCGGCGGAATCGCGGTTCAGGAAAAGGTGCGGCCATGACAACAACCGGCTCGAATCCACACGGCGCGGCTGCCGCGATCCGCAAGTACAACGCGCTTCTGCTCGCTGTCGCCGGCCTGGGCGGGCTGCTCTACGGCATGGACATCGGCATCGTCGGCAGCGCGCTTCCGTACTTGAAGGACACCTCCGGCCTGCAGCCCGCCGAACTGTCGATCGTTGTCGCCGCCATGCTGCTCGGCGCGGTTTTTTCCACGCTCTTCGCCGGTCTGCTGGCTGACTGGATGGGCCGCAAGCCGCTGATGAATCTTTGCGGCGTGGTCTTTGTCCTGAGCATTCCCACCATTGCGCTTTCGCACGGCTTTGCGCAGTTGCTCGCGGGGCGGCTGCTCGAGGGCGTCAGCGCGGGCCTGATCGGCGTCGTCGTTCCGCTCTATCTGGCCGAGTGCCTGCCCGCCAACCGGCGCGGCCGCGGCGCGGGCGTCTTTCAATGGCTGCCCGTCGCCTCCATGCTCTTTGCCGCCCTGATGGGCATCTACTTCAGCTACCGCGTGCAGGCCGTCGCCGCCACGGGCAACGCGCAGGCGCTGTTCGCCTACAAGGATCATGCCTGGCGCAATCTCTTCTGGGCGGCTCTGCCCTTCGGCCTTCTGTTTCTGCTCGGCAGTCTGGCGGTGGGCGAGTCGCCGCGCTGGCTCTTCCAACGCGGCCGCAAGGACAAGGCTCTGGCCTCGCTCATGCGCGCCTGCAACGACGAGCAGGCCGCACTCGAACTGGGCGAAATGGAAGCCGCACGCAGCAGCGCCGCCGTCGCCGCCGATCAAGGCAAACGGCAAGACCCGCTGCTGCGCCGCAAATACGTGGTTCCCTTTCTGCTGGCCTGCACCATCCTGGCCTGCAACACGGCCACCGGCGTCAACTCGATCATCGCCTATAACACCGACATTTTGCGGCAAAGCGGCCTCTCCGACCTTGCGGCCCACTGGGGCTACGCGATCTTCATGGCCCTCAACTTCCTGTTCACCCTCGGCGGCTTGATTCTGGTGGATCGCAAAGGGCGCAAGTTCCTGCTCGTCGCCGGCACGGCGGGCATCGTCGTCTCGATGGCCGCCGTGGGCTTGCTCTTTCGCGCCAGCGAACAGGCTGGCCGGAACGTCACCGCTCAGCTACAAGCCATGGTGACGCCCGATCAACAACTGCATCTGCGCTTCGACGCAGCCGCAGCCGACAAGCTGCTGGCTGCCGCCGCCGGCGGCCGGATCGACAGCCGCCGCGCCTCGCTCGGCGTCATCTACTCTTACGGAAACTTCACCGCGTCCACCAGCTTCGTCCGCTCCACCGGCCCTTCGGCCCATCCGATCGAGATCGACCGCGGCGATTGCCTGCCCGCCAACCGCGTTCTGGCCTTCTTCAAGAACCCCTTCGGCCGTCTGGACGCTGCGCGCACGGCGCCGTTGCGCATCGATCGCGCCACCATCGCCGAAGTGCCCAGTACCAGCCATGGATGGAGGGTCGCGCTCGCTCTTTTTGTCTTCATGGCCGCCTTCGCCTTCGGTCCCGGCGTTTGCGTCTGGCTGGCCCTGAGCGAGCTGATGCCCACGCGCATCCGCTCGGCTGGCATGAGCATGGCGCTTGTTCTCAACCAGATGGTCTCGACCGTGCTGGCCGCCATCTTTCTGCCCTTCGCCGGCCGGCACGGCTACGCCGCAATGTTCTTTTTCTTCGCCGGCTGCACCGTGGTCTACCTCGTCACGGCGGCGTTTTTCCTGCCCGAAACCAAGGGTAAAACTCTGGAAGAGATCGAAGCCCACTTTGCCGGAAGATCAAACCGCCCTTGAGTATCCGCCTCCTGTCGGCTGGCGCCTTGCCACTTTCGCCTCCCATTTGAAGTGTTTCAGCGGCCGGTTGAACCCCTGAGAGAAAATCGCCTCTGGATGTTGCAGGTTGCCCGTGGCTTCAATGCACCGGAACTGCATTTTGCAAGCGCCCCAAGGGAGAAGCACGCAAATCGGGCTACAAACTTCACGGCGGCGCGGTAGAATCAGTCAGGCGAAGACCTCGTTCTGTGCCTTAACTCGCGTTCGTTCAATCTGTTTGTCACGCAGAAAAAGTGTTTGTAGCGCAGAAAAGCTTCGCTGGCTGTGATTGCGCGCAGAATGCGCGGGCTACGGGCAGAGACGCGCAACAAGGGAACCCGGCATGAGCGAACCACTGACGGCCAACGGCGAACAGATGCACAAGACCCAGGCCGACGCCGATGCCGCCGAACGGTTCATCGAGGACAAGCATCTGGGCGAGCGCATTCGCCGGTTGCGCCTCAAAAAATCGATGGGCCTGGTCGAACTTGGCCAGCACACAGGGCTGTCGGCGAGCTTCCTTTCGCAACTCGAAACGGGCCGTGTGGTGCCCACGCTGCGTAACCTGGCGCGCATCGCCATGGTCTTCTCGAAGGATCTCTCGTATTTTTTCGAGTCCGAGCCCGCCGCCATCTTTCGCGTTCATCGACGGCGGGACCGCGTACGCATGCCTCAGACCGGCGTCGAGCCGCCCACCTACAGCTTCGAGAGCTTGGGCTACATGGTGCCCGACCGGCATATGGACCCCTACTTTGCCGAGTTTGTGCCGCTGCCGGCCGAAGTCGAGCCAAAGTCGCATCTGCACGCGGGCTTTGAATTTCTCTATGTTCTCGCCGGCGAACTGACGGTCCGGCACGGCGGCCAGGAAGCCCTGCTCAGCACGGGCGACGCCGTCTATTTTGACGCCGGTGCGCCACACTCCTACCGTTGCGCCGGCTCCAGACCCGCCGAAGCGCTGATCGTCACCATGCAGCCGTCCACAGGGCCGTTACACCCCGCGCCGCATGTCTCCGCAACCTTCCCGCGGCAGGCTGCCGCCCACGCCGCCGCAAGCGCAAAGTAGCCGATCCCCGTCCGCACAACCCCGTCAACCGTGGCTTTGCCCGAACGCGCCCCATCAAGGAACCCGTACAATGGAGCCATGGTCGCTGACCTTGCCCCGCTTTTTCCTTATCTGCGCCGTTACCGTTGGGGCTACCTGCGGGGCGTGCTGGCCAGCGTCTCGACGAACACCGTCGCCGTGCTTTTCCCGGCGGTGCTGGGCATGGCCATCGACGCCATTCGCAACGGAACCACCCGCCGGCACATTCTGCTGCTGGCCCTGCTGTTGATCGCCATCAACCTCGTCAAGGGCGTCTTCATGTACGCGCAGCGCTGGGTGCTGATCGGCATCTCGCGCGACATCGAGTTCGACCTGCGCAACGATCTCTTCCAAAAGCTCGAAGCGCAGGACACGGGTTTCTACGGGCGCTATCGCACGGGCGACCTCATGGCCCGCATGACGAACGACCTGAACGCCGTGCGCATGCTGCTGGGCCCTGGGCTGATGTACAGCGCCAACACCATCTTTCTCAGCCTCTTCGCGCTGGCGTTCATGCTGCGCATCAGCCCCTGGCTGACGCTGGTGGCGCTGGCGCCGGCGCCGTTCGTGAGTATCTTCGTGCAGTATGTAGGCGGCAAGATTCATCAGCGGTTCGAGCGCATTCAGGCCAGCTTTTCGGATATCTCCGCCCATGCCCAGGAAAATTACTCCGGCGTGCGGCTGATCCGCGCCTTTGCGCGCGAAGAGACGCAAATGGCCCAGTTCGAGCGCCTCAACCGCGAATACATCGGCCGCTCCCTGCGCCTGGTGCAACTGATGGGTATGCTCTGGCCCACGCTCGAATTCGTACTCGGCGTCTCGATGGTGATTTCGCTGCTGGCCGGCGGCCATCTGGTGCTCGCGCACCGCATCACGGTCGGTCAGTTCGTGGCCTTCAACACCTACATGATCCTGCTGATCTGGCCGATTATCGCCGTCGGCTGGGTGATGAACATCTTTCAGCGCGGCACCGCTTCGGTCAAACGCATCGACGAACTGCTCCAGAGCGAGCCTTCGATTCGCGACTCCGCCGCTTCAGGCTCCGAACAGGGGGCGGAGATGGAGATCAAAGGCGAGATCGAATTCCGCAATCTGAACTTCGGTTACGGCGATGGCGCGGGCGCGAACTCCGTCGATCGCGCCACGGACGAGGCCCCATCGACGGGGCTTCCGGTGCTGCATGACGTTTCGCTGCATATCCCCGCCGGATCGAGCCTGGCCATCGTGGGCCCGACCGGCAGCGGCAAATCCACGCTGGTGAACCTCATTCCCCGGCTCTACGACGCGCCCGAGGGCGCACTCCTGATCGATGGGCGTCCAGTGCGCGAGTTTCCGATCGAGGTTCTGCGGCGCAGCATCGGCATGGTGCCGCAGGAAACTTTCCTGTTCAGCGAAACGATCCGCGAGAATCTGGCTTTCGGCGCGCCCCGTGCCGATGCCGAGGAACTGCTGCGAGCCGCTGAGGCGGCGCATATCCGCAAAGAGTTCGAGGAGTTTCCCCAGGGCTTCGAGACGATGGTCGGCGAGCGCGGCGTGACGCTTTCCGGCGGACAGAAGCAGCGCTCGGCGATCGCGCGCGCCCTCCTGCGGCGGCCGGCGATCCTCATCCTCGACGACGCGCTGGCCAGCGTGGACACGTACACCGAGGCGCGCATCCTCGGCGGCCTGCGCGCGTACACGGCGGCGACGACGACGATTCTGATCTCGCACCGCGTCTCCACGGTGCGCAACGCCGACCGGATCGCCGTGCTCGACAAGGGCCGGATCGTCGAGCTGGGCGGTCACGAGGAGTTGCTCGCCCGCGACGGCTACTACGCAAGCCTCTACCGCAAACAGCAGCTTGAAGAAGAGTTGACCGTGGCGGGATGAGTCAGCGGAGCGAGCGGCGTCGGCGTGGTGGGCGGAGTTGGGCGTGACGCTGCAATGCAGGCTTTCACGCACCGGAGTCATTCCAGACTTGCCGCCTCTTGTCCATCGTCAGGATCGCAAGCTTTTCCCGATGCGGTCGAGGCGCAATCTGTCGGTTGCGGTATGACGCCCTACCCACCCCCGCAATCCCCGCCAACCCCGCTCACGGCTCCGTAATCTTCCGCCAGGGGCCGGACGGCTGCGCGCCGGCGCTGGCGGCAAAGTCGAGTTTGGCGCGCGGCAGAACCACCAGGTCCACGCGGCGATTCATGGCCCGGCCGGCGGCCGTGTCATTCGAGGCCACCGGATGATACTCGGCATAGCCCGCGGCCGAGATCCGCTCCGGCGGAATCGCTTTCAGCTCCAGAAACAGGCGGGCGATGCTCGTGGCGCGCGCCGAGGAGAGCTCCCAGTTCGAGTCGAACTGGGGCGTGTGGATCGGCACATTGTCCGTGTGGCCCTCGATGCGCAGATCGTAGGGCGTTCCGCTCAGCCGCGCGGCAATGGCGCGCAGCGTCGGCATCGCCGCGGGCTTGGGCGCGGCCGAGCCGGAATCAAAAAATCCCGCCTCGCGCAGGCTGATCACCAGCCCGTCGGGGCCCATTTCGAGCGCCACCGTCTTTGCGGCGATCTGCTGCGCCAGGGCCTGGGAAAGGTCGTGCTGCATCCGGCCCAGGTCGTACTTCACCTGCATCGGCGTCAGCCATCGTTCGCCGGCGACGGCCACCGGCTGCGTATCCTGCGCCTCCGCGCTGGCCGAAGAGGTCGAGCTGTGCAGCGCCTGATTGATGGCCGCGACCACCTGCGTCTGCTTCTGATGATCGGCGCGCGCAAAGGCGTAGAGCACCACGAAGAACGCAAACAGCAGCGTGATGAAATCGGCATACGACACCAGCCACCGCTCATGGCTGACGCGGCCGTGCGGCACAATGCGCTTCATGCCGCCTGCTCCTTCTTCTTCTTCGGGTTCTCGCCATTCACGAAGCCGGACAGCTTGATCTCGAGCATCCGCGGATTCATGCCTTCGAGGATCGAGATCACGCCTTCCAGCATCATCTCGCGCCGCCGGTGGCTGCTGTGTACGCGCAACCGCATCTTGCCGGCGAATGGCAAAAAGAAGAGATTGGCGATGCCCACGCCATAGATCGTGGCCACAAACGCCACGGCGATGCCCTTGCCCACCTCGTTGATGTTATCCAGGTGCTGCATCACCTGAATCAGCCCCAGCACCGCGCCCAGAATGCCGATGGTCGGCGAAAATCCTCCCGCCGACTCGAAGACCGCCGGCAGCCGTTCCTCGGCGTCGGTCAGCGAATCCAGGCTCAGGCGCATGATGTTGCGCAGATCGGCCGGCTCGGTGCCGTCCACGGCCAGCATCAGCGCCTGCTTCAGAAATGGATCCCCAATCGCTTCCAGATCGGCGTCGA
>JAJYFB010000057.1 GCA_021785495.1 Acidobacteriota bacterium | reverse complement strand
CGTGGATCAACTTGGCGCGCCCGCCGAGGGATTCCTGGCCGGCATGGACGTGCGCGCGCAACTGACCGTCTTCGGCGACGGTCCGGTCGGCGCGATCGGCCAGCGGCTCGATGAGCGCTTCGGCCTGCCGAAGGGCCATGCCCGCCGCGAGTGGGCTCTCGGCATGAAGTTCGTCCTCGAACTGCCGGAAGATACTCCGCTCGAAGCCGGAACCGTCTGGCACACCTTCGGTTTCCCGGAGCCGGAGATCTTCGGTTTCCTCTACGTGCATCCCGAGCGGCTGGCCTCGGTCGGCATCTTCGTTCCCTCCTGGCTCGGCAACCCGCAGCGCACCGTCTATCGCTACCTGCAGCACTACATTCAGCATCCCGCGCTCTGGCGCTACCTCAAGGACGGCACATTGCGCTCCTGGGGCGCCAAGTCTCTCGAAGAATCCGGCCAGCACGGCGAGCCGTTCCTCTCCGGCGACGGATTCGCCCGCATCGGCGAAGGCTCCGGCTCGACGAACATGCTCACCGGCTCCGGCGTGGACGAGGCCTGGACCACCGGCGTGCAACTGGGCGAGGCCGTTCTGGAAATTCTTCGCTCCGGGCAGCCGTTTTCGCAGGAAAATCTCGCCCAAACCTACGAAAAACGCCGCCGCGCAAGCTGGGTCGAGCGCGGCGCGCGCCAGGCACGCAACGCCCGCAACGGTTTTCACAAGGGATTCGTCCGCGGCCTTGTGGGGATGGGCCTGGCCGGGCTGACCGGCGGCCGCCTCGCACTGGGCGCCAAGATTCCGCCCGCGCCCCGGCAGATACGCTCGGTTCCGTCCGGCAGCGAGGCCGCGCTCGACCTGCAAGCGGCCGCCGCGGCCGCGCTTGAAACCGGCCGCCCGCTCCACGACGCCCTCCTGACCGCGCGCGGCTGGCCGGAAGTTCCCTTCGACGGCCGTCTCCTCGTCACGCATCAGGACGCGCTGCTGATGGGCGGCAAGGTCCAGGCCATGCCCGGCTACGCCGACCACGTCGTCTTTCTCGACCGCCAGCGCTGCATCGCCTGCGTGGAAAAAACCTGCATCGCCATGTGCTCGGGCCAGGCCATCGCCCCCGGCCCCGACGGCGCGCCCGCCTTCGAGCGCGAAAAGTGTGTCCACTGCGGCGCCTGCCTCTGGAACTGCCCCCACTCGCCCGACGGCGAGCACGGCAACATCGAGTTCCAGGCCGGCTCCGGCGGCTTGCACTCCGGGGAAAACTGATTCTGCAAACGCACCGCCTTTTCGAAGAAATATATCTTTTGTGGTATATTGAGCATGAAATGGACCGTTGAAACACTCAATGAAGTTGTGGATGCCGAGGTCGAAGCTCTTCCCTCTGAGATGCGCGCGAAATTGGTCCGCATTGTCGAGCTCATTGAAGAGATGGGGCTGGATCGGATCGGCGCGCCCCACGTAAAGCATCTCGCCGGACGATTGTGGGAGATGAGAATCGCGGCGAGAAGTGGAATCTCCCGGGCGCTTTACGTCGTGGTGACGGGCCGCAGGGTCGTGATCGTGCGGGCGTTCGTGAAGAAGACGCAGAAGACCCCGCGTCATGAGATCGAGCTGGCGTTATCCAGGGCAAAAAACATACTTTGAGGATCAAGCAATGACGCGAATCGCCGCAATGCACGCGCGATGGATGAATGAGTCATCTTACCGAAAAGCGTACGAAGCGCTGGAAGATGAATTTGCAATCGCAAAGGCGGTGATTGCAGCCCGCAAACGCGCCGGCCTCACGCAAGTTGAACTGGCCCGGAAGATGGGCACGACACAGCCAGCCGTCACACGCATGGAGAGTGGGCGTGTCGAGCCGTCGTTGCGAACCTTGCGGCGGCTTGCGCGCGCCACGGATTCGACGCTTGCAATCCGTTTTGAACCGCGCAAGATGGCCGGACATCATTCGGCAAGTTCGTTGAAATAAAACCGAGAGGAAGAATGGCGATTCCTGATTATCAAGCCAGCATGTTGCCGGGCGCCCCATCCATTCAGCGTTCGTTGCGAAATGGGTGGAAAGGAAGCCGAATCGAGAATCTTGCTCTCCCACCCCAAGCGCGATAAAACTGCGCTTGGGATGGGGCACCCGGCCAGTGGTAGAATCTCGCAATGCTCAAGAAGTCATCCCTTCCCAACGCGCGTGATTTTGAAGCCGAGGTTCGACGGCGTTGGGTGAATGGAAGCAACACTGGAGTTTCCAGCATTGACATCGCTGCCGGCGAGTTGCATCGAAGCCTCGGGGGTTATCCGTCATCAGGCGGCGGACATCGAATGCCCGACTGCTGTCAAGTGATGAAGCGGCTTTTGCAGCCGGGGGACACGATCTTGAAATCGCCGCCGAAGGGCCAGGGCGCCTCACTGACGATTCGGTACAAGCTTCCACGTTCGACAACGTCAGTCGGAGCAGCTTAGGGAAGTTTGGCAGGTGGCCCTGCCATGAACCGCCCAGGATCTTTGTGCCCCATTCCTCCACGGCTTTTTCGTGGATGAGTGGGAGACCGCATCAAATGAGGGCGATTTCAAGATCGAACGGGATTGCTTTCCCACCCAAGCCGCAAAAAGCGCGGCTTGGGTGGGGCACTGAGCCCCTCAAAGAGTGTCTTTCCTTCCCACCCATTCAGCGGATGAGGCAAAAATGAGGTAAACTACTAGTAGACTGGAGGATTTTTATGGCGGGCGACCGTAGGATTTTAGCCAAAGCCAATGATTCTGTATGCAAACTCACCGAGAGTAATGGCGATTTGGCGAAAACGCTCAATTCATTGAGGACAGTGCCTGGCGCTGCAAATCCATTTGTGGCGGCGAGCAGAAATTCCAGTTCTTCTGCCGGTCCATCTCGTCCAGCTACTGTCTCTTCTGGAGTTGGAGTTCAATCAGGTAAAAAATAGAGGTTCTGGAGTAACGGTTGAAGATAGACTTCTCGACCATTATTTTGGTCATTATCGCCGTTATTCCTGGGCTGTTCGCCCTGCGCAGTCGTAATCTCGTCGCTCCCCGTTCATTTGCCCCGCAAGGGGCCAGTGCGGAACTCGCAGAGTTGGTTGCCCTTGGTATCGCTACTCATGGCATTTTAATCATTATTGCGGCCGTGATTTTGTCCATTCTTGGCTGGCATAGTCACCACTTTATCCTTTATTTTTTCAGTGAAATCGATTCTGCCCATATCAATAGTTGGTGTTTTCAGCACATTTCAGAAGTTTCTCTATTGGCCACGGTATATATTTTCATTTCGTTTCTCCTTAGCCATTGGCTTGGCTTTGTCTATGGCATTTTTCGACTTCAAAGCCCGATTACCAGTAGGCTTTTGGGAAAGGCTACTGGGCTACGAAAATTTGGTGTGACTGGACTATTAGGAGAACGACCAATCATATACGAGGTGCTGAATCCAGTAATCGATCATGGTGTTACAAAGTCTATGTTTGTTGAGGTGGAGATGCGAGATGGCCTGGGCCTTTATTCAGGCCAGCTCAGCCAGTTTGCAATTGTTCAAGATGATCAGCCTCACAAACCGATCTATTTGATTGATGTCTGGTATAGAAAGGATCGCTCACTACCATATGAACAAGTTGAGACAGATGGCTTAATGATAGATTTGGCTGACGCAGTGACATTGTCTGTCAAGCAAGTAGATTTCTCTTCCGCAGTAATTATGAACGATCAACCAGCCGACGAAGTCGGGAACTTTCGTTGAGCGAAACCGGGAGCCGAAGATTTAGACTGGACATAGAATCCTCTCAATATAAGGGAATCCATGCCAACACCACTGCACATCGTCGTCTGCGCCGGGATCGTACCCGATCCGCTGCAAACGCTGGAACCCGCCGCGACGCCCACCGGCCCCGGCCTCAAAAACGAAATGGTTCTGCCCGCGGTGCTCGATCCGTGGGCGGCGAGCGCGCTCTACGAAGCGTCCGCCCTGGTGGCGAAGAACCCCGGCAGCAAACTGTACCTCGTCGCGCTCGGCCCCAAGGCCAAGCTCCAGCAGGTGATGATGACCGTGGCGCAAAAGGTCGCCTTCGAGCTGGTTCCGGTCGACGGCCCCATCGGCGGCTTTCCGGACGCGCACGCGACAGCGGCGGCCCTTGCGGCGGCCATCGAATCGATCGCCGGACTTGACCGCGCACGGCTGTTGCTCTTCGGCGGCTGGGAGTCGGCCTCGCGCGGAGCCGGCGTCACGCTGCAACTGGTGGGCGAGCGGCTCGGCATCGCCGATCAGTTCTTCGGCGTGGACGAAATCACTCTGCGCGACGACGGCTCCTTCGAGGTTCTGGAGCGCGTCGAGGGCGGCAAGCATCAGGTCTCGAAGTGCGCCGGCGCGCCGGCCGTTCTGGGCTGGGCCACCGGCAATCTGGCCGAACCGCGCAACAATCCCCAGGTGGGCATGGCCAACATGCGCACCATCCTGCCCGCGCTGCAAAAGGCGCAAACGGCCAAGCTCGACGCCCATTCGCTGAGTTATCTCTCGGTGAGCCTGCCCAAACAGCAGCGCGAAACCCGCGTGGAAAAGAATATGCCGCCCGAGGAGATCGCCGCGGAACTGGCTGAATGGATCGGGAAAGACAGTTAAAGACAGTTGTCAGTTCACATCTGTCAGTTGACAGTTGTCAGTTGTCAGCGGCCACGCAACGGTTTGCGGCCCAAGCCGGTGTGCAAACGGAACCATCGCGGCTAAATGCTCGAACCGCAAGCGCGAGCAAAAAAATCTGTGGGGCTTTCGCCTCTGAGGAAACGTGGAAATGGATTCGATTCTGGTTTTGACGCATGCCGACGAAACGGGCGCGGGGCTTACGCGGGCTTCGCTGGAAGCCGTCACTGCCGGCAAGGAACTGGCTGCGCGGCTCAACGCGCCGCTTGCCATTGGCATTGTCGCCGCCCATCCGCAGCCCTTGTCCAAGGGGCTGCCGGAGGCGAAACTCATGGCCGTAGAGGGCGAGGCCTTTGCGCAAGCGCGCTTTGCTTCGGACGCCGCGGCCTGTGAGGCGCTTTGCCGCGCCGCTGGCGCAACGATTGTTCTTGCGCCCCAGAGTTCGCGCTTCGCGCGGGTGATGGCCGCCGTCGCGCACCGGCTGGGCGGCGTGATCGACACGCACATCACGGCCCTCGACGCCACCGGGCCGGAATCCATTGGGGTCACACGCTGGTTCTATCGCCAGCGCATCGAGGCCGTCGTCACGCGCACCGCGCGTCCATGGTTTTTGCTGCTCGATGCGGGCACGCATGCGGCATACTCTGGCGAGGCGGGCCACGCGCAGATCGAAACCGTTGCCGTCAACCTGCCCGCGTTGCGCACCGAAGTTGGCGGCTTTCGCGCGCCGAAGCAGGATGCGCAGACCATCCGCCCCGATGCGAAGCTGCTCTTGGTCGCCGGCGCCGGATGGACCAAGAAGCAGCCCGATGGCGCCATCCACACCGAAGAGGCCGGCAAGCTCATTCTCGAATTTCTCGGCCACGCGGGCGCTTCGCTCGGCAGCAGCAAATCTCTCGTCGATCAGGGCGGCGAAGGGCACTCCGTGCTTCCCTTCCTGACGCATTTGAATCAGATTGGACAGACTGGCTCGACGCCACGCCACGCCAAGGGGCTTTCGACCTGCTGCCATGGCGAGGAGCCGCACGTCGTCGGCTGGCGGTTCATCGGCGAGCGGCGCGCCATCTCGCTCGATCCCAACTGCGGCTGGACCCGCGGCAAAGCCGACGTCGTCTATATCGCCGACGCCTTTCAGGTGATAGCCAAGCTGAACGCGATGCCAGCGGCGAAACGCTGATCTTCACTGCACATCGCCGCCGCACGTTCATTGCTACAATGAGCGTGCGGGACGCATTGCAATCGCGGCTGCGGCCGGATCGGCATCAAGGCCGCAGGAAAGGGCGTATGCATGTCTGCATTCGAGAAACGCCATCGGCTTGCCCAATTGGCGCTTCTGACGGCGCTATTTGCGCTGCCTGGATTCATTCTTCTTCGGACATCGCAGGCGGGAGATGCCGATCTCTGGTGGCATCTGCGGACGGGCCAGTGGATTCTCGCGCATCGCGCTGTTCCTCAAACGGATCCATTTTCCGCGTACGGCGCCGGGAAACCATGGGCGGCCTATAGCTGGCTCTTCGAAATTCTCATTTACGGTCTCTATTGGAAATGGCGGATCGCGGGCACGGTGGTTTACACGGCGGGCATGCTGACGGCGATCGCGGCGTCTCTCTATGGGGCGTTGCGCCGGCAGTCCGCGGATTTTGTTCTGACCGCAGTGCTCGCCATTGTTTGCCTGGACGCGCTCTCACCACTTTTCACGCCGCGGCCTTGGCTGTTCACCCTCCTCATTTACATCTACGAAATTGCTATCCTGATGGACGCGCGGGCCACAGGCCGGCGGCGCGGGTTATATTTTTTGCCGCTGCTTTTTGCCGTGTGGGCGAATATTCACATCGAGTTTGTCGTCGGCCTGTTGATTCTCGGGCTGGCGGCCGCCGAACCCCTGGCGGAGCGGTGGTGGCCGCAGAAACACACGCACCTGCGCTCTTCGACCCTGTGGCCGATTTTTGCGGCCTGTGTCCTTGCGACATTCATCAATCCGTACGGCTGGCGCATCTACTCGATTGCCTATCAGCTTGCCGACATGCCTGCCGCGGCCAATCTGATTTCGGAGATGAGTGCGCTTTCTTTTCGCGCTTACACCGATTTCGTTCTGCTTTTTCTCACACTGTTTTGCGTAGCCGCCTTGGCGTGGAACCGGCGCGCAGCGTTCTTCGAAGTGGCGACGCTGGCTTTTGCGATCGTGGTTACCTTTCGCACCCAGCGCGAACTGTATCTTCTGGCCGTATTTGCCGTCGTTTTGCTTGCTTCGGTGCTGCCTGCCGCCGACCAGGCGCCGGGCGCGCCCTCGACGCTGTCACTGCCGGGAATCGCCGCCGCATCGGGACTGCTGGTGTGGATAATTGCAATCTGCTTGCATATTGACAATGCCCGCTATGACAACGATCTGGCCCAGCACATGCCGGTGCGCGCCGTCGTCGCCATCAAGGCCGGACACTATCGCGGGCCACTTTTCAATACGTACGATTGGGGCGGTTATCTCATTTGGGATTTGCGTTTGCCGGTGAGCGTGGATGGCCGCGCCGCAATTTACGGTGACTCGTTTTTGATGCGCAATGCCTCTACATGGAACGCTGGACCCAATTGGCGCACCGATCCCGAGCTGGCCTCGGCCGGTATCGTCCTGGGCGCGGTCGATCTGCCTCTCACACAGGTTTTGCGCCTCGACCCGCGCTTCAAACTGATCTACGAGGATAAGCTGGCTGCGATCTTCGTCCAGAAAAAACTGCAAGGGATGGCGGATTCCACTGCGTCCTGCCCCTCGCGATAGGCAGAGGGGTTCCGCCAGCGGAGTCGAGCCACCGTGAAGCCGCAACGATTCGATGGATTGGTTCTCGGCGCTGGAGCCGCGGGATTGATGGCCGCCATCGAGGCGGGCCGTCGCGGGCGGCGCGTGGTTGTTGTCGAGCGCGCAGACCGGCCAGCGAAAAAAGTCCTCATCTCCGGCGGCGGACACTGCAACTTCACCCACCTTGGCGTCCAATCCAGCCATTATCTTTCCGCCAATCCGCATTTCGTAAAGTCGGCGCTGTCGCGTTTCACACCGGTCGATTTTCTCCGCCGTGTCGAGCGGCACGGCATCGCCTATCACGAAAAGACTCCGGGGCAGCTCTTCTGCAACGGTTCGGCCAGTCAGATCGCCAGCATGTTGATGAACGAGTGCGCGGAGACTGGCGTTCGCGTGCTGCTTTCGACTGCGGTCGAAGAGTTGCGCCGCGACGAGACTTCCGGCCTGTATTCGGTTGCGACCAACCGCGGCCTTTTGCAGGCGCGCTCGCTGGTTGTGGCCACTGGAGGGCTCTCCATTCCGAAGATCGGCGCGACGGATTTTGGCTACCGGGTGGCCCGCCAGTTCGGCATTCCCATCGAACCCTGCCGCCCGGCGCTGGTTCCTCTCACGCTGGCTGGCGAGGAACTGGCGCATTATTCGCCGCTGGCCGGTCTCTCCGCGTCTGTTGTGGCGCGCTTGGGCCGGCGCAGCTTTCACGAGCAGTTGCTCTTCACTCATCGCGGCTTGAGTGGGCCGGCGATTCTGCAAATCTCCTCCTACTGGCGCAGTGGCGAGTCGATCGAGATTGATTGGGCGCCCGGCCAAACCATTCTCGCACCGCTGCGAAAAGACCGCGCGCGGCGCGATGAGGCGGCGGCACGCACGGCGCTGCGCGCGCATCTGCCTGCGCGCCTGGCCGACCTGCTGATCAATCTGGCCCTGCCACAAAGCTGGACCAACCGCGCTCTCGATGAACTGGAGGCCCGTCTGCATGGCTGGCGCTTTACGCCCAGCGGCACGGAGGGCTACGCCAAGGCGGAGGTGACGGCCGGCGGCGTCAGCACCGGTGCGCTTTCGGCGCAAACCATGGAGTCTCGCAGCGTGCACGGCCTCTACTTTATCGGCGAAGTCGTCGATGTGACGGGCCAGCTCGGCGGCTTCAATTTTCAATGGGCCTGGTCCTCGGGCGCGCAGGCCGGCCGCAGCATGTAGAGGCTGCAAAAACTCATGAGAAAGAGATTTGGTACACTCGCACGGCTTTAGCCTGCATTTCGCTTTGGTCGAAGCCGGAGCGCAAACTAGGGGCAAGCCAGCAACCTCTTCTGCTTGTCATGCCATCCTGCAACACGACCGCAACCGATCTGAAGTTGGACGGCTGCACGCCAGTATTCAGCCGAGCGGAGCCAGGTGCTTGGTGTTCTGGTAGGTGAAGACGATACGATGGGCAACGGTGATGGTCGAGAGCGCGGCCAGCACCCAGAGCACCGGGGCCATCACGCCCCAGTGGTTGAAGAGCGCGCCCAGCAGGATGAGCACGATGCGTTCGGGCCGCTCCATGAAGCCCACCTTGCACTGGCCGATCAGCGCCTCGGCGCGGGCGCGCGTGTAGCTGACCATCAGCGAGGTGACCATGACGAAGGCTACCAGCACGACGTAGCGGAAGCGGTTGATGCGCCCGTAGTAGACCAGCAGACCGAAAAAGAGCACCGAGTCGGAGTAGCGATCAATCACCGAATCGAAGAAAGCGCCGAAGACGGTCACTGTGTTCGTACGGCGGGCGACGCGGCCGTCGACCATATCGAAGATGCCGGCTCCGAAGATCACCATTCCGGCAATGAGAAACATGCGGTCGGCGTTGGCGGCATTGGCATGACCAAAGAAAAACGCGGCCACGATGTTGATCACCAGACCGATGAAGGTGAGAGCGTTCGGGGAGATGCGCGTCAGCGCCAAGCCGCGCACGATGCGATCAAGCAACCATCCGCAGGTGCGGCCAAAAGCACTTGTCCAAGTCATTCCAGCCTCTAGCTTCTAGCCTCTAGCTGTTCTTTGCTGGAACCAGCGTGGTTGCTATTTCTGATATGGAGCTGGTAGCTAGAGGCTGGAAGCTAGCAGCTCACTCTTCGACTCAGAGCGCGGCGGCTCCGCCGCCGGCGGCCTCGTCGTGGATGGTTGTCAACTTCAGAATCTCCAGCTCGCGTTTGCCGTTGGGCGTGACGATGGTGGCCGTATCACCCACTTTTTTGCCCACGATGCCACGCCCGATGGGCGAGGTGGTCGAGATCAATCCCTTCGCGACGTCGGCCTCTTCGCTGGTTACCAGCCGGTACTCGATCTCCTCATTCTTGGTCGAATCGTAGACGACCACCGTGGAGCCAAAGCCGGCCCGGTCCCTGGGAATGTTGGCCAGATTCACCAGCGACAGCTCGGCCATGCGCTTCTTGAGCTGCCCCAGGCGGGCGTTGACGAACTCCTGCCTCTGCTTGGCCATGTGATACTCGGCGTTTTCCGAGAGGTCGCCGAGGGCGCGCGCCTTCTTGATCTCTGCCGGGAGTTCGTGGGCCAGTTCGTACTCCAACTGCTTGATCTCGTCTTCCAACTTTTTCTTGATGTGCTCGGGCATCCGCGATCCGTCAGCGGCAAGCGACTGCCGCAAAAAATAAACGTTCCTGAACCTTCATTATAGGCCAGCGGTCAGGCGGCGGAATGACTGCATGGTACGCGCGCAATGCCGGAGGGACTATTTCCTGCTCGAAATGGCGCAAGGACCGCCGCATCCGGATGGCCGCGTCGACGGGTAAACATTGCCGCAGGGATAGACCAACGCTGGAGCTACCTGCAAAATTCAGTTCAGGTGCGGCGTGACGCGCAAAACGAGCAACTTTCCTCTCCGCCCGCGTCATGCTCCGTCCTGGCCGGCCATCGTCATCGGATGTGCGACTCAGATACTGAAGTGAACAGCATTGGCGATCGCCCGGCTTTGCATACTCCGCGCCCGTTCCCGAACTTCAAAAAAATTCGCACAGCTTCGCAAAAGCATCGAGTTCGATCAAGTGTTGGCCTTGGGACGGGGCGTCCAGTTCCGCGTGCTCCAGAATCCACGTGTCTTTGTGAATGAGAAACACGGCGTGCAAACCGGCGGCGAGCGCTGGATTGATGTCGCTCTTCGGGCTGTTGCCGATCATCCAGCCGCTGCCTGGGGCAATGTTTTGGTCGAGCGCTACGCGGCGATACGCGGCGGCGTCTTTTTCGGCGACGATCTCGACGGCGGCGAAGTGCGCGGCGAGGCCGGAACGCGCAAGTTTGTCGGCCTGCTCGGCGTGGTCGCCCTTGGTCATCAGGATGAGGCGGTGCCGCGCGGCCAGTTCGGCCAGCGTCTCGGCCACGCCGGGCAGCAGCTCGATCTCCTGCGCGGCAATGGTGCGGGCAAAGCCGCGCACGCGCTCGCGCTTCTCCTCGGTCACAGGCGGCGGGCTCATCCGCTCGAAACACTCCACGAGCGAGCGCGTGAAGCTCGACAGCCCGTAACCATGCGAAAGAATGGTCTCGCGCTCGACAGCGTTCAGCGTCTGGCGGACCTCGGCCGGCGCGTATTCCTTGTGGTCAAGAAAGCTGATGAAGGCGGCAATGGCGCGCTCGAAGTAGATGTTATTCTCCCAGAGCGTGTCGTCGGCGTCGATAAGCAGGGTCTGGCCTTCGGGAAAGCGGGGCATAGTTCGATGGTAAAACCTGCGATTCGCGAAGAGCATTGTGCGACGATTACAATCTTTGGAAGTTCCGTTCGCCTGAAAGGCGCTTGAAAGAGACCATGCGAGTCGTACTGGATACTTCCGTAATTGTGTCTTCTGTACGAAGCCGACACGGCGCAAGCAACCGTTTGCTCCAGATGGCCTTTCTTGGGAGATTTCGTCTGCTTGCGACACCGGCTCTCTTTCTGGAGTACGAGGAGGTGTTGAAACGCCCGGAACAGCTTGCTGTTCACAAAATGCCGCCCGCCCGCATCCACGAATTTCTTGTTGGACTTGCTGGTATCATTGAGCCAGTCCGGATCTTCTACCAGTGGAGACCGCAATTGGGAGATGCCGACGACGAGATGGTGCTGGAGTCTGCGCTGAACGGACAAGCCGACGCAATTGTGACGCATAATCTAAGAGATTTTTCTTCTGCATCGGTAAAATTCAACGTGCGCCTGATGTGTCCGGCAGCGATGGTGAGGGAGTTGGATCAATGAACCGCGCAAAATATCCCGTCGAGTTGCCCCCATCTATCGGAAACGCAGCGCGCAAACTGGCCCAGGAAGATGGCGTTTCACTGAGCCAATGGGTTTCGATTGCCGTGGCCCAAAAAATCAGTTCGATTGAGACCGCCGAGGCGTTCTTCGAGCGCAAAGCCCAGGGGGCGGATCGGATCGACGCTCTCAAGATCTTGAAAGAGGCCCCGGACTGTGCGCCCGATCCAGGTGACGAACTCGACGTGGCCTGAATGTCGAGCAAAATCCAACTCATTTACAAATCGACACCATCCGCGCGCAATGGCTAAACGCCCAGCTCCGCGCGGATGGCCGCGGCGATGGCATCGGCGTGGCGGCGCATGGCCTCTTCGCTTTCGGCTTCGATCATCACGCGCGCCAGCGCCTCGGTGCCGCTATAGCGAATGACGACGCGGCCGGAATCCTGCAACTCTTCTTCGGCGGCGCGGATGGCGGCGGCGACCGGCGGAATCGCGGCGAGCGGCTTTTTTTCGCGCACCTTCACATTGACGATCGCCTGCGGAAAAACCTTGAGATCGGCGGTCAGCTCTTCGAGCGACTGGCCCGATCGTGCGACGAGATCGAGCACGACGAGCGCCGTTAAGAGGCCGTCGCCGGTCGTGGCCAGATGCGGCAGAAGAATGTGGCCCGACTGCTCGCCGCCGAGGGCCGCATCGCGCTTCTGCATCTCTTCGAGCACGTAGCGATCGCCAACGGCGGCGCGCACCATGGCGATGCCGCTGCGTTTGAGTGCGGCTTCCAGGCCCATGTTCGACATGGTCGTAGCCACGACCACGCTGCCGGTCAACATGCCGCGCGCCTTGAGGTCGCGCGCGGCCATCAGCAGAATCGCGTCGCCGTTGACGACGCGCCCCTTGGCGTCGGCCAACATGCAGCGATCCGCGTCGCCGTCAAAGCTCAGGCCCACATCCGCGCCGCGCGCCACGACTTCGCGCGCCACGTGATCGGGATGCAGCGCGCCACAGCCGGCGTTGATGTTGCGGCCGTCGGGAGCGATGTTGAGCAACGCCACTGCGCCGCGCTCGTCGCGATCGAGCCGCCGGAAAAGTTCGGGAGCAATGGCCGCCGCTGCCCCGTTGGCGCAGTCGGCAACGATCTTCAGACACGAAAGCGAAAGTCCCGGAACGCAATCGACAAGAAACCGGATGTAATCGGCCTGCAGCGCGGGATTGTCCTCGACCGCGGGAAAGCTGTGCGGATCGGCGACCTCGACCTGCGCGGCATGATGCAGAATCTCCTCTTCCATCGCCAGTTCGACCGCGTCGGCCAGCTTGAAGCCGTCGGCGCCGAAGAGCTTGATGCCGTTGTCCTGCCAGGGATTGTGCGAAGCGGAGAGGACGACGCCAGCGTGGAAGCCGTGCGCGCGCGCAAGAAAGGCGACGGCCGGCGTGGTGACGACGCCGGCGCTTGTGACCTCGACGCCCGTCGCGCGCAGGCCTGCGGCGAGCGTGGCCGCGATCCACGGACCCGACTCGCGCGTGTCGCGGCCGAGCAGCACCTTCGGCTGCGCGGCGGTTTTGCGCAACGAGTGGCCCAGAGCGAGACCGACGCTGAAAATGGTGGTGGGATCGAGCGGATACTTTCCGGCGACGGCGCGAATGCCATCGGTTCCAAAGAGCTGCCGAGCGGAAGATGCAGTCATGATGTCGATTTCTTGCCTCGTTTTTGGGGAGTTGGATGGGCCGCCGTCTGCATCGCGGAACCTTGCGGCGCGACGAGGGCGGATTGATTTTCAAGGGACTCGACGCGGCCTGTAAATGCGCCGTCGGCCAGGCGCGTCAGCAGTCGGTCGCCTGCGGCAAGCTGCGTCGTCGAGCGAATCAACGCGCCGTCCGCAGAGAGGACCAGCGCATAGCCGCGATCGAGCACGGCCAGCGGCGACAGCGAATGCAGCCGGGCATCGAGAGCGCCGAGCGAGGCCGAGGAAGAGGCAAAGAGGCGATCGAGCGAGCGGTCGAGCCGGGCGCGCAGGTCGGCCAGATGCTGACGAGCGCGGGCTAAATGCTGGCGCGGATCGTGACGCAAAACGGCTGCGGCAACTTCGGCGACGCGGTTCTGCCGCTGGCGGATTTGCGCGCGGAGGCATTCGTCAAGGCGCTCGGTCGCATCGTCGAGCCGTTGATCGAACCGGCGCAGCAGCGCCGTCACGCGTGCTTCAGCGCGGCTGACGTGCAGGCGGGTCAGCCGCTGGCGCGCCTGCAAAAGTTGAAAACGCGCTGCACGCTCCAGCCGATGCGCGTACGTGGCCAGATGCTCGGCGATCTTGTGCTGCGCCTCGGTGACGAGTTCGGCCGCCGCCGAAGGCGTGGGCGCACGCAGGTCGGCGACAAAATCGGCAATGGTGAAGTCGGTCTCATGCCCTACGGCGGAAACCACCGGGAGACGGCTCGATGCGATCGCGCGGGCCACACGCTCGCTGTTGAAGGCGGCCAGATCTTCGAGCGAGCCGCCGCCGCGCGCGATCACGATGAGATCGACAAGCTGCGAAGCATTGAGACGGACCAGCGCCTCTTCGATCTCGGCCGCAGCCGCGTCGCCCTGCACGGAGACGGGATAAACAAGAACATTCAGCCCCGAGTGGCGGCGGCCGGCGATGTTCAGAAAGTCGCGAATGACGGCGCCGGTAGGCGAGGTGACGATGCCCACCGCGTGCGGAAATAGCGGCAACGGCTTCTTGCGCGCGGCGTCGAAGAGTCCCTCGGCCTTGAGCCGCTCCTTGAGCTGCTCGAAGGCGAGCTGCAACGAACCCGCGCCGACCGGCTCCATGGTCTCGGCCACCAACTGCAACTGGCCGCGCTGTTCGTAGACGCTGACGCGGCCGCGCACCAGCACGTGCAACCCGTCCTCGGGACGAAAGCGCAGCAGCATGGCCTGACGGCGAAAGAGCACAATGGGAAGCTGCGCACCCGCGTCCTTCAATGTGAAATAGACGTGGCCCGAGGGCGCAGGCCGAAGATTGGAGATTTCGCCCTCGACCCAGACGTCTCCATACTCCTGCTCAGCCAGCTCGCGCACCTGCGCGACGAGTTCCTGCACGGCCCAGACGCGACGCCGCTCGCGGTGCTCGTCAAAGCGCAGGCCGAGCTGATCGATCCGATCGTTACGGTCGCCTCGATGCGCCAATGGTTCGAATAAAGTCACTGAGGATGAGTGTAACTGCTGCGGCGGAGACGCGCAGCCGGAGACTGTCGATCGCGGCGTTGCATGGCGCGGTTTCCTGAAGTGGAACACGTTCCGAATAGGCCCCGCAACGAGGCAATGCTCAGCCGCGGAACCGCGCAGTTGGGCTCCGCCCCGTGCCATGCTAACAATCGCACCGCCGCGCAGGAGGACGGCGCCTTCCGATGAAACGCACCATACGGCTTTTGCAGATTGAAGACTCGGCCAGCGACGCCGAACTCATCGTCCATCTGATCGAGCGCTCGGGCTACGAAGTACGCGCCCTGCGCATCGACGACGAAGAGCAGATGCGCGCGGCGCTCGCAACGGAGAGCTGGGATCTGGTGATCGCCGACTTCCGCCTGCCGCAATTCAGCGCACCCGAGGCGTTGCGTCTCTTTCAACTGACCGGCCTCGACATTCCTTTCGTCGTCGTTTCGGGCATGATCGGCGAGGACGCGGCCGTCGGCATGATGAAGGCCGGCGCGCACGATTACCTGCTCAAAGACCGGCTGGAGAGGCTACCGCACGCGGTCGAAAAGGAGCTGAAGGACGCGGCCCTGCGCAAGGAAAAGCACGAGGCTGAGACCAAGCTGCGCGCGGCCTACACCGAACTGGAGACCATCTACGCCAATGCTCCGGTCATGATGTTCGCCGTAGGCAAGGAGTTCCGAATCGAAAAGATCAACCAGTTCGCCGCGCAGTACTGCGGCGGCAGCGTCCAGAACTGCCTCGGGCGTGGGCTCTGGGAGGTGCTTCATTGCAGCCATCCGCAGGAAGAGACGCATGCAATGCATTCGCCTTCCGGCCCCGACTGCGCCTTGCGCGCCGTTATCGTTGAGGCCCTCTCCAGCGGAACGCGCCACGAACCGGTTGAAGTCTGTGTCACTACGGCCGGGGAGACGGGACAGTCGCGCTGTCTGCTGGTTTGCGTCGCGCCCATCGGCGCGGACGAGGCGCGCAGCGCGCTGGTGTGCGCTCTGGATGTGACGGCGCACAAACAGGTCGAACAATCTCTCGAAGAGACTGTCTGTTCGCTTCGTTCCGCTCTGGCCCAGAACACGGTTCTCTTTCAAGAGGTTCATCATCGCGTCAAGAACAACCTGCAGATTGTGGCTTCGCTTTTGTCGATGAAGGCGCGGAGGTCCGGACAGAACATCGGTCCGGACGACCTGAAGAGCTGCGAACGGCGCATCCGCTCCATGGCCTTGATCCACGAACTGCTCTACAGCCAGAAGGACATGACCGGCGTCGATTTTGCGCAGTACATCCGCAAAATTGTCCCCGAGTTGATCGGCTCTTACGAACGGGAGAACGCCATCGATCTTCATCTGGAGATGCAGCCCGTCGCGCTCTCCATCGATCAGTCGATTCCCTGCGGGCTCATTCTGAACGAGCTGGTCACCAACGCGACAAAGTATGCCTATCCTGACGGAAGCGGCTCGATTCGGGTTCAACTGGCTTCGCAAGGGGGTCTGGTCC
>JAJYFB010000202.1 GCA_021785495.1 Acidobacteriota bacterium | reverse complement strand
GGACCGAAGCGTCCCTGCGCCACGGTTCCGGCCACAGTGTGGCAGTTGACGCACGCGGTATGCTCGAAGACCTGCTTGCCCTCGGCTACGGCGGGATCGTTCACCGCCGGGCGCTCCTGGTTTGCGGCCCACTTCTTGAAATCCTCGGGCGTATCCACATAGACGCGAATGAGCATCTTCGCGTGTTCCATTCCGCAGTATTGGGCGCACTGCCCGAGATAGACGCCGGGCTTGTGCGGATCAATCCACATGACGTTGACCTTATTGGGGATCAGATCCATCTTGCCCGCCAGCTCGGGCACCCAGAAGCTGTGGTCCACATCCGCGGAGGACATGGTCAAATACGTCGGCTTGGGCGAGGCCGCGGCGCTCTCCGGGACGTGCAGCTCGTTCGCCGTAACGATGCCCAGTTTTGGATACCGGTACTCCCACCAGAACTGATGCGCGATTACGACTACGTCCAGGGCATTGGCCGGCTTGCGCGCGCGTTCCGTAACGGCAATGATGCGCGCGGTGGTAAGGAACAGCACCACCACAATCAGGAAAGGGATGACGGTCCACGAAAGCTCAATCTGCTGGCTGCCATAGAGCTGCGCCGGCTCCATTTCGGAGTCGCCCTTGCGGTGGCGGAAGCGGATCATGGCATAGGCGAGCAGCCCAGCGACAATAAGGAAGATTGCCAATGTTATGGAGAGCACGAACACCGACAGCCCGTAGATGGAATGAGCCGGCGTCGCCTCCGGCGAAAAAATGCTGGTTGGCCCGCTGCTGAGGAAAGGGATGCGATGGAAAACACGCATGGGCCAAGGATCGCTGGCGTTAGCGATTTGCGTGCTCAGGATAAGGCCAAAACTCATCAGGCTCTCCTGTTTGTGGAACAGTGAACTGCCCAGATCAGGTGTCGAAGTGATTGTCGAAAAGAAGCGCAGCGTTGAACGATCCCGACGTTTTGCACCAAGTGTCCGGTCTGCTTTCGGCTGGACCAGGTTCATACCAGACCGGGAATTCTCGCGACCTGGCAGGGGAGAGCGCTTGGTGAGTTCTCTCAGAGAAACCCGTAGGGAAAGCGGCTGAGCACTGCAGCCATTTTGAGTATAGCAAGCCGACCCCCAGGAACAGCATTTCCGGCAACGTGTTGAATGGGTGCTCGCGTGAAGCCCCCGGTGAATGTCTCAGGCGTATCCCTTCCAGCACCAATCAGTATTTGGTTTTCGCGGCGCCTTCGCGCAAGAGAAAATCGAAGTCGCAGCCCTCGTCGGCCTGGAGCACGCAATCCTCATACAGCTTGGCGTAACCGCGCGTGGCCATTTCGCGGTGCGGCGGCAGATTCTTCCACGCGGCGAGCCGGCTTTGCATCTCCGCTTCGCCGATCAACAACTCGATCCGCCGTGCCTCCACATCCAGTTCGATGCGGTCGCCGGTCCTGACGATGGCCAGCGGGCCGCCGACCGCTGCCTCCGGCGCGATGTGCAGCACGATGGTGCCGAATGCCGTGCCGCTCATGCGCGCATCGGAGATGCGCACCATGTCTTTGACGCCGGCGCGCGCCAGCTTCATGGGAATGGGCAGGTAGCCAGCCTCCGGCATGCCCGGAGCGCCCTTGGGGCCGGCGTTGCGCATCACCAGAACATCGCCGGCACGAACGTCGAGGTCCGGCGAGTCGATGCGCGCGGTCATATCTTCGACCGATTCAAAGACCACGGCACGCCCGGTGTGGCGCATCAGCTCAGGCGAGGCCGCCGATTGCTTGATCAGCGCGCCGCGCGGCGCCAGATTGCCGTGCAGCACCGCCATCGCCCCTTCTTTCTTCAGCGGCGCGGCCAGAGTGCGGATTGCATCCTGGCCCGGCGCCGTTTCAGCCCGCGCAATGGCATCGCCGATGGCGCCGCCGGAGACGCTGGGCGCGCTGAGATCGAGAAACGCCTCGAGTTCACGCATTAATGCCGGCATGCCGCCGGCATGATGGAAATGCTCCATGTACTGGGAGCCGGAGGGTTTCATGTTGAGCAGCACCGGAACCTCGCGCCCGAGCCGGTCAAAGGCGTCCATATCGACGGGCACGCCGGCGCGGCCGGCCATGGCGATCAGGTGGATCAGGCCGTTGGTGGATCCGCCGATGGCCTGCAATACGACCATCGCATTGCGCACGGAGGACGCGGTGATGAGTTGGCTGGGCCGGGGCTCTCCGCTGACGGCCATTTCGGCGGCGCGTTTGCCGCTGGCCTCGGCAATGCGGCGCCGGTCGGCATGGACCGCGGGCACCGCCGCGCTCATAGGGAGCGAAAGGCCCATCGCCTCGATGATGCAGGCCATGGTGCTGGCCGTGCCCATCACCATGCAGGTGCCGACCGAGGGCGCCAGGCGGCCGCCGATCACGGCCATCTCGTCCTCGTCCTTTTTGCCGGCGCGGAACTGGCTCCATAGCCGGCGGCAATCGGTGCAGGCGCCCAGCACTTCTCCGCGATGGTGGCCCACGACCATCGGCCCGGTCGGGACTACGACGGCCGGCAAGTCAACGCTGGCCGCGGCCATCACCTGCGCCGGCAGAGTCTTGTCGCAGCCGCCGATCACCACCACCGCATCCATCGGCTGCGCGCGGATCATCTCTTCGGTGTCCATCGCCATAAGGTTGCGCAAAAACATCGAGGTCGGATGCGCAAAGCTCTCGTGGATCGAGATCGTCGGAAACGCCATCGGCAGGGCGCCAGCCAGCATCACGCCGCGCTTCACGCTTTCAATCAGTTCCGGCACGTTGCCCTGGCAGGGATTGTAGTCACTGAACGTATTGGTAATGCCGACAATGGGGCGGTCAAGCGCATCGTCGGAATAGCCCATGGCCTTAATAAAAGCCTTACGGTGAAAAAGCGAAAATTCATCATCGCCATAGTTGGTCAGGCCCTTGTTCATGCCCTTGTTCTTGCCCACTGTCATCGCAATTCTCCTCAGGATGGTCCCGCGGCAATGGCGCTGCTCAATCACCGCCTTCTTCCAATGTAAGCGTCTTCCCCGGCCTGCGAGCCTGCCGAAAGAATACCCTACACATCTTTTTTCACCGAACCCGCGGCCGCCTCCACGCGCACTTTGGCAATGCGCCGCCCGTCCATCTCGGTAACCGTAAGGCGCCGCCCATCATACTCCACCCATTCGCCCGCATCCGGAAGATGACCGAAGCGGACAAGCAGAAAGCCGGCCAGCGTCTCCACGCCGCCCTCGCGTGGCAGGTTCCACTGCATCTGCGTCTCCAGATCGCGCAGGTTCACGTCGCCATCCATCAGGAGCGCCCCGGTCGCGGTGGT
>JAJYFB010000056.1 GCA_021785495.1 Acidobacteriota bacterium | reverse complement strand
TGCTCCGCACGCTGACCCCGCGCGAGGAGCGCGTCATCAAGATGCGCTTCGGCCTTGAAGACGGCTCCGAACACACGCTCGAGGAGGTCGGACAATCCTTCCAGGTGACGCGAGAAAGAATCCGCCAGATCGAGGCCAAGGCTCTACGCAAACTGCGCCATCCCAGCCGCAGCCGCAAGCTGAAGGCCTTCGTCGAAGGCGCCAAAGAAATGTAACCGCCGGACGAACTGCGGCCCGCAGCCTTTCAGCGTCCATGCCGCTGCGAATCCGGCCAACATTCTGCCCCTGTGTTCCATCCTTTTCCGTGCTTTTGCAAACAGGCGCGGGAAGGATGGAGCGCGCATGACCTGCTGAAATAGGCGCATTGCTACAAAGAAATCATGATGGATCTGGTCCAGATCGAGCCCGCGCGGCCGACGCCCGCTCCCAAGCCGGAGTGGCTGCGCGCCCGCGCGCCGGTGGGGGAAAACTACCATGAACTGAAGCGGCTGGCCCGCTCGCTCGGTCTGCATACGGTCTGCGAAAGCGCGCAGTGCCCGAATATCGGCGAATGCTGGCATCATCGCACGGCGACCTTCCTGCTGCTCGGCAACCTCTGCACGCGCCGCTGCGGCTTTTGCGCGGTGCCCAAGGGCCGTCCCGCGCCCATCGATTTCGATGAGCCGCGCCGCGTGGCCGAGGCCGTGGCCGCGCTCAAGCTGGAACACGCCGTCCTCACCAGCGTTGATCGCGATGACGATCTCGCGGGCGGGGCGCGCGTCTTCGCCATGGTCATTGAGGCGATTCGCCGCCGCTCGCCGGAGTGCCGCGTCGAGGTGCTCATTCCCGACTTTCAGGGCGACCGCGAGGCCATCCGCACGGTGGTCGACGCGCGCCCTTCGGTGCTCAATCACAACATGGAGACCGTGCCGAGGCTCTATCGCGTGGCCCGCTCCGGCGCGCGCTACGAGCGCTCTCTCGAACTGCTGCGCTTTGCCAGGGAACTGCGCCCCGATAGCGTGACAAAGTCGGGCGTGATGGTCGGCCTGGGCGAAGAGACCCGCGAAATGATCGAGGTCTTTCGCGATCTGGCCGGTGTGGGCTGCGACATTCTGACCATCGGCCAGTACCTGCGCCCCTCGCGCGATCATCTGCCGATGAAACGTCTTTACACGCCGCAGGAGTTCGCCGAGCTGAAGGCCGAGGCTCTGGCGCTGGGCTTTCGCCATGTGGAATCCGGCCCGCTGGTGCGATCGAGTTATCACGCGCGCGAACAGGCCGCGTCCACGGGCCTCGCCATCCCCAGTTGAGATTTGCCTCGCATGGCGCGTGCGAGGCGCGGCTCCGCTCGCCGAACCACTTCTCACCGGCCCAAATCGAAATCTTTCCCGAAGGCCTCCATTTTCACCAGAAAACGCGAAAACGTAGCGCGAAATTGCGCGCTTTTTTCATTTTGGAGCGATAGAATTTCACGAACGTCGGCGTCTTTGCCGTCGATCGTGCAACTTCGGGAGTTTTCCTGTTGAAGCCTTCGCCTCTTCCGCCGAATGATGCGCTCCGGGGAGCGCTCAACCGCGCCATCGGACGTTTGCAGGCCGGCGATACGGCTGCGGCCGAGAGCATACTGAGCGCAATCGTTCGAGCCCATCCGCGCCACGGCAACGCGCTGCATTTGATGGCCGTGCTGCGCTCGATCGAGAAGCGGCATGAAGAAGCTTTGCGATTTGTCGAGCGGGCCATCCAGTCAAGCGGACTCACGGAGATGCTGGCGCTGACGCGCTTGCAGACGCTTTACGCGCTGGGGCGCCATGACGAAGTCCTGCGCTGCGCGAGGGAACTGATCGAGGCGCATCCCGGGCAGTCGAAAGCGCTGGTCTTCGAGGCCGGGGCGCTGCTCGCGCTTGGTCGCGCGCAGGAGGCGCTGCCGGGGATCGAGCGCGCGCTGCGCCTCGACGGCCGTTGCGGCGAGGCATGGCTGCTGAAGGCGAGCGCGCTTGTGGCTCTCCACCGCCACGAACAGGCCGTCACCTGTTTCACGAAGGCTCTGGAGCATGGAGCCGCTCCGGTCGAGACGCTGCGCAAGCGCGCCGATTGCTGCTTCACGCTCGGCCGCTATGAAGAAGTCGTGGCCGATTGCGGCCGCATCCTTGAACTCGACCCGCAGGATGGCTACGCGCCGATGTTTCGCGGCTGCGCCTTTTTCAAGCTCAGCCGGCCCACCGAAGCGATCGCCGATCTGAATGTGGCCGTCGAGCGCTGCCCTGACCGTGCGAAGACGCTGCGCAATCGCGGCAGCATCTACTGGGCGATGCGCGACTTCGAACGGGCCTGCGCCGACTTTCAACACGCCTGGGCGCTTGACCCGGAGCAGGAGTATCTGCGCGGCATCGTGCTGAACCTGCAAATGACCTTGTGCGACTGGTCCGAATTCGAAGCGCGCAAGCAGGAGATCGAAGCGGCCGTCGAAGCGGGAAAGCCCGCCTGTTCGCCTTTTTTCTCGCTCTTTCTCAGCGGATCGGCCGCCTGGCAGCGCAAGGTGGCCGAGGCCTATGTTGCGCGCACCTTTCCGCAGAGCACGCCGCCGTTACGCTGTTCTTCAGCCAGCGGCGGAAGAATCCGTATCGGCTATTACTCGCCGGACTTTCACGATCACCCGGTCAGCCAATTGATGGCCGAACTCTTCGAACGTCACGATCGCCAGCAATTCGAGATCTTCGCTTTCCATCTCGATGCGAGCCAGGACGATCGCTACACGGAGCGTATCGCCGGGGCCGTCGAGCACTGGATTCCCGCCGCCGCGCTCCCCAACGGCGAGCTTGTTCGGCGCAGCCGCGCGCTCGGCATCGACATCGCCGTTGATCTCACGGGTCACACGCAGAACAGCCGTTCCGCGCTCTTTGCCCAGCGCGTGGCGCCCGTGCAGATCAACTATCTGGGCCACCCCGGAACCATGGGTGCGCCCTTTGTCGATTACCTGATCGCCGATCCGGTGTTGATTCCCGAAGCGATGCAAGCGCATTACACGGAGAAGATTCTCTATCTGCCGGAGTGCTTTCAAGTGAACGACGCAACCGCGCCTGTCGCGCCTCCGGCCGAGGGGCGCAGCGGTGAGGGACTGCCCGAAGAAGCGATGGTCTACTGCTGCTTCAACAATCCGGCCAAGATTCTGCCGGAGGTTTTCGCCTGCTGGATGCGGATTCTTGCGCGTGTGCCCGCGAGCGTGCTGTGGCTCTACGCGCCCGGCGAAACCGTACGCAAGAATCTCCGCCAGCAGGCCGCGCGGTGCGGCATCGACGGCAGCCGCCTGATCTTCGCCGGGAAAAAGCCCATCGAGGCGCATCGCACCCGGCTGCAACTGGCCGATCTTTTTCTGGACACATTGCCCTTCAACGCCGGGGCCACGGCCAGCGCCACGCTCTTTGCCGAATTGCCGCTCGTCACCTGCCCGGGCGAGACCTTCGCCGGGCGGATGGGAGCCAGCCTGCTTCACGCCATCCGCTTACCCGAGTTGATCGTCGATTCTCTCGCGGACTACGAAGAAAAGGCCGTGACGCTCGGCTGCGACCGCGCTCTTCGCCAAGCGCTCCGGGAGAAACTCCAGCAAAACCGCGCCTCGACGCCGCTCTTCGATACGCCGCGCTTCGTGCGCGATCTGGAGGCAGCCTATCGCGCCGCCGTTGCGCGCGCCCGCACCGGACTTCCGCCGGATCACATCCGTCCTTGCAGCACCGAATCGATGGTCGCGATGTCCACGAGGCCGTTTGCACCGTAGAGCGCGGGAAGCACCTTCACCGCCGGGTGTTTGCGCCGTAAATCGGCAACCTTTTCCGTGCCGGCGCGGTACGCGGGCAGGTACATGCGGCCCAGAAGCGGATGCCGGCCCCAGGCTCCGGCAAGCTTGCTGGCGCGCTCCTCGGTGACGAGAAAATCGCGGCGCAGCGTGGCGGCAACTTCTTCCTGCGCGCGGCCCTCGCCCCAGGTCATGAACGAGGACTGATTCTTGGCGTCGTCCTGCAGCAGGGCGAGAAGCACGCCGATCTGCAAATCCTCGTCGGGAAGTTCGCCGACCTCCGTGACGCCGTGGGCGATGAGGATCGCGTTGTTGGCGATGCCCTCGAAGAGCGTGGCGGCGCGCGTGTTCATGGTGAGCACGGTGGCCTCGAAGCCGGCTTTTTTCTGGACGTAGAGATTCTGAAGATAGGCGAAGGTGGTCACGTGGCCGGGCACGACCTCGTGGCTGACAAGCTGCTCGAATTCGGGATAGGAAATATCGAGTGAAGCGTTGATCTCGTAGCTGGCCTCGTAGAGCGGCTCGTCGCTGGCCGTGCGGGCGCGGCCGATGTAATTCATCGAACCGGAAAACCACGCATCCCGAATCGGCAGAAAATCGATATTCGCACGGGGAACGGCGGCCAGTTCCCGCGGCAGATGCGGAACGAGGTTTTTCGCGGACAGCGCGTCAAAGTGGGCGATGACGGCCTGGCCGAGGGCGCGGACACTGGCCATAGGCGTGACGCGCTCACGCCGCCAGTCATCGACAGCGGCCAGAATGCCGCCGGGCGGAGACGGTGCGTGGCCGGCGCGGTCGAGCAGTTCGGCCACACGTTCCCGTTTCGCCTCGGGCTGCGAAGACGCGGGCGGTTGCGCGGTTGAAGCCGCGACCGCCCGTTCGTACGGAACCGGATCGCCCTGGCCGAGCGCTTCCATGGCGAGACTCCACATGACGTCGAGCGAGTCGGCGAGACCGTCGAGATAGGCGCGGCGCAACTCCGGGCAGTTTGCGGATTCCTTGCGCAATCCGGCGATCGCGACCGGCAGATCGACGGCGCCGAGGTAAGCCGCGACGGCCTCGCGATCGATTGCCTTTGCGCCCACGCCGCCCGATTGGCGCACCGGCCCGGCGGATGGATGCGTGTAGGCCACAGGCAGCGGCTCGCCGGAAAACCACGAGTCGGCAATAAAGCGGCCCGTGCCCGACGGGCACATCACGTCGCCGCCCCACAGAGTGTCAATGCCGAGAACCGCCTCGGCGACAAAATGATCCAGAGAATTCATGCGTTCTTCTCCTCTTTCGCGGCCCGGAACCAGACAAAAAGGCACAGGCCGATGAAACACAGCGCGGAAACCGTCTGCGAGACGGGATCGATGGCGTAGAACGGGGTCTGGATGAGGTCTTCGCGGAAGCCGGGTACAAGCCGCAACGCCGCGCCCAGCACGCCGCCGAGCGCGCCGCCGGCCATCAGCCCCGAGGCGAGAATCACGCCGCGCTCGCGCGTGGCGCGGCCCCGCTCGCCGCCGGTCTTCTCCGCGCGGCGATACACACAGTGCGAAAGGAAACCGCCGGCAAGAATCGGCGTGGTCAGGCTCAACGGCAGATACATGCCGAGCGCGAAGACCATCGACGACTTGCCGAGCATCTCCAGAACCACGGCGACCATGGCGCCAACGCCGAAGAGCAGATAGGTCACCGGCTGGCGGCTGAGGAAGCCGACGACCAGCGCCTTCATGATCGAGGCCTGCGGGGCGGCGAGCACAGGACGCGCGTCGCCGAGCGCGGCCTCGCCGAACTGGAAGGTGTGGGCCAGCAGTACGATGGTGAGACCGGCGGCCGCCGCGGCAACGAAAATGCCGAGAAACTTGACCTTCTCCTGCGCAGCCGGCGTATTGCCCAGCCAGTAGCCGGTCTTGAGGTCGGTGATGAATTGGCCGGAAACGCACAGCGCCGTGCAGACCATGCCTGCGATGGCCATCACGAAGAACATGCCCGTGTTGCCCGAGAGGCCGAAACGCAAAAGGACCACCGAGGAGAGAATGACCGTGAGCATTGTCATCCCCGAGGCGGGATTGTTGGCCGTGGTGGCGATGGCGTTGGCCGCCACCGAGGCAAAAAAGAACGAGAAGAGCAAGGTGAGCGCGAGCCCGCAGCCGAGCACCGTCCACGAGACATGGAAGCGCGAGAAAAAGATGGCCACGGCCAGCGCCGTCAGCACGAGGCCAAGCAGAATTGTGACCATCGAGAGATCGCGATCCGTGCGCTCCGTCTGCTCTCCGGCCTGCGGGTGAAAGGCGCGCAGCGCGATGGCGAAAGAACCGGCGATGGTACGCATCGACTTGAGCACGCCGAAGATGCCGGCCGTGGCGATGGCGCCCACGCCGATATAACGCACGTAGCTGGCGTAAATCTGCGCGGCCGTCATCGAAGAGACGGGCGTTGCGCCCGGGTAAACCGCCAGATTCACGTGGCTGCCGAGAAACCAGAGCAGCGGCACGAGCACAAAGTTTGACAACACGCCCCCGGCGCAGAAGACCATCGCGCTGCCCAGGCCCATCACGTAGCCCAGGCCGAGGATAAAGCCGATGGCGTCGAAGCTGAAGACCATGCGGCCCCGGTCGGCGAGCGTGCGCACAACGGGAAGGAATTGAAAGTTGAGCGACTCGCGCCAGACGTGAAAGGTGGTGACGAAAAAGTCGTACACGCCGGCGATCGAAGTGGCCTGCAAGAGCAGTTTGGCCTGCGAGCCGCCGCGCTCGCCGGTGACCAGAACCTCGGTGATCGCCGTCGCCTCGGGAAAGGGAAACTGGCCGTGCATCTCGCGCACGAAGTAACGACGCAGCGGGAGGATGAAGAGCACGCCCAGGCAGCCGCCGGCCAGGCAGAGGAAGACCGTCTGCAAGGGATTCGGGCTGAGGTGAAGAATGTACAGCGCGGGCAGCGTGAAGACCGCGCCGGCCACCACCGCGGCCGAGGCTCCGCCCACGCCGGTGAGGATCGCGTTTTCCAGCAGGCTCGAACGGCGCTTGTACATGCGGGCCAGGCCGATGGCGAGGATCGAGATGGGGATCGAAGCCTCCATCCCCTGGCCGACCTTCAGCGCCGAGTAGGCCGAAGCGACGGTGAAGATCGCGCAGAAAAGCAATCCCCAAAGGATGGCGCGCAGCGTCAACTCGGGCGCGCGCAGGGAGGACTGGAAGATGGGAGCGTAGCTTTCGCCCGGCTTGAGCGGCCGGTGCGCATTTTCAGGCAGAGCGTCAACTTGTGGTTCATTCATCGCGTGTGTTCCTTGGCGGCCATGCGGCCGTAATGCCGGGCGCACAGAATGAAGATAGTTGTGAAACGGCGATGCGCGCACAACCATTCTTTGTTCCGGCGGCAAGCAAGAGTGTACCGCTTGGAACGAGGCTTTGTAAGGCTTCTCTTGCGCCGTACGCAACCATGCGCCTGACGGCGCGCGCAGAGTGCGCAATCTGCGAAAACCGGACGGGGCCGGCGGGAACCTTGCAAAAGGATTTTCCGCACTCGGCCCATGGGCGACTACGGCGTCTGCCGCATCACACAACATTTTTCCTTTTCGTCGTATGCTGAAACAGGGAGGAATCGTGGGCACGATGAAGACGTTCACGCTCGAAGAGGCACAGGCTCTGCTTCCACTGCTGGAGTCGCTTCTGAAGCGCGCCATCGAGGCGAAGCACGCAGCCCAGGCAGCCGAAGCGGAGTTGAACGAGTTGTCGCGACGCATTCATTTTACCGGCGGCATGAAAGTAGATGTGACGGGAGTGGCGCGGATGCGCGCCGAAATCGAATCGCACGTCAAGCGCATGCGCGAGAGCGTCGCCGAGATCGAAACCATCGGCGTCCAGGTGAAGGATCTGGACACAGGGCTGCTCGATTTTCCCTGCCGGCTCGACGACGAGATCGTGCTGCTCTGCTGGCGGATGGGCGAGCCCGCGATCGAGCATTGGCACACGATGGAGGCAGGATTTCAGGGCCGGCAACCCGTCGATGCGCGCTTTCGCCGCCGTGCCGCATCGGGCGGAAGACCCAACTGATTCTTGCTGGGCGCATCGCCCGTACGCGGCAAGCGCACGGCCCGCGCACGGCGTCTATCGGACAGGCACACGGACAGGCACACCGGGAGCAGACTCCGCGCGGCGCGTCTTCTGGAGCAAGATGGCGGCGCGATACTCTGAAAGCAAAAGCCGTAGGCCGTCCGGTCCATCCCGATGGAGTGATCCCCATGAACCGTATTCGCAAGACGATTTTCCGCGCAGCGTCGAGAACGATCGCACCCCGGTCCCTTCTGTTGGCGGCCATAACGCTGCTGACCGGCTGCGCGGGTTTTTGGAATGCACCGGCCACCACCACGACCACTACGACCACCACCACAACCACGCTTTCCAGCGGACCCTTTTACGTGTTGAATCAGACAGCGGAGCAGATCGCCGCCTATATCATCTCCTCGGGCACGCTCGAACAGATCTCCGGCAGTCCCTACTCGCTGGCCGCATACGGAACGCCAGAGAGTATGGCCGTTGCGCCGAACGGCGAATTTCTCTATGTCGCCACGGCCAACGGCATCTACGCCTTCGCGATCGAAACCGGCGGCGCCTTATCCGTGCTGTACGGTGGCGGCCCCATCTCCGGCGACGTGCCTCTTTCGATGCAGGTCAGTTCCGGCAGCGGATGGCTGGTGGACGCCGTTGTGCTCAACAGCAGCCAGGTACAGTTTCATGCCATTCCGCTCAGCTCCACGGGAGTTCCTCCAACAAATGCCACCGTGCCCAAAGCGACCGTAACCATCACCAGCGGCACCGCCACGGTCAAGCAGATCGCGCTCTCTCCCAAGGGCGATTACCTGTTTGCCGCGCTCGGCGGCGGCGGGGCCACCGCCATTCCCTTCTATCCGCTGGATGGTGTCAGCCCTTTTGGCACAACCTACCGGGCCATCTCCGTCGCCAACTCCAATCAGGCCGTACTCTCCGTCGCTGTCGATCCCAGCGAACGGCTGTTTTATCTTGGCGAAACGAATGCCGATTCCACCGGAACGACCGGCGGGCTCTTGGCGTATGACTATAGCTCGCTCGCCAGCGGCACGCTCACGCAGATCAGCGGATCGCCCATCGCCAGCGGGGGACTGTCCCCGAGCGCCATCCTGCCCGAGGCTTCGGGGAATTACGTCTATGTCGCCAACGGCGAAGGCGAAACCTCGGCCGGGTCCATCGATTGGTTTCCCGTCACGGCCTCTGGAACCACGTATTCCATTGCCGCAGGCAGTTCGATCACCACGGGCATCTTTCCCGTCGGTCTTGCCGAGGATGTCGAGGATCACTTCGTGCTGGCCGTATCGACGGGAGGCACAACCGCGAGTGGCAATTACGACCTCGAAGCCTACACGATGAGTTCCGGCGCGCTCACCGCCGCCATTACCTCCACCACAGGCTCCGATCCAGTCGGAGCCTGGGCCGTCGTGGCCCTGCCGTAAGCCTGGAAGACGACTCGAAGCCGCGGTTCAAGTCGTCAAACGCAATGAATTCCGTGCATTTGTCGTGCTGTCCAAGCGCTGGATTTACGCGCCGATCGCGGCCGGCGTGCGGCGCCATGCGTAAAGCGGGAAGCGGTTGGCCAGCTCGGCCACTTCGCCGCGAATGCGGGCCAAAGCGGCATCGTCGTTGCGCTGTTCGAGGGCCTTCACGATCCAGCCGGCGATCACGGCCATCTCGGCTTCCTTCATGCCGCGGGTGGTCAGCGCCGGTGTGCCCAGCCGAATCCCCGAAGGCTTGAGCGGCGGATTCGTGTCCCAGGGAATCGCATTTTTATTCACGGTAATTCCGGCTTTTCCGAGGGCAGCTTCCGCCTCCGAGCCGAGAATGCCCTTCTCGAAGACATCGACGAGCAGCAGATGATTATCCGTTCCGCCGGAGACCAGCCGGAAGCCTGCGGCCTGCAACGCCGCGGCCAGAGCCTTGGCGTTCGCGACGATCTGCGCCGCATAGGCGCGGAACTCAGGCCGCAACGCCTCGGCGAAGGCCACAGCCTTGGCCGCGACAATATGCACCAGCGGGCCGCCCTGCTGGCCGGGAAAGACGGTCCTGTCGATCTCCTTGCTCAGCGTCTGCTCGGGCTTGGCGCCCACCTGCACATCCTTGCCGACCAGGATCAGGCCGGAGCGCGGTCCACGCAGGGTCTTGTGCGTGGTGGTGGTGGTGATGTGCGCGTGCGGCACGGGCGAATCATGCACGCCACCGGCGACCAGTCCGGCGATATGCGCCATGTCGAAGACGAGATAGGCGCCCACCTTGTCGGCAATCTGCCTCATGCGGGCAAAATCCCAGAAACGCGGATAGGCGCTGGCTCCGCCGATGAGCACCTTCGGCTTCTCCGCGACGGCGACCTGCTCCATCTCGTCGTAGTCGATGGTCTCCGTGTCCTTGCGGACGTGATAGAAGGTGGTGCGATAGAGCTTGCCGCTGAAGCTGAGGCGATGACCGTGGGTCAGGTGGCCGCCGTGCGCAAGATCCAGGCCGAGAATGGTGTCGCCCGGCTGAAGCACGGCCGCGAAGGCCGAGGCGTTGGCCTGCGAGCCGGAGTGCGGCTGCACGTTCACCTGTTCGGCGCCAAAGAGCTGGCGAGCGCGATCGCGGGCCAGGTTCTCGACAATATCGGCGTACTCGCAGCCGCCGTAGTAGCGGCGGCCGGGATAGCCCTCGGCGTATTTATTCGTGAAGATCGAACCGGCGGCTTCCAGCACCGCTTCGGAGACGAAGTTTTCGCTGGCGATCATCTCCAGCCCCTCGTGCTGGCGGAGGGTTTCGTGGTCGATGGCGGCGGCAACTTCCGGGTCGGCCTGGGCGAGCGGCAAAGACATGCGGTCGGTCATATTTCAATTTTAGCGGCTTCCGCGGCCGGTTGAAACCGCGAATTCCGAGCGGGGCAGCCCCTTGCGTACACTGAAGGCACAGATTCTGTTCGAGGAGCAGTGAGGCCATGGCGACGGGGCGAGACAAAGAATGGATTTCGGCAGCGCTCCTGTTCGGGCTGCTGCTGGCCGCTGCGGCGCATTGCGCGGCGCAAGCCGCCATCGATCCATCCCTGCTGGCCAAGGCGACGAGCGGCGATGCTGCGGCCGAGGTGGCCGTGGGTGATCTGTATGCACGGGCTGCCGCCGCCGAGCACAGCAAAGCTCAGATCGCCGCCGACGAGTTGCAGGAGCTGGCGTGGTACCGCAAGGCGGCCGGGCAGAAATACATTCCCGGCGAGATGCGTCTGGCCGCGCTCTATCGCGATGGAGCGGGACAGGCGGTTCCGCGCGATCCCGCGCAGTCAGCGGTCTGGTATCGCAAAGCCGCCGAGCAAGGCGATGCGGATGCACAGGCGACCGTGGGCCTGCTCTACTCGCTCGGGCTGGGCGTGCCGCACGACGATGTGGAGGCGTACTTCTGGCTGGACCTGGCCGCCAGCGTCAAGGGGCCCGATCAAGCCAAGTACATTGCCAACCGCCAGGCGATCGGCGAGCGCATCACGGCGGACGAACTCTCCGATGTCGAGGATCGCGTGACCGCCTGGAAGACCGCGCATCCCCGGTCCGGCGGAAATTGATCTCTGCGAGACCGGCGCCGGCGGCGGGCGCAGAGATTGTGAGCCGCGCCAGGCTACTGCGCCTTGCGCGCCTCGGCGGCGATCTTCCTCAATTCGGCGAGCACGGCGCCGAGCGCCAGCGGCGCGGCGTCGCGCTTGCCGAGGGCGAAGTACACGTCGCGATAAAGCCGGTAGAGCTGCTCGTAGACCGCGGCCGACTTCGGGTCGGGCTCGACCGTGCGCAGGGGCAGGCAAACTGCGGCCTGCGCCTCTTCGATACTTTTGTATGCGCCGGCGGCGATCAGCGCGAAGATGCCCGAGCCAAGACTGGTGGGAATGCCGGCCGGCACCAGCACCGGCTTGTTCAGCACATTGGCGTAGACGCGGTTGAGAATTTCGTTCTTCTGCGGAATACCGCCGGCGTTGATGACGCGGTCGATGCGGACGCCGTGCTCGGCCATGCGATCGAGAATGATGCGCGTATGAAAGGCCGTGCCCTCGATGGCGGCAAAGAGCTCGTCCTGCGCGGTATGCACCAGGTTCCAGCCGAGCGCGACGCCGCCCAGCTCGGGATTGACGAGCACCGTGCGATCGCCGTTGTCCCAGCTCAGGCGCAGCAGTCCGGTCTGGCCGGCCCGCCATGTGTCGAGCCCTTCGGAGAGCGCGGCGACGGTCGTATTGGCGCGCCGGGCGATGGCGTCGAAGATGTCGCCCACGGCCGAAAGTCCCGCCTCGATGCCCGTGTACTGCGGATGCACGCTGCCGGGCACCACGCCGCAGACGCCGGGGATAAGCTCCGCCTTCTGCGCCATGGCGATGATGCAGGTCGAGGTGCCGACGACGTTGACCACATCGCCCTCGCGAATATTCGAGCCGACGGCGTCCCAGTGCGCGTCGAAGGCGCCGACAGGAATGGGGATTCCGGCGCGAAGGCCGAGTTCGGCGGCCCACTTTGCCGAGAGACGCCCGGCGATGTGGTCGCTGGTGAGATACTCACCGCCCAGCTTGGCGCGCACGCCCTTGAAGAGCGGATCGATGGCGACCAGAAACTCCTCCGGCGGCAACCCGCCCCACTTCGGGTTCCACATCCACTTGTGGCCCATGGCGCAGATGCTGCGCTTGAGCGCGCTCACTTCGGTGACGCCCGAGAGCGTGGCGGCAACCATGTCGCAGTGCTCAAGCGCGGTCACAAATTTTTCTCTTTGCGTTGGATTGGAGCGGAGCCAGTGCAGCAGCTTCGCAAATCCCCACTCGTGCGAGTAGACGCCGCCGCACCACTCGATGCCCTCGAAGCCGAGCTGGTGGGCCTTGTGCGTAATCTCCTCGGCTTCGGCAAAGGCGCGATGATCGCACCAGAGGTAGTACTCGTCCAGCGGTTCGAGCCCCGCGCCGACGGGAATCACGCTCGATCCCGTGGTGTCGAGCGCGATAGAGGCCACTTCGTCGCCGTTGACGCCCGTTGACTTCAGCGCCTCGCGTGTGGCTGCGGCCAGCGCCGCCATCTGATCGGCGTGCGATTGCGTAGCATGATTGGGGTCTTCCCGGCGCCGATGCAGCGGGTACGAAGCTGAGGCCGTGCCGATCGGGCCCTTTTTGCTGTCAACAAGAGTGACGCGAACACTGAGCGTGCCGAAATCGACGCCGGCGACGATGGTCATGAAACCTATCCTCCGGTAAACGTTTGCTGATCTGCTACCAGAGTAAACCATGGCGCGCTACCGCGTCTCGCCCTGCAAAATGCGCCAGCCGCTCTCCTGGGGATTGAAATCCTCCGCCGCTCCCGTTGACGCGATCGCCAGCGATTCCATGCGCTCGCGTTTGGCGAGTGCATGGAACCGGCCTGCCCGCAGCATTCCAGTCACCGGTTCATCTGGATCCTGTCAAAAGAGAAACAACCCTCCGCATCCAGGGAAAATCGCTAGAGTTCGGTCGATTGCATCGCCACCAGTTCTGCGGCTTTGGCGATAAACTCCTGAAGCGGCATCGAGCCCTGATCGCCTTTGCTGCGTGTGCGCACGCTGACCGCCCCGGCCGACTCTTCCTTGTCGCCGAAGACGAGAATGTACGGCGTCTTCTGATTGGCGAAATCGCGAATCTTGGCATTCATCTTCTCGTTGCGAAGATCCGTTTCCACGCGCAGTCCCGCTGCCCGGAGCGCAGATTCGACTTTTTGCGCATAGGCGGCGTGGCGCTCGCTGATCGGCACCAGGCCCACTTGTACGGGCGCGAGCCAAAGCGGAAACGCCCCGGCGTAGTGCTCGATGAGCACGCCGAAGAACCGCTCGACCGAGCCGAAGAGGGCGCGGTGGACCATCACCGGCTGGTGGCGCTCGCCGTCTTCGCCGACGTATTCCAGCTCGAAGCGCGCCGGCAGGTTGAAGTCGAATTGCACGGTGGACAATTGCCAGAGGCGGCCGAGAACATCGACGAGTTTGACATCGATCTTCGGTCCGTAGAAGGCGGCTTCGCCGGGGATGGTCTTGTACGGAATGCCCTTGGCCTGGAGCACGTTGTCGAGCGAGCGGATGGCGAGGTTCCAGTTCTCGTCCGAGCCCGCGTAGTGAGCGCGGTCGCCCGGATCCCACGTGGAAAGCTCGACTTTGTACTCCTTGAAGCCGAAGGTCTTCAGCACCGCCTCGGCAAAGTCGATGCAGGCCGCAACCTCGCTTTCAATCTGCTGGGGCGTGCAGAAGATGTGCGCGTCGTCCTGCGTAAAGCCGCGCACGCGCAGCAGGCCGTGCATGGTTCCCGATCGCTCATAGCGATAGACGTTGCCCAGCTCGGCGTAGCGCACCGGCAGATCGCGATAGCTCTTGGGCGTATTTTTGTAGATGAGGATGTGGAACGGGCAGTTCATCGGCTTCATGCGATACATCGCATCGTCCAGTTCCATGGGCGTGAACATGTTGCCGGCGTAGAAGCCCTCGTGGCCCGAAGTCTGCCACAAGTTGACGCGCGCCACATGCGGCGTGAAAACCAGCGAATAGCCGCGGCGCAGGCACTCTTCGCGCATCCAGTCTTCCATGATTTTGCGGATGATGCCGCCCTTGGGATGCCAAAAGATCAGCCCCGCGCCGGCCAGTTCCTGAATGCTGAACAGGTCGAGCTGCTTGCCGAGAACGCGATGGTCGCGCCGCGCGGCCTCTTCCAGGCGGGCGAAGTGCTCGTCGAGATCTTTCTTCGAAAAGAAGGCCGTGCCGTAGATGCGCTGCAACTGGGGATTCTTCTCGTCGCCGAGCCAGTAAGCGCCTGCGACCTTGGTGACCTTGAAGGCCTTGACGCGGCCGGTCGAGGGCACGTGCGGCCCGCGGCAAAAGTCGACGAATTTGCCGCTGCGATAGAAGCTCACCCGATCGCCGGGCGCGGTGAATTTGGTGACGAAGTGCGCCTTCATGAAGTCGCCGTCGCGCTCAAAATCTTCCAGGCTCTTCTCTCGCGGAGCGAATTCGTGGAGAAACGGCTCGTTGCGCGCCACCACCTCGGCCATCTTTTTCTCAATGGCTTCGAGGTCTTCCGGCGTGAAGGGTTTTTCGCGGTAGAAATCGTAGAAGAAGCCGGAGTCGGTGGCCGGGCCGTGGCCGAGCTTGGTTTCAGGAAAAAGTTCGAGAACGGCGGTGGCCAGCACATGCGCGGCCGAGTGGCGCAGCACGTGGAGCGACTCGGGATCGCTCTCGCGGAGCAGTTCCAGGCGCACGTCGGCCGTCAGCGGCGTGGCCAGATCGACAATGCGCGGGGCCGACTCGTCGGCCGCGGCGTACATTGGGTCCTCGTCGGTGTGGTGCGCGCACACGCAGGCCGGCGCGGCGTCGAGCGGCGCAATGCGCGCGGCGACACTGGCCGCGGCCAGGCGCGGCGAAATGGCGTTGGCGATCTCAAGCGGCGTGGTGCCGGAGGGAACTTCGCGGACGGAGCCGTCGGGCAGATGGATGGCAATCGTGTTCGTGCTCATAGGCGTCGTGACAATCCTGTGCCGGCCGCGAGATGAGGAACCATGCGGTCAACTCTAGAGAATAAAAGGCTGCAAGCCGGACAGCAAGTGGAAAGCGCGCCGGGCCCAGGGTAATCGCACTTGGAATTGGCCTGAACCACAGCAGCCACGGATCACGGTTGCCACTTGTGTAAGGGTTTGTGCGGGCATGAAGTTTGTTGCAGGAGGATTTCATGTCCAACAAAAAACACTGGAACAATTTGGCGCCTGTTGGGAAGGGCTTGAAGATCCGCGCTGCGGGCTGAGAATGCAAAGAACGGTGAGGCCCGTAGCGTGACACTGAGCGGCGATCTGCGGAATTGATTGAACGCCGGAAGGCACAGAGGCAAGTAGAAACGACGGCGGGCGTCCTCTTGTCCGCCTATGTGTTTCACCAGAAGGGCGAGCCGGTAGGAGACTTCCGCAAGGCATGGGCGACGGCCTGTGTCGCGGCGGGCTTGGGGCAGTTTGTATGCGACCGCTGCAACCAGCCGGTTGACGGCCATACCCAACCGTCTCGAACAAGCTGTCGGTAGCCCGCGCTCACCGTGTTGGGGTGAATGCTGAAACGGCGCGCGAGTTCGCGTGTACTCGGCAGCCGCTCGCCCGGCTTCAGGTCGCCGCTCAATATAGCGAGTTGGACCTGCGTTGCGAGCTGCCGGTAGATCGGGACCTCACTTGCAGGAGAGAACCATAGCCGCAACGTTTAACCCTCCGGTGCCAAGTAAACAATAACAATAAGGATACATCGGTCACTGCTGATGCTGATGAAACGGTGCGCACAGGTTGTCGGGTCTCCCAGTGGCCCATCTTTTCACCCGGTTGACAGTCACCACGAGCGAGAAATGCACACGAATTACACCGGAATGTCCTAAGATAGTGGGGTGAACCCCTCGGTTGAGACAGTCGCCAATAGCACACTTGCGGTTCGCTGAATTTTACTACTCAAACTCGCTGCTCTCCGCCAGAATTGTCCCTGGTTGGTGAAGCGGAGGCGGGCTCTGGTG
>JAJYFB010000055.1 GCA_021785495.1 Acidobacteriota bacterium | reverse complement strand
CCCTTGCCGAGCGCCGAGCTGTTGCCCAGGTTGCCGCCGGGAACGATCAGGTGGTCGGGAACGCTCCAATCCATCGCCTCGGCAATCTCGAAGGCCGGCGTCTTCTGACCCTCCAGCCGGTAGGGATTCACCGAGTTCAGCAGGTAGATCGGAGCCTGCTGGACGATTTCCGTCAGCACACGCAAACAGCCGTCGAAATCCGCATTCAACTGGCAGGTCACCGCGCCGTAGTCCATCGCCTGCGAGAGCTTGCCCCAGGCGATCTTGCCTTCGGGAATCAGCACCAGGCTGCGCAGCCCGGCCCGCGCGGCATAGGCCGCCATCGCCGCCGAGGTATTGCCCGTCGAGGCGCAGGCTACCCACGCGAAGCCCCGCTCTTTGGCGACGCTCAGGGCCGCCGTCATGCCCGTGTCCTTGAAGGAGCCGGTGGGGTTCATCCCCTGGTGCTTGGCGAAGATGCGCTCGATGCCCAGCGATTTTTCCGCACGCGGCAGCCGGTAGAGCGGCGTGCCGCCCTCGCGCAGCGAGACGGCGTTGCCGAAGTTGTCAAGAATCGGCAGCAGCTCGCGGAAGCGCCAGACGCCGGACTCGTCGAGCAGCTCGCCCGACGAGCGCCGCTCCCGCCAAAGCCATTTCAAGGCTCCGGGGTTCGGGCGGTCGTTGCCGCGGCGCTCGCTCCAGCCGGGGTACTCGACCTCAAAAAGCTCTCCACACTGGGCGCAACGGAAATCGGGGCGCGCCTCGACGCCCGCAATCCGGCTCCCGCAACCAAAACAGCGCAAACGATGCAGATTCTCGCTCATAATTCCCTTGCAGTTAGCCTATCAGCGCGGGGCGGTTTCTTGTTGTGGAGGAGATCGCTTCGGCCAGGGCGATCGTATGAATCGCTTTTTGTTTGCATCGCAGGATCGCCGCGCCCCTCCAGGGCGCGAACGGTTCTTCTCCGCGCCGTCCCAGGGTTCCGCTGCGCTCCACCCTGGGCTATTTTCGCCTGTCCCTGCGGGACGCAACTGGCGGTTGGATCAAAAGCGGCATCGATTATGTGCCCCGGCCTCGTTCATGCGATGGCATCACATCGCTTCGGCCAGCGAAGAGCCTTCGCGCGAACGGGAGCGATTACTGGGGCTGAGCGTCGAGCCAGTAGTTTCTGCGCGCCACAATCCGCGCGCCGTAATCCTGGGTGGTGCGCACACGGATGGTGTGCAGACCGGGCGTCAAATCGGTGGGATGAAAGCTGAGGAGATAGCGATTGCGCACCTGCTTCGACGCATCCAACAGACGCGCCTCGAATCGCTTGTCGCCCACGAAGGTTGCGTACTCGCCGCCGCTCATTTGCGCCAGCTCCTTGACGACATTCTTGCGGAAGGCCTGGATCGCCATGGCCAGCGTCGAGATCATGTTCAGGGTGCGATCGTCGCCGGAGTCTTTCGTATCATGGCCGAGTTCGGCCAGCGCGGGCGAAAAGGAGACGCTCAGCACCAGGACATCCGATTCGCCGATCGTGCGAATCAGTTGCGCGGCCTTCACGTGCTTGCTGCCGTGGTCGCGCTCTTCGCCAATCAGCAGCAGCACGCGGCGATCCTCCCGCGGCTGGGTTTCCAGCAGGCTGAGAGCGTAACCGGCCGTGTCGAGGATCGCCGCCCGGCCGTCGCCCGGCTGCAATTGCTGCAAATCGGCATCGATCCGGTCAGCGTCGTGCGTGAAGTCCTCGAGCAGATGCGGCGCCGAATCGAAGCCCACCAGCGCGGCCCGGCTGCGCGGATTGGTGAGAAAACTGTCGAGCAGCGGCCCCATCTTGGCGAACTTGCCGAATTCGAGCACGCTTGCGCCGCCCTGCTCGACGGCCACCACCAGCGCGACCGGAGCCGTGTCCATCTCCTCCTGCACATGGATTTGTTGCGGCTTGCCGTTGTCTTCGAGCACGAAATCGTCGGCCTTCAACCCGTAAACGATCTGGTCGCCGCGCATCTGGACCAGCGTTGGCACCAGCACTTCCGTCGTCGAGACCCGCAAAGTCGGCGACGCGCCCTGCGGAAGAGGCATCGGCCGGGGCGGTTCAATGGGAGGCAGTTGCTGGGCACGGGCCACTCCGCTCGTGAGGCACAGGGCCCCGCCCAAAATTAGACAGATCGAGGCCAGCGGGAAAATCGGTCTGCAACGGGATCGAATCACGCGGAAAAACGGCTCCTGCTTCGATCATACGGGATTGTTCTTTCCGCCCTCCGGCCCGTGCGCTTCCTGCTTCATCTTCAGCATTCCTGCTTCATCCGGTTCCGCCGCAGCAGCCTGGTGCGCGTACTGAATTACGTCGACATTCGAGAGGACAACCAGCCCATCCTCCACCATTTGTTCGACGAGGGGAAGGAACGCCGCGATTTTTTCTTCCGCGTCAATGGCCGAAAGCAGAATCGAGCTGTCGTGCGCAAGATGAAGAGGACGGTCTTTGTGCAGCCGGCGCCCGGTTCCGTAGCCGAGAATGCCGCGATAGACCGTCACACCGGCAATGTCGTTGGCGCGCATGGCTTCGACCAGAGCGAGGTACAGCGGCTTGTCGCGCCAGCGGTTGGCCTCCCCGATGTAAATGCGCATCATCCTGGCCTTGCCTTCGATCTTCACGCGTCCAGGCGAAGCCGCCGTCTGCTTTGCCGCGTGCGCAGGCTTGGCGACGGTCGTCTCCTGCACTTCGATCATGCCCGCCCCGGCAAGCTCTTCGAGTTTGCCCATCAACTCCTGGACCTTTTCGCGCGACTCGATGAATTCGATTTTGAGCGGCAGACGGTCGGAGAGATCGACGGTGCGCGAGGTGTGCATCTGTCCATCGGCGCCAAACCCCGCGATGCCCTTGGTCACCGTCGCTCCCGCCACGCCGCGATAGAAGAGAAAGTCAAGGATCATGGCGTGAGCCGCGACTCCGTGGCATGTCGCGCCCTCGCTGGTATGGATGGAAACCTTGAGCGCCTTTCCTGCCTGAAGCATGCTTCCTCCTCCTCCGGTCCGGCTTGCAGCGTACAGGCCGGATGCCCGCGGCGATCGCGTCTTCACCGCTGCAAAGACGAACGAAACAAGCCCGCCCCCGCAAAGATTGGGCGCCGCGCACCTGTCCACGCATTCTGGCGCAAATCGCGCGGAATTTCAACGGTTGCAGTTCCCCCTTCTCACGCAACCATCTCCGCGAGGATGACGCCGCCCCAGACGGCCACTAATCCTAGAAGCAGGCTACCAATGGCGTAGAGCGCGGCGAGCGAGAAGGCGCCATCCCGAAGCGACGCCAGCGTCTCCCATTCGTAGGTGGAAAACGTGCTGTAGGCGCCCACAAACCCGGTGGGAATCAAATAGCGCCAGGCGGGATTCCAGCCGGAACGTCTGCCCAGAAAGGTGAGAGAGAAGCCGATGAGGACGCAAGCGCTCATGTTGATCACAAACGTTCCGTAGGGAAACTTCGCGCCCAGGCGCTGGGCGATCTCGGCGCCAACCCAGTAGCGGGCAATGGCCCCAAGCGAGCCCCCCGCTGCAATCAACAGGTATTTCTGCAAAATTTCCTCTCCTTTTCCTTGGTTTGACTTGCCGTTCTGCCGAGTTCCCTTCCCCGGCCCATCGGAAATAACCCGTCTGTACTCACGGCCGCAAGGCCGATGGCTGTCGCCACGTCCGCATTCCTGCCAATGGGACGCCAGCAGCCCGCCGGCCCGCCGGCCAGATGAGAACATGCCGTCGGCAGCTCCCCGCGCATTCCTCGCGCACAAGCAGGATCGCAGGACAAGATGCACTCGGATGGTTTTGTTTGGAAATCGCTGCCGGGAAACGACTCCGCAACAGGATTCCCTGTCAGGAGTCATCATCTGTCCGGCCCACGGGAAGGGACAGCGGTTAAGGGTGAACTCCTTCACCACTGTGAACCAGTCTAGGAGCGGCCATTGCCGGTGTCAAGATTGGGCAGGAAGAGATTCAGCGCACACCGGGCGCACTTTGTGTCCTCCGCAAGTTCCGGCAGAAGAGCCCCCACGGACTGACGATCGTTTTGCGAACCACTGGTGCGGAATCGTGAACCGGCGTTATGCGGCAGGAGGAGCCAGAAGCGGCAACAGCCAGGGCTGCCGTTCGCGCCTGCGCCGTGCGACAATCCTTAGCGATGGCTTCAGCGCGCAAAACGATCGTGGTTCGGAAATTTTCGCGGGACTGGTCGGCCGGCTACGCGGAGACTGACTTCGGCCAGCAGCGGGCCGAACTGGAGTTTCTGGACCTGGGCGGCAAGGTGGTTCGCATCAACTGGCAGCAGGTGAAATGGATCTGCTATGTGCGCGATCTCCCCGCGGGATCGGCCGATCAGATCAACCCAGAGCGGCTCTTGCGGAGGCGATTCTCCGTGCGGCCGCGCGCCGCCGGCCTCTGGCTGCGGCTGATCCTGAGCGACGGCGACGAACTGGAAGGTCTGGCGGCGAACGACCGCTCGCTGGTGGACGGCGCCGGCCTGTTGCTGACCCCGCCCGACACGCGCTCGAACACGCAGCGCATCTACGTTCCCCGGCAGGCCATTCAGGCCCTTGAGGTGGTCAGCTTGATCGGCGCTGGGGGCCACAAACGCATGGACGCGCCGCAAACGGACAGCGAACAGCCCGGCTTGTTTTCGGGCGAGGGAGACGCCACCTGAACAAGAAGTTCGCGGCGCGACTGCGAGGAATCCTGTTCTCTCTTCATGGCCCGGATCATGAGGCACCCGGAAGTACGGCGGCCACACGCTCATCGAGCAGTCCTTTGTAATACTCCACGGTCAGGCCCACGACGCGCGACTCGGCGTAATGCTGCAGAATCCACCTGCGGGCGGCCTGGCCCATCTGTTGGCGCAGTTCGGGATGGCGCAGGAGCCTGATCGCCGCCTCGTGGATTGCTTCCGGGTACCCCGGCGGAATCAGCAGTCCGGTCACTTCGGGAACGACCGAATCGCGCGCTCCGGTCGACTCCGTGGTCACAACGGGCACGCCCGTGGCCGAAGCCTCGAGCACCGCGTTCGGAAAACCTTCGCGCCAGGTAGGCAGGATCATCAAATCCATGGCGCGATAGTACGGCGCCGTGTCGGCAACGAATCCCGTGCAATGGATCTGGCGATGACGCAGAATGCGCTCGCGCAGCCCGGCGTCGAGTGCGTCCTCGGCTCCATCGAACCAGCCCACCAGCAGCAGCCGCGCCCTGGGCTCGTCCGCGAGAATGGCCTCGAAGGCCTCGATCAGCTCGGGCAGCCCCTTGTCGCGCGTCAGCCGGCCGGAAAAGCCAATCACCGGAACGCCGTCGGGAATCTCCAGCGAGGCGCGCACCGGACTCGGTCCCGGCGAAAAGCGCTCCGTATCGACGCCGTTGCTGCTTCCTTCGCCGAGCAGATGCAGCTTTTCCGGCGGTGCGATGCGCAAGGCCAGCGCCTCTTCGCGGAGGCTCTCACTGTTGCACAGGACCACATGCGCCGAGCGCGCGGTCAGTCGTTCGGCGGCCAGCAGAATGAGCCTCTTCAGGCCGGATGCGCCTTCCAGCTTGAGCCCGCGCAGCATGTAGACCCGCCGCCGCACGCCGCGCAGACGGGCGGCAATGGTGCCCAGCAAACCCGCCTTCGGCGTGCTGAACTCGACCATGTCCGGACGGTAGCGGCCAATCATGTGCCAGAGCCGGAAAAAAGAGACCAGATCGGCCAACGGAGCCATACCGCGTTCGATCGGCAGCTCGATTTGCTCGACGCCTTCGCGCTGGGCCGTCTGGTCCAGCAGCGGGCCGGGGCTGGAAAGCAACAAAACCCGGAAACCCGCCTGGCGCAGGGCGCGCAATCGCGCGCCAAGAACCAGACAGGTCTGCGCGTGCGTGACGCCAACAAGAATTGTCGCCGGTGTGTCCGCCCGCATCGACGAGACGGAAAGAGAGAGCAGAGCCGAATCGGCCATGAAGCGCCTCAGCAGAAAAAATTCCTTCCCATGGGGAAGAGCCAAAGCGCAGATACCGGGTAGAAGGACGACAAGTCGAACACTTTTACTGATTGGATGACGGCCAGAAAAAAGAGTCGGCGATCCTCAGCACATTGTTTATATCATGATCTCGATGGGAGCACCCTCCCTTCAGGAAAATATCTGTGGAACGTGCAACGGTTCTTCTTCTCAGTTCCAGCCTCGGCGGCGGCGGCGCGCAGCACGTAATGGCACTGGTGGCGCGCGGCCTCGACAGGGATCGCTTCGAGGTGCACCTGGGGCTGCTCCGCGAGCGGAAGATCGATCCGGCGGCGATGCCTCCCTGGGTACACGTACACGCGCTCGACGCCGGTCGCGCCCGCGCCGCTGCCATCCTCGTCATCCGGCTGGTCTGGCGGCTACGGCCCAGCGTGATTCTTGCGGGCGCACCGGAGATCGGCTTCCTGACCCTGTTCCTGCGGCCGTTTTTTCCGCCGCAAACCCGCGTCCTGGTCCGGCAGAACTCGACCGTCTCGGCCGCGCTCGCGCATGGCGGCGTACCGTGGTACACCCGGCTGCTCTACCGGCTGCTCTACCGGCGCGCCGAGGCCGTCATCTGCCAGTCGCGCGCCATGGCCGAGGATCTGGCGCGCGAAACAGGCATCCCTGCCGCAAAAAGGACGGTGCTGCCCAACCCGGTCGATCTCGAAGGGATTCTGGCCGCCCGACGCGCCCCCCTGGCCTGGAGTGGCGCGGGGCCGCACCTGTTGGCCGCTGGAAGGCTGGCTCCGGAAAAAGGCTTCGATCTGCTGATCGAGGCCCTCAGCAAAGTGCGCGAGCGGTATCCCGAGACCGATCTGACGATCGCGGGCACGGGCGTGGAAAAAGCTGCGCTGGAATCCCTCGCCCGAGAAAAAAACCTGGGGGAATCATTCCACATCATGGGATCACTTCCCAGTCCATACGCGCTGTTTCCCGGTGCGACGCTCTTCGTTCTTTCGTCGCGCTACGAAGGGATGCCGAATGCGCTCCTGGAAGCCGCCGCGGCCGGATTGCCGCTGGTCGCAACGCCTGCCTCAGGCGGAGTCGTCGATCTGCTGCGCGGGCGCAACGGAGCCTGGCTTGCCGCGGAAGTCTCGTCGAATGCATTAGTTGACGCCATTCTGCTGGCGCTTGCGAGCCTGCGGCCAGGAGAGCGGTTTCGCCATGAATTCCTCGCTGCCACAAAGATTGCGCCGATCGAAACGACGGAACAGGCGGCGGATCAGGCGACGGAGAGGCCTCACTCCGCAATCAGGGGCGCGGACGTCTCAAAAGAGTAAATACCCCAGTTTTCCTAGTTGATTTTTCCTGCTTGACAGGATTTTATTTTTATTGTTTCCTAGTACTACAACTTTGACTCCTGAGAACGACCAGCTACCAAGGGTCTCTCCTGTGTTGTTCCATGGGACTTGTTTCGACGACACAAGGTTGGGCATGCCGAGCCGGTGAAAGATCAGGCTTTTTTTCATCGAGCATTGTCCCGCATCGCCGGTCAAGTTTCCCGCCAAAGCAATCTCGCGGTGCGCGTTTTCTTCTGCGTCTGCGTGGCCGGCCTTGTAATGCCTACGTTTTTTCCCGGCCCAGGCTCCAGAAGACAGGCATCGTAAGACCGCACACAGCACTGTGGAACCGGCTTCGGTTCACGACGTGCATTCGGTATTGCTGGAGGGGACCGTGGTTCGCACCTTGATTCGTCTCTCGCTCTCGATTCTGTTGATCGTTCTGTCTTTGCCATTCCTGGCAGTGTCTTTTGCCGTAGCGTCTGTTGGCGCCGTGGCGGCAGCCGTAGTGACGCGCCTTTGCCGTCGGCAGCGGGCCGGAAAGATGGGCCAGGGTAAGCAGCGCCCGGCCGATCCGTACTGTTTTGACCACGCCATCCGCGCCTATGAGGATCTGCTCGGCGGTTATGCCTGGAAGAGGCCGTGAGCCACATCGCCATCGCGATTCCCGGCCTGGACCGGATCGCCGGAGCCGAACGGCAGGCCATGCTTCTGGCCGAGGGACTACGCCGCCGGGGCTGGCGAGTGACGATGGTTGCGCTCTCGGGCGAGGGGTCTGCCGCGGCCGGGGAGTTGGCCCAGGAGGGCGTCGCGTTCCTGAGCCTGGGAATGCGCAAAGGCATCGCCGATCCACGGGGATGGATGCGCTTCCAGCGCTGGCTCCGGCGCGAACGGCCCGATGTGCTCCATGCCCATCTGCCTCATGCCGCGTGGTTTGTCCGCTGGTCAGGGCTGGCCGCGCAGGCTTCGCTTGTTCCGGTTCCGCTGATCGTCGACACCCTGCATAGCACCGCAACGGGCAAACCCTGCCGGCGATTCGGCTACGTGACCAGCCGATGGCTTACCGACCACGTGACGGCGGTGAGCGAGGCGGCGGCCGAGGCGCATCTTGCCGCTGGAATGGTGAGCCCGGAGCGTCTCGCGGTTGTTCCCAACGGCATCGATGTGGACCGCTGGAGGCCGGATGCGGAGTCGCGCGCAGAAACCCGCAAGGAGTTGGGCTGCGGAGATGAATTCGTGTGGCTGGCCGTGGGGCGCCTGGAACCGGTGAAGGATTATCCGGCGCTGCTGAGCGCCTTTGCGCGACTGCCCGAAGCCGCCCGGCTGCTGATTCTGGGCGCGGGCGCGCTCGATGCGGAATTGCAGCAGCGGACACGGGCGCTCGGCCTTGCAACGCGCGTGCGCTTCGCCGGTTTCTGCTCCAACCCCAGGCGCTTCATGCAGGCCGCCGACGGCTTTGTTCTGGCCTCGCGCATCGAAGGATTGCCGATGGTTCTACTGGAGGCGGGCGCCTGCGGACTGCCGGCGGTCGCCACCGATGTTGCCGGCACGCGCGAGGCGATTGTCCACGGCGAAACGGGCTGGCTCGCTCCGGCGGCCGATCCCGATGGGTTGGCAGCGACGATGCTGCGGCTGATGAAGACTCCCGCCGGCGATCGGCGCGCCCTCGGCGAAAACGCGCGGCAGTTCGTGGCGAATCGCTTCGGCCTGGCGGCCGTGCTCGATCGCTGGGAGCAGCTTTATACCGAACTGCTGGAGCAACGGCGCAGCCGCCGCCGGACCGGCCGCAGCGCGTGGGCAAGTCTGAGCCGCCGCAGCGCGCCTTCGGCTTGAAGGCGTTCGGCCAGCCTCAATCGCGTCGGCGGAAAACCGGCCAGCGCTCCTTCGACGGAGACGAACTCTCCGGCGTGCCTGCCAAGAAATCTGCGCAGTGCCTCCATCTCTCCATCGGTCGCCGTCGCCGGGTGAACGCAGAGGGTCCAGAGGCCGCTCTCCTTTTCGACCGGTCCCCAAATCTGCTGCGGAATCCACGTAACGCCGTCGCGCAGAAACGGCCGGCGGGCAAAGCCGTCGGAAACGAGGACGATTCCCTCCTCCCGCAGCGCCCGGAGGGTTGCGGCGTCGAAGCCGTGGCGCGGCGCGACCCAGAGCTTCGGATGAAGGCCGTGGCCACGCAAAATGGCGAGGCCCTCCGCAATCCATGCGCGCTGCGTCTGCTCGGCAACCCCGGCAAATTCGCTGTTGCGGTGCAAAGCGACCAGGCTGCGGCCCCGGCTTGCGCAGAGATGACGATAGCCATGGAGGGCGATCGCACTGCCTGCCGCTTCGAGGGCGCGCATTTGCGCCCAAAAATCCGCATCGGGCGGGGAAGCCTGCAACTCCGGGTCACGATTGTCGGGAACCACGGCCAGAATCGGCCGTAGCGCGAACTCGGCAAGAAGCGCGCGCCACTGCGCCCAGCGCCCAGCCGCGACCGTGGGGCAAAGATCGTCGATGCGCAATACATACTGAGCGGCTTTCCGTGTCATCGCAAAAGACTCGCAGAACTACGCACCATCATAAGCCGACTGCGGCGTGCAACGTTTCTTCGCCCCGCCATTTACACTGAAGGACGGAGATTCCTGTGTTTTTTGATAAGGTACTGACGAAAATCTTCGGCACGGCCAACGAGAGGCTGATCAAGCGCCTTTTACCTATCGTGAGCCAGATCAATGCGATGGAGCCGGAGATCGAAAAGCTCTCCGACGAAGAGCTGCGGGCGAGGACGGTCGCGTTCAAGGCGCGGATCGCCGCCCGGCTCGAAGGCATCGAAGACGCCGAAGAGAAGAAAAAAGCGGAAAAAGCCGCGCTCGACGAGATTCTGCCCGAAGCCTTCGCCGTGGCGCGCGAGGCCGGCTGGCGCGTCCTGCAGATGCGCCACTTCGACGTGCAGTTGATCGGCGGCATGGTGCTGCACCAGGGCAGGATCGCCGAGATGAAGACCGGCGAAGGCAAAACGCTGGTCGCCACCCTGGCCTGCTACCTGAACGCCCTGGCCGGCCGCGGCGTGCATGTGGTCACCGTCAACGACTACCTGGCCAAGCGCGACGCCGAGTGGATGGGCAAGATCTACGAGTTTCTCGGCCTCAGCGTCGGCGTGATCGTGCACGACCTGAGCGACGAGGAACGCCGCGCCGCCTACGCGGCCGACATCACCTACGGCACGAACAACGAGTTCGGCTTCGACTATCTGCGCGACAACATGAAGTTCGAGCTGAAGGATTGCGTGCAGCGCGGCCACTACTATTCGATCGTCGACGAAGTGGACTCGATCCTCATCGACGAGGCGCGCACGCCGCTGATTATCAGCGGCCCCACGGAACAGACCACGGACAACTACGCGCGCGTGCGGCGCATCATTCCCGCGCTCGAAAAGGGCGAAGAAGTGGAATGGCTGGACACCAAACGCCAGGCCGAACTCGGCATCCAGCTCGCCGAGGGACAGAAGCACCTGACCGGCGACTATGTCGTCGATGAAAAACAGCGTTCGATCGGCGTCACCGACGAGGGCTGGCTAACGATCGAAAAAGCGCTCGGCATCGGCAACATCGCCGACGCGGAAAACTGGGAACTGAAGCACTACGTCGAGACGGCCATCAAGGCCCACGCACTCTATAAACGCGACGTGGACTACGTGGTCAAGGACGGCGAGGTCATCATCGTCGACACCTTCACCGGCCGCCTGATGCCCGGCCGCCGCTGGTCCGACGGCCTGCATCAATCGATCGAGGCCAAGGAAGGCGTCAAGATTCGCAAGGAAGATCAGACGCTGGCCACGATCACCTTCCAGAACTACTTCCGCATGTATCAAAAGTTGAGCGGCATGACGGGCACGGCCGAGACCGAGGCCGCCGAGTTCGGCAAAATCTACAACCTCGACATCGTCGTGATCCCCACCAACAAACCGCTGCTGCGCGTCGAGAATCCCGACGTCGTCTTCCGCACCGAGAAGGAAAAATACAAGGCGGTGGCCGACAACATCGGCGAGCTGCACGAAAAAGGGCAGCCGGTTCTGGTCGGCACCACTTCGATTGAAAAATCGGAGCGCCTTTCGGCGATCCTGCAGCGCAAGGGCGTTCAGCACGTGGTGCTGAACGCGAAGTTCCACGAGCGTGAGGCGGAGATCGTGGCGCAGGCCGGCCGCATGGGCATGGTCACCATCGCCACGAACATGGCCGGCCGCGGCACCGACATTCTGCTCGGCGGCAACTCCGATTTCATGACCCGCAAGGAGCTGGTCGACAAGAAACGGGCGCGCGCCATCAGCATGGCCGAAGGCGCCATCAATCCCATGGCTCCGGCCGGCTTCCGGCGCTTCTACTACCAGGGCCAGGAGTTCGAAATCTCCGACGCCGACTGGGAGGCTACTTACGCGATCCACTCCGCGGCCGCGCAGAAGGAGCACGACGCGGTCATCGCCGCCGGCGGCCTGTTCATCCTCGGCACCGAACGGCACGAGTCGCGGCGCATCGACAACCAGCTCCGCGGCCGCGCCGGCCGCCAGGGCGATCCCGGCGCCTCGCGCTTCTATCTCTCGCTTGAAGACGATTTGATGCGCATCTTCGCCAAGCAGTGGGTCTCGACGCTACTCGAACGGCTGGGCATGGAAGAGGGCGTGCCCATCGAGTCGCGCATGATCTCCAAGCGCATCGAGGGCGCGCAGAAGGCCGTCGAAGCGCAGAACTTCGAGAGCCGCAAGCATCTGCTCGAATACGACGACGTGATGAACAAGCAGCGCGAGGCCGTCTACGGTCTGCGCCGCCAACTGCTCGAAGCCGTCGATCAGCGCGCGATGATTCTCGACGACTACGCCGGCGGCATCCTTTCCGGGCTGCTCGACGAGCACTGCAACGAACGCGCGCGCGAGGACCAGTGGGACTTCAAGGGCCTCGGTGCAAAGCTCGTCGATCACTTCGGCTTCAACTTCGCGGCCTCCGGCATTCAGACCGCAGCATTGAGCCGCCACGAGCTGGGCGAGGCCATCTTCGGCCAGTTGACCGAATCCTACGAGGCCAAGGAAAAAATTCTCGGCGCGGAGACCATGCGCTACCACGAGCGCATGGTGATGCTCAGCGTCATCGACGGCCTGTGGAAGGATCACCTGCTCAACATGGACCACCTCAAGGAGGGCATCGGCCTGCGCGGCTACGCGCAGCAGGATCCTCTGGTGGCCTACAAGCGCGAGTCGTACGACATGTTCGAGGCCATGATGCTGAAGTTCCAGGAAGACACCGTGCGGTTCCTCTTCCGGATGCAGATTCTGGGCCCCGACGGCCAGCCGGTCCCAGAGCCCGTGCATCCGCGCGGCGAAGTGCCGCAGGCGCCGCCCGTGGCCAGCGCGGCCCGTCCCATTGTTGCCGACAACGCACCGCGCTCGGTGCTGGCCGACAACGCGCCGCGCGAGGTCGCCATCCCCACGCGCGCGCCCTCGACCACCATCGACGCCATCGAACGGGAGTTCGCCCGCAAAAAGGAGCGCGAACTGGCCGCGGCCAGCCGCGCCGGAGCCGGAGACGCGAGCGAGCCCAGCCAGCGCCGTACCGGCGACAAGGTCGGCCGCAACGATCCCTGCCCCTGCGGCAGCGGCAAAAAGTATAAAAAATGCCACGGGGCGGGCAGTTGACGCGGAACGCTCTTTGTCACATCTCGAAGGACAACTGCGGCGCAACGTGGGCGGGCGCAGCCGGCTTTGGCTCGGAGGCCAGATCGTAAACGAGCCGCTCCAGAACCAGCCGCTTGTCGGGCGGCGAAGAACGCAGTTCCAGGTCGGCGCGGGCCACCAGCCGCAGGGCGCGCGTCAGATCGCGGCGGCTTTTGTAGCGCCGCGCCTGCCGGATCAGATCGTCGGCGGCAAAGGGCGGCATGCGGAATCCCTGCCACAGCGCCTGCCAGATGGCGCGCGAGTCGCGTACGTTTTTTTCCAGAATCACGAGCATCTGCCGAAAGGTGCGCGCAAGCATGTACAGATGGCCGATGGCCGCGTCCTCGCCGGCGTCTGAGCTGTTCAGCAGCCCGTGCAAAAGCCCGAGCGCCCGCACGCGGTCCCGCGCGCTGATCGCGTCGGTCAGCTCGTAGAGCGATCGCTGCTTGGCCGCCAGCACCATCGTCTCCACATCGCCGAGCGTGATCCGCCCGCGCCCGGTTGCGTACAGCAGCAGCTTCTCCAGTTCGGAGGCGACGAGCATCATGTCCGCGCCCAGGGCGTCCACCAGCTCGCGCGCCGCATCCGGCTGCAGCCGCACACCGGCTTCTTCGGCCGTCGCTTCCGCCCAGCGCATCGCGTCTTCCTCGGTCGCGCGCGACAACTCGACCATGCCGCAGTGCTCGCCGAGCGTCTCCTTCAGGCGTTCATAGCGGTTCTTGTCGTCCAGATCCATGCGCCGCGCGTCGGCGGGAATGCGCAGAAAGTCGGCGACAAAAACGAGAAGCGCCTGCGGATTCGGCGAGCGGAAGTAGCGATCGAGCGCGGCAAACTCGTCCTTTTTGGCGCCGCGCGTGTAAAGCTGGCGCACGTTGCGCACAAAAATCGCCTGGAAGGGCGCCATCAGCGAAGGCGTTTGCGCCAGATCCAGAACCTCGAAGATCGAGGTCGAAGCCAGATCGAGATCGGAAAGACTGAAATCACGCAGTTCCTCAGGCACAAAGGCCTTGAGCACGGCCGCGCGGCAGCGGTCGAGCAGAAAAATCTCATCGCCGGCCAGCACATAGCCCGGCCGCAGATGGCCCTTGCCCGCACCGGCAGCCTCGATCTCCGCCACAAATCGTGCGGTCGCGGCAAAGCCCGCGCCCCAGCGCGCGCCGCTCACAGGCGCGGCCCTCCCGCAGCGAAATCGGCAAATCGCCTCATGCGGCTACAGAATACCGCTCCCGCGCACCCACTGGCCACTGCGGAAAACCGGGCTGAAATCGCCTCTCGCGTTCAAGCAAAACCAGAGTTGGTATTTCCCGAAGGTAATGCCCACCAGTCGACGCGACCATCAAGGAACGGCACCCCTGCACGATTTCGACTCGGACACGGTTACTCTGGTTTTGCTCTAGAGGCCAAGCTCCAGCCGCGTGCGTGGATCGAGCCGGTCACGCAGCGCATCGCCCACGAAGTTGAAGCCGAGGACCGCGCCGGCGACGGCCAGGGCCGGAAACAGCACCAGGTGCGGCGCGTCGAATAGATGAAGCCGCGCGTCGTTGATCATCGATCCCCAGCTCGGCGCAGGCGCGGGAATCCCTAGGCCGAGAAACGAAAGCGTGGCCTCGGCCAGGATCACGCCGGCCATGCCGATCGCGGCCTGCACCAGCAGCGGCTGCACGATGTTCGGCAGGATATGCCGAAAAAAGATGCGCAAAGGGCCTGCGCCAAGGGCGCGCGCGGCGTCCACGTATTCGCGCTCGCGCGCGGCCAGCACCTGGGCGCGGACCAGGCGCGCATAACCGGCCCAGCCGCCAATGGCCAGCGCCAGCACGAGATTCGTGAATCCCGGCCCCAGAAACGCGGCAAAAGCGATGGCCAGCAGAATGCCCGGCAGCGCCTGAAAGGTGTTCATGGCGAAGGTGGTCAGCACGGTATCGGCCCAGCCGCCCATGGAACCGGCAACGCCGCCGATGGCCAGTCCCAGCGCCGAGGAAAGCCCGACCACCGTCACAGAAACGGCCAGCGACAAACGCGCGCCCCACAGCAGCCGGGCAAGCACATCGCGGCCCAGCTCGTCGGTTCCTGCCCAGTGCGCGGCCGAGGGGCCTTCGAGCCGATGCAGAAGATCGATCGACGCCGGGTTGTACGGCGCAATCCAGGGCGCAGCCAGAGCAGAAAGCACAAAAGCGGTCAGCAGCACCACGCCCGCCACGGCCAGCGGCTGGCCGCGCAAGAGCAACCGAAGCGTGCCGAATCCTTTGACAAACGAAAAAATCATGGGCAAGGTCAGAATACAGCGACAAGCGCGAAAGTTCCGGGTTCAAGCGATTATGCGAATGTATGCTCTGGTTTTGGCGGTAGCGGTTCCGGTGCTGGTGCTGGCGGTGGCTTCTCCCATCCGTGCGGCTGAGCCTCAATCCACATCCTCCGGTTCCTCCTCGCCGCAGGAGAGCAAGCCCGAACTGCGCGGGGCCGCTGAACAGCTCTTTGCTTTGGGCAACCAGGCTCGCGCCACAGCCGGCGTCGCGCCTCTTGCGTGGGATCCCGCGCTGGCCGAGGCGGCGCTCGCGCATTGCCGCCGCATGGCCGCCGAAGGGCCCATCGCGCATCGCTACGGCGGCGAGCCGGCCCTGGCCACGCGCGCGGCCCAGGCCGGAGCCCACTTCAGCCTGATTGAAGAAAATGTTGCCGTGGGCGCTTCGCCCGACCAGATTCACCAAGCCTGGATGCAGTCGCCCGGTCATCGCGAGAATCTTTTGAACCCGCAGGTGGATCGCGCCGGCATCGCCGTCGTGGCCGCGCACGGTGTGCTCTACGCCGTGGCCGACTTCAGCGCCGCCGTGAAAAATCTGAGCCCGGCGCAAATCGAGGCGCGCGTCGCCACGCTGATCCACGCAAACGGCGTCGCGATTCGCCCCAATCCCGCTGAAGCGCGCACGGCCTGCCAGCAAGGCGACGCATGGCGGCCATCGCCGTCCGCTCAGCCCTCGTGGATGATGCGCTGGCAGAGTCCCGATCTCGCGCGGCTGCCGGCGAGACTCGTTCAACAGTTGCAATCCGGCAATTTCCGGCAGGCAGCCGTGGGCAGTTGTCCGGCCGAGCACGTCAACGCCGCCTTCACGTCGTATCGCGTGGCCGTGCTGCTCTACTGATCCCGCTCGAATCCTGTTCCGTGCCCGGTTGCTTCGCGTCCAGCGGCCTGCAATTGCGCAGGACTCGCTCCAAATCTCTCGCGTTCAGTTTTCTTCCGCCGCGGCACGGCGCAAAAGCGTGCGCGCCCAGTAGTGCAAAAAGACAGCGGTGCTCATCATCCAGAGCGAAGTGGCCAGCGCAATTCCCGCCACGCCGAACCAGCGCATGAGCACGAGATTCAGCACCACGTCGAGGCCAAGATTGATCGCGCCGCAATAAAGAATCAGGTCGGTGCGACGCATGGCG
>JAJYFB010000054.1 GCA_021785495.1 Acidobacteriota bacterium | reverse complement strand
AGCGGGCGCAGATTCCCGTGGCGCAAACGCTGCTCGGCCTCGGCGGCTTTCCGGCCTCGCATCCGCTCTGCCTGGGCATGATGGGCATGCACGGCGAATCCTGGGTGAACCACGCGATTCAGGAGGCCGATCTGCTGATCGCCTGCGGCATGCGCTTCGACGATCGCGTGACGGGCAAGCTCTCCAACTATGCGCCGAACGCCAAGAAAATTCACATCGAGATCGATCCGGCCGAGATCAACAAGAATGTCAAGGTCGATGTGGCGCTGGTCGGCGATCTGAGGGCGGTTCTTGAAGAGCTGCTGCCGCGCATTCCCGGCCGCGACGGCGCGGCGTGGCTGAAGACGATCGAAGCCAGCAAGGGCGCGGTCTCCGTGCATGACATCAAGAACCTGCCCGACTCCGGCCATCTCTACGCCGCGCACGTGATGCACGATCTGTGGCGGATCACCGGCGGCGACGCCATCGTGGTCACTGACGTGGGCCAGCACCAAATGTGGGAGGCGCAATACTATCACCACGATCGTCCGCGCACGCTGATCACCTCGGGCGGTCTGGGCACGATGGGCTTCGGACTGCCGGCGGCCATCGGCGCCAAGTTCGGCTGCCCGGAAAAAGAGGTCTGGCTGATCGCCGGCGACGGCGGCTTCCAGATGACGGCCTCCGAACTGGCGACCATCGTGCAGGAAGAGATCAAGATCAATATCGCCATCATCAACAACGGCTATCTCGGCATGGTGCGCCAGTGGCAGGAGTTCTTCTACGAGCGCAACTACGCGGCCACGCCCATGGTCAGCCCCGATTTTGTGAAGCTGGCCGATGCGCACGGCATTGCGGGGCGCACAGTGCGCACGCGCGCCGAGGTTGATGCGGCTGTCGGCGAGGCACGCGCGGCAAAGGGCGCATTCCTGCTCAACTTCATGGTTGAAAAGGAAGACGCGGTCTACCCGATGATTCCTGCCGGCAATGCGCTGCACGAGATGATCCGCCGCCCCAAGAGCGATACGCTGGAAGTGAAACCGAACGAACAGTAGGAGAAACAAGCTTCTAGCCGCCAGCTTCCAGCTCCTGGCCGCGCGTTGCGGCTAGGAGCCTCAACGATATTTCAGCCGCCTCGGCGCGAGGCATGGAGTCTTTCTGCCCTCGCTTTGCGCCGAGATTGAAATGCGATAAAGGGAGCTAGGAGCTAGGAGCTAGAAGCTAGGAGCTAGAAGCTAGAAGCTAGAAGCTAGGAGCTAGAAGCTAGAAGCTAGAAGCCAGGAGCCAGGAGCCAGGAGCCATTTTATGCTGCATACTTTCGTTGCATACGTCGAAGACAAGCCGGGTGTTTTGACGCGCGTGGCGTCGCTGTTTCGCCGGCTGAGCCTCAACATCACCTCGCTGACGGTAGGCGCCAGCGAGCGGGCGGGACTCTCCCGCATGACGCTGGTTTGCGAGGCATCGGCCGAGTCCTCGCACCGCATCCGCGCCAGCTTGTTTAAACTTGAAGATGTGGTCGATGTGGACGACATCGCCAACGCGCCCGCGGTCACGCGCGAACTGGCGCTGATCAAGGTGGCGGCCACGCCGCAGAACCGCGCGCAGATCTTCGATCTGGTCGAGGTCTTTCGCGCGCGCATCGTCGATCTGACCTCGGAGTCGCTGATGATCGAGATGACGGGCGTGGAAAGCAAGATCGAGGGCCTGATCGAGGTGCTGCGGGAGGACGAGGGACGCATTCTCGAAATCTGCCGCAGCGGCAAGATGACCATGCGCCGCAGCCATCACGTCAGCAGCGTCGTGCGGGCGATGGGCGCAAGCCATGCCGAAGAGGCCGGCGAGACCAAAGAGGCTGTCGCCGTCGATCCTGCCTAGCGCATGTGCGGCAGCGGAATCAGCCATTCACGTACCGAAAATTCAGCAAAGGAAAACGGAAAACACATGGCAAAGACGTATTACGATCAGGACGCCGACCTGAGCCTGATTCAGGCCAAGAAGGTGGCCATTCTTGGCTATGGCTCGCAGGGCCATGCCCACGCGCTCAACCTCAAGGACTCGGGTGTGCAGGTAAAGGTGGGCCTGGCGGCGAACTCGAAATCGATCGCCAAGGCGCAGCGTGCGGGTCTCGAAGTCGCAACGGTGGCGGAGGCCGTTCGCTGGGCCGATGTGGTGATGGTGCTGGTTCCCGATCAGACCGCGGCCGCGCTTTATGCCGCAGAGATTGGCCCGAACCTCCAGCCCGGCGCATTGTTGCTGTTCGCCCACGGGTTCAACATTCACTTCAAGACCATCATTCCGGCGGCCGGCATCGATGTGGGCATGGCCGCGCCCAAGGCGCCCGGCCATCGCGTCCGCGAGGTCTTTACCGAGGGCGGCGGCGTTCCCGGCCTGATCGCCGTTCACCAGGACGCCACGGGCAAGGCGCACGCGCTGACGCTCAGCTACCTCAAGGGCATCGGCTGCACCCGCGCCGGGGTTCTGGAGACCACCTTCAAGGAAGAGACGGAGACCGATCTCTTCGGCGAACAGGCCGTGCTCTGCGGCGGCGTCAGCGCCCTGGTCAAGGCTGGATTCGAGACCCTGGTCGAGGCCGGCTACCAGCCCGAGAGCGCCTACTTCGAGTGCCTGCACGAGCTGAAGTTGATCGTCGATCTGATCTATCGCGGCGGGCTGGCCTACATGCGCTACTCGATCAGCGACACGGCCGAGTACGGCGACTACGTCTCCGGCCCGCGCGTGGTCGGCCCCGAGAGCAAGAAGGCGATGAAGCAGGTGCTCACCGAAATTCAGGACGGCACCTTCGCCAAAAAGTTTCTCGGCGACCAGAACTCCGGCAGGAAGGAATTCCTGGCCTTCCGCGAGGCCGAGGCCAAGCACCCCATCGAGATCGTCGGCAAGCAGCTTCGCGCGCAGATGCCGTTTCTCGATCCGGTGACGGTCGAGGAAGTGTCGAAAACGCGCTAGCCAGGCCGCCTGCAAGCGCGGCCAAGACAAACCATCCAATCGTATCCTTTCGTTGTGCTCGCCCGTTTGGCCGGTTTTTGCCGGCCAGATGCGGCTTGCACCCGGTTCGGTCCCATTCTTCCCATGAACCTGACGCTAGCCATCACCGGAGCCTCGGGCACAATGCTTGGCCGTGAGTTGCTGCGCCTGCTTGAGGCCGACGAGCGCGTCGAAGGCGTGCATTGTGTCGCCTCGGAGAATGCGCTGCGCGTTCTGGCCGAGGAGCTCCACATCTCCGGCCGCACCCATCTTCTGGAAAAGCTGCTCGGCGCGCCGCCGAAGAAGACCGTGCAGCATGCCAATGCCGACATCGGCGCACCGATCGCATCCGGAAGCTACCCATCCAACGGAATGATCGTACTTCCCTGCTCCATGGGCACGCTGGCCGCAATTGCGAATGGATTCGCCAACTCGCTGATCGCCCGCGCGGCCGACGTTGCGCTCAAGGAACGCAGGCCGCTTCTGCTTTGCGTGCGCGAAACGCCCTTCAATCGCATTCATCTGCGCAACATGACGCTCGCCGCCGAAGCCGGGGCGACAATCTTCCCGTGCATTCCCGCCTTTTACAACCGGCCCGCGGACTCCGTGGAGATGGCGCGGCAGTTTGCCTGCCGGGTTCTGGCGCATATCGGCCTTCCACAGCCCGGCGCTTACGTCTGGAAGCCGGATGAGAGCGATTGCTGATTCCTCCGCAGGGATTGTTCCGGCCGAAGCGCGTCAACTGCCGGATTTCGGCGAATCTGTGCGCGGTTTCTCTTCCCGCGCATCGTGGCGGCCGAGAAACCAGTCATCGAGATCACGCTGCCCGCGTCGTTCCGCCTCGACTTTGTCCTGCGCTTCGGTCTCCTCGATGAGGGTTTCGGTCTGGCGGCGCTCGATGCGTTTGGCGAGAAAGACCTGGCGCAACTCCTCGACGGCTTCGGCCGCCTCCTCGATGCGCGGGGCGAGGGCTTTGGCCAAGCGCGCGGCGGCGCGGCTTTCTTCGAGGCCGGCCATGCGATCGACCACCTCGCCGGTGGCGGCGCTGGCTGCGACCAGCCTTCGGCCCAGCCGTTCACGCTGCTGACTGGCCTCGAGCGCCCGCTCCAGGCGGTGGAGTTCGCCGCGCGCCGACTCCATCGCCGCACGACTCTCCTCTTCCTGAATTTCGAGAACCTGCAAGAGCCGGCGCATGGCGCGAGAGACGGGCATCGAAAGAACCTCCTGAAAACGAGCCTCGCAAGCGGAGTCAGCAGCACTTTGGCGAAGTGCCTCAGATTCCGGCGGCCAGCGCGGCCAGGCGGCGCTCGCAGTCGGCAAAATGAACCTGCTCGCCCGCCGATTGCGCAAGAAAACCGCGAATGGCCTCGCGAGCGCGCAGGGCGCGATCGAGTTCGGGATCGGCCCCCGGCTTGTAGGCGCCGATGCGGACCAGATCCTCGGAGCGGTTGTAGATGGCCAGCAGTTTGCGCACCAGCGCCGCCTGCTCGCGATGCGGCCCGGCGGCGACGGCCGGCATCAAGCGGCTGATCGAGTCCAGAATCTGAATCGGCGGATACCACCCCTCGCTGGCCAGAGCGCGCGAGAGGACGATGTGCCCGTCCAGCAGCGAGCGCACGGCGTCCACCAGCGGATCCTGCTGATCGTCGCCCTCCATCAGCACGGTATAAAAGGCCGTGATCGAGCCCGTACGAAAGCGGCCGGCCCGTTCGATCAGCCGGGCCAGGCGCGTAAAGACCGAGGGCGTATAGCCTTTGGCCGTCGGCGGCTCGCCGGCGGCCAGGCCGATCTCGCGCGCGGCCATGGCGAAACGGGTCAGCGAGTCGAGCACCAGCAGCACCTGCCGGCCCTCGGCGGCGAAGAACTCGGCGATGGTGGTGGCGGCCAGCGCTGCGCGCATACGCAGAATCGGCGATTGATCGGAGGTTGAAACCACGACGACCGAGCGCGCCAGCCCCTCCTCGCCGAGCGAATCGCGAAGAAACTCGCCCACCTCGCGGCCGCGCTCGCCGACCAGCCCGACCACGGTGACCTCGGCCTCGGTGTTGCGCGTCATCATGCCAATCAGAGTGCTCTTGCCCACGCCCGAGCCGCCGAAGATGCCCACGCGCTGGCCGCGGCCCACGGTCAGCATGGCGTCGATGGCGCGAATGCCCGTGCCCAGAGGATCGCCGATGGCCACACGGTCGAGCGGCGAACGAACCCGCCCTTCGAGCGGCAGCGCGGAGGCGACGGCCAACGGCGGGCCATCGTCAATGGGCACGCCCTGCGCATCGAGCACACGGCCCATCAGCGCCGCGCCGGCGGCGATCTCCGGGCTCGTGCCCAGCGCCCAGACCGGATCGCCAAAGCGGACGCCTTCCGTGGTTTCCACCGGCATCGCCAGAACATTCGAGCCGCGAAAGCCGATGACTTCCGCGCTGTGCATCCGGCCCTGACGGTCTTCGATCTCGCAGCACTCGCCCACCGAGGCCGGCGGCCCCGACGATTCGATGGTCTGGCCCACGGATTCCAGAACCTGACCGCGCCAGCGCCACGGCTGACGGCCCTCAAGCCGGGTGAAATAGCGTTCGAGCAGGGCCGTCATCCACCCACCTCTTCGCGCCAGGACGCCTCGGCCCCGATTCGCTTCGAATCGGGCGCGGATGCAGACTCGGTAACGGCCGCGCCGCCTGCGCGGTCAAAAAAGCCGCGTTCGATCTCCCCCAACTGGGCGCGGATGCCCACATCGACCGAACCCACCTTGCTCTCGATGCGGCACTCGCCCATCCGCATCTTTTCCTCGGCGACCACCAGCGGCTTGACCGCTAGTTTCGGCAGGTGCGCAATCGTCTCCCGCCAGAGCTCGGCCTCGCGGGACGGCACATGCAGCCGCACTTCGGAGGCGGAGGCCAACTGTCCCAGCGCCACGCGCACAGCCCCGGTCAGCAAGAGCGGGTCCATCTGCGCCTCGCGACGCAGAATGCGCGCGGCGACGGCCAGCGCCAGGCGCACCACTTCAGGCTCGACCGCCTGCAAGTAACGATCGCTCGCCTGGGCAAAGCCTTCAACCAGTCCGGCCATCTGCCGGCGTCGCTGCTCGGCCTCAGCCGCAGCCGATGCCGACAGCGCCTCGCGCTCCACCCGCCGTCCCTCGTCGATCCCGCGCGCCCGGCCCGCCTCGAAGGCCCGCCGCGTCTCCTCGGCCAGCCTCTGCTCGAAATGCGCATCGCGCTCGGCCGTCCCGATCCCGGCTCCTTGTTCAGAATCTCCCTCGGGCTCAGCCGGCGAATCTTCTTCGCTTCCGCCCCAGTCATACCAGGCGGGATCGGGCGCAGCGCCAGGCAAGGCCGGGTACGCAAACAATTCCACGGCTGTAACGGCGCCCTTCCGCTCCATTTCTCTCCCCCGCTGCACGCCAGCTACCCTCGGTCTCTCCGGTCAGACTCCGTCGGCTCCGCCCCCTTGGCCGGCTGCTCGCTAGGCCATCATCTCGTCGCCGGTTTCGAGCTTCAAAATCACCTTGCCTTCGGCTTCCAGCCGCCGCGCCATGTTCAGAATCTCCTGTTGCGCCTGCTGCACCTCGCGCGAGCGCACCGGGCCGAGCACCTCCATATCCTCCTTGAGCATCTCGACGGCGCGCGAACTCATGGCCTTGAAGATCTGCGCGCGCAGATCTTCGTTCGCGCCGCGCAGCGCCAGCGCCAGTTGGCGTTTATCGACACCCGAGACGATCTCGCGAATCGAGGCCGGGGGCACCGTAACCAGATCCTCGAAGGTGAACATCAGGTTGCGGATACTCAAAGCCAGCTCCGGCTGATCCTCTTCAATCGTCTCCAGAATCTTCTTCGACTCCTCGGCGTTGAGACGGTTCAGCAGATCGGCCACGGCCTTGAAGCCGGAGTAGGCCCGGCGCTGGTTCTCGCCCACATTTTCCAGCCGCCGGTGCAGAATCATCGCCACCTTCTGCGCCATCTCCGGCGAAAACTGGCGCATCTCGGCCAAACGTTGAATGGCGACAACCTTGTGCTCTTCCCCAAGGTTGTCGAGCACGGCCGAGGCGCGGCGTGCGTCCAGGTGGGCCAGCACCAGCGCGATGGTCTGCGGATGCTCGGCGTCGAGCAGCTTGCCCAACTGCTGCGGATCGGTGCGTTGCAGCTTGGCCAGATCGCCCTGCGCGGCCTCCTGCGACCGGCGCAACAGCGCCAGCATATCCTCAGCCCGCTCCCTGCCGAAGGTCTCGATCAAAAGACGCCGCGCATAATCGAAGCCCCCATGCACGATCACGTGGTGGGTGTCGAGAACCTCCCAGAATTCCTCGATCACCCCGGCGGACAGTTCCGGCGTCACGCCGCGCAGATCCGCCAGTTCCTCGGTGATCCGCTGCACATCCGCTTCGGGCAGGGTACGCAGCACCTCCTTGGCCAGATCCTCGCCGACGGCAACCAGCAGAATCGCCACCTTGCGCACGCCGGAAATGCCCGCCGCGTAGCGTTTCTTCATAGCCCCGCTGTCGCTTCCCTGCCCTGCCAAGGTGTTTTCCTTTCCGCGGCCCCTGCGGCCGGTTTCCGTCTTCCCGCTGCCGGTGATTCTCGACTCTCGACCGTGCGGCCGGTTTGCTCTGCCCCGAGTCCGGACCGCTCTGCCCGGCCGGCCCTGCGGCTACTGATCCGAATGAATCCAGCTCTGCAACAAACGCGCCGTCTGCGAAGGCTCCCGCTGCATATGCTCCGTCACCTGCGAGAAGATTTCCTGCGCCCGCAGCCTCTCCGGATCGGTTTCCGCCACCTCGATGGGAATCTTCGGCAACGGCTCAGGCGGCTTGGCGCCCGCTTGCGCCGCCAGTTCCCTCGGCGTCTCCTTGTCCTTCTTGTCTTTCCTGACCGGCCTCTGCGCTCCGGCGCGTTGAAGCGCGGGGCGCAAGCCAAAGGCCACGACCATCAGCACACCGAGCAGCAGGGCGGCGTACTTGAGCAGATTCGGCATCCCTTCGGCGGTTTCAAGCCAGCGCTCGGCCAGCGGCGCCGGCGGTTGCGCCCGGTCTTCGTCAAAGGCCAGATCCGCCACCGTCACCACGTCGCCGCGCGCGGCGTCGTAGCCCACGGCGGCCTGCGCCAAGGCCGTCAAGTTGCGCAGATCGGGGGCCGGCCAGGGCTGCCAGACGGCGGCGCGGCTGCCTGTCGCCGCCTGGATCATCCGATCATTGACGACAACCGCTGCGGTCAGCCTGCGAATGCTGCCCGGCTGGTCGACAATGTGACGAACGCTCTTCGAGACGCCATAGGTTCCCGACTCGGTCGAAGCCGATTGCGGCGGGGTGGTTTGCTTGGGATAGACAGGCAACGCCTGCGTGTTCGGGGCATTCGAGGCCGCTCCGGGCACTCCGGCCGGAACCGGCTGCGCGCTGGTCGTCTGCTGGGTTCGTTCAAGCGACAACGTGACCGACCGCGATGGATCGTAGGTCTCGTCGGTCTCCTCCGAGGATTCACTGTCATAATCAAGCGTCACCGAGGCACGGACATTGCCCGGTCCCGTCACCGGTTCGAGCGTTTCGACAATCTTCGCTTCGAGAGCCTGTTCGGCGCTCAATTGCAGGGCCTCGGGGGTCTTCGGCCCCAGCGGCAGATTGCCGGCCGCATCCACCAGCACGACATGGTCCGGCGAGAGCCCGTCGACGGCCGAGGCGACCAGGTTGCGGATGGCGTCGGCCTCGCCGTCGGCCAGCGTGCGATGGCGCAGCTTGAGGACCACGGCCGCCTTGGCCGGACGGTCCTGATCGCGAAAGAGCGAATCATGCGGCAGCACCAGATCGACACGCGCCGAGGCCACGTCGGAGAGCGTGCCGATGGTGTGCTCCAGTTCACCTTCAAGAGCCCGCTGATAGTTCACCTGCTCGTCGAACTCCGAACCCACCCAGTTGGGTTTGTCGAAGAGCTCAAAGCCCATGCGGCCGCTTTTGAAGCCGCCCTTCGAGGCGACCGTCAGCCGCGCCTTGTCCAGTTGCGCGGCCGGAACCAGAATGCCCGCGCCATCCTTGGTGGGCTCGAAGGGTATCTGCGCCTGGCTGAGGATCTGCTCCATCTGCCGCGCATCGTCGGCATCGAGACCGGCGTAGAGTGTGCGCCAGTCGGTGCGCAGCCCATACCAGGCCAGGCCGCCCAGCAGAAACGCGGCGATGGCCACGGACGCCGCCGCCCAGCCGCGCTGCGCCGGGCTCATCCCGGCCCAGCGAACCCGCACGAGCCCCCACAGACCGGCCAGCTTGCCGCCTTTCTGCAGTTGCCCCACCGCGGGCGGCGTCTTCTCCAACTGTGTTTCCGTGGCCATGGTCTTAACGTCCAGCTCCTAGCTTCAGCTCCTAGCTTCAGCTCCTAGCTTCTAGCTTCTAGCTTCTAGCTTCTAGCTTTCAGCTCCTAGCTTCTAGCTTCCAGCTTCGGGCTTTCTCCTTCTTCGTGTTGCGTCCGGGAAGCCAAAGGCCGGAAGCGGTCCTCAAAACTGCATACTCATCATGCTCTGGTAGGCCTGCACGGCCTTGTTGCGCACGGAGAGCGTCAACTCGAAGGCCATGTCTGCCTTCTCGGTGGCGATCATCGCCTGATGCACATCCACGCCCGAACCGGTCATCAGCCCGGTTACGGCCGCATGCGCCTGTTGATCCAGCTGATTCACCTCGCCTACGGCGTTCTGCACCAGGTCGGCAAAGGGTGTAGCCGGGGTTGTCGCGGCGCCCGACGCCATGGTTGCGCCGGTGGCGGAGGCGCTCGATGCGCTGCTTACACCCACGATCGATGGCACTGCTGTCAGCACGATGCACCTCCCTGGATTGCGCTCATCTCTCCGGTTGCCTTCCGTTTGCCTTTGATTTCGTCCGCATGTTCTGGCCCGCCCGCCTTTTCACTCAGGCGGTGACGATCTTCAATGCCGACGTAATCATGCTTTTTTCCGCCTGGACGGCCGATCCGTTCAGGCCATAGGCGCGCGTTGCGCCCATCAGATCAACCATTTCGGTCAGCGGGTTAATGTCCGGATAGGAGACATAGCCGTCGGGCCCGGCGTCGGGATGACCCGGATCGTAGCGCTTGAGCGGCGGCGCGGGATCCTCGACCACCGCCGCAACCTGCACGCCCGGCGCCATGGTTGCACCGCCCGGCAGCGCGCGCGCCTGCAGGTTTCTCAGCGCCGTGGTCGCGCCGTCGGGCGAGGCCGTCTGCATCGACTCGAGAAAGTTCGGATCGCCCGGATTGGCGGCAAAGACGACCATCTGCCGGTGATACGGGCCGCCCGAGGCCGTGCGCGTCGTCTCGGCGTTGGCCATATTCGCGGCCACCACCTCGGCCCGCATCCGCTCGGCCGACATGGCGCCGCCCGAGGTCTCCATCATGCCAAAGAGATTCATGGTTCCCGCTCCCGTTTCCGCGCCGTCCCGTCGCGTCTTCGCCGTCTCAACGGACTCCGCTCACGTCGCCAACCCCGCGGTTGCCCTCAGCTGGCGTGAATGGCGTCCATCTCGCGCTGATACTCGGTATGAAGCAGCGAGACGCCGGTGTTATAGCGCAGTTGCGCCTCGGCCAGGTCGAGGCCCTCGCGATCGATCGAGACATTATTGCCGTCGGGGCGCGCAACCAGCCCATCCACATCGAAGAGATGGACCTTGTGTGACTTGCGCCCGCGGTCCACATCGTCGATGGCCTGCTGCATCTCCGCCCCGAAATTCATTCCCACGGTTTGATAGCCGGGGGTGTCCACATTGGCCATATTCGCGGCCGTCAGCTTGGCCTGGTCCGAAGCCAGATCGATATAGCGCGCAATCTCGTCGCTCATCTCGGTTGCGATCCGCATCGTGTTCCTCCTTGCCGATCCGTTTTTGATTCCATGCGCCGGAACTGCCAGGTGCGCCAATGTCTCCGGGTATGCCAGCGTCTCCAGCGATGCCTACGTTTCCTGTTGCGCCGGAGTCTCCAGGTGCACCGGCGTCAGTTGACCGCGAGGCCGAAGTCGATCTCGCGCGCGGTCAGCACGGGGCTGTCGCCGGCCAGAATCGCGCCGCGCTCGAGCACATGCTCCAGTTCGCGGACGTTGCCGGGCCAGTTGTGCGCGGCCAGTTGCGCCAATGCGCCCGGATCGATGCGCTTGACCGGCGTCTCGCGGCCCATCTGCGCCAGAAAATGCTCGACCAGCGGGGAAAGATCTTCAAGGTGCTCGGCCAGGGGTGGCGTGCGGATGAGAAAGACCGCCAGCCGGTAGTAAAGATCCGAGCGGAAGCTGCCCTTCTGCGCGTGTTCGGCCAGCGGCCGGTGGGTTGCGGCCACAATGCGCACATCGACCTTGACGGTTTCATTGTCGCCCACCCGCTGCAGCTCGCCGCATTCGACAAAACGCAGCAGTTTGGCTTGCAGGCCAAGCGGCATCTCGCCGATCTCGTCGAGAAACAGCGTGCCTCCGTCGGCGGCCTCAATCCGGCCGACACGGCCCTGCACCGCGCCGGTAAAGGCGCCGCGCGTGTGACCGAAGAGCTCGGCTTCGAGCAGCGCCTCGGGAATGGCCGCGCAGTTGATGGCCACAAAGGGCTTGCGGTTGCGCTTCGAGAGCCGGTGGACGGCCTCGGCGACGATCTCCTTGCCCGATCCCGTGGGCCCTTCGATCAGAACCGGCGTCGTGCGCGGGGCCACCAGGCGGATGCGCCGGCTGACCTCGATCATGCAGGGAGCGTTGCCGATCAATTCCGGCAGACGGTCGCCGGGATTGGCTTCAACACTTGCCGCCGTGCGGCCAAATTCGATGGAGACGGTCTTGCCGGCGGCTGGCGTCAGCGCGACATGCGACGGGGAGCTGGGCGGCTCAACCGGCTGGACAGGCTGGACCGGCAGTGGACGCGCAGCTTCGACCGCCGCATCGTCAAAGGAAGGAGCCGCATTCCAGGCCGCCGTATCCGTCTCCTGCGAACGGCGCAGCGCATAGAGAAGCTCCTGGCGGTAGGGGCCGCGCGCACTCTCGGCCGCTCCATCGCCACCGGCCGTCACCAGATCGGTCTCTGGAAAACGATCCTTGAACTCGTTCAGGAACTCGTCCAGATCGAGATCGGGGAGCCAGGCATCGACGATGACGGCCTCGGGCAAGATCGTCTCGGCGTGGGCCCAGGCCTGGGCCCCGCTCTCGGCCTCCTGCACCTGCCAGCGCAGGCCGGCAAGCAGATGAGCAAGACGCTGACGGAAGCTCGAATCGGCGCTGGCCACCAGCACCGTGCGCGTACGCGGGCGGGAACTCAGCGAAGGAATCGAAAATAATTGCATGAGACGTTTCTCCTCTTCAATGCGTTGCAATGGGGCAAACGCTGGATCGCCGGTTGCACGCCGCGCGCGGCGCAATGGAGTTGCAGGGCAGGCCGGCTAGGAGGCGACAATCGCCGGATGGGGCAGATCGGCGCCGGCCGCTGCGACGACCGAGGCCGTCAGCGCCATCTCGGCATCGGAAGGCACCATATAGCCCTGCCCGCGCACGGTGCGGATCAGCCGGCCCGGCGGCGGATCGCCCAGCTTGCGGCGCAGATAGTTCACATAGACATCGACGATATTCGTCGTCTGCGCCGGCTCCAGATTCCAGACCGAATCGAGCAGCTCGACCCGCGAGACGCACTGGCCGCGGTTCAGAAGCAGATGTTCAAGCAACGCGAATTCCTTGTTGGTGAGCACGATCGTTCGCCCCGAGCGCCGGGCCGAGTGTTCCAGCCGGTCCAGTTCGAGATCGCCGGCGCGCAGTTGCAGCCGGGTCTCGCGCTTGCGGCGCAAAAGCGCCCGGCAGCGGGCGCGCAACTCGTGCAGGCTGAAGGGCTTGGTCATCAGATCGTCGGCCCCGCGATCCAGACAGCGCACGCGCGTATCGACTTCCTGCCGCCCGGTCAGCACCAGGACCGGCAGATCGGCGTCGAGCGCGCGCACCTCTTCGAGCACCTGCTCGCCATCCTTGACGGGCAGGTTCAGATCCAGAATCGTGAGATCGGGCAGTTCGGCACGGAACGTCTCGACGGCGGCGGCGCCATCGGCTGCGACGCGGACACGATGGCCGTCCGCCTCCAGTCCACGGGTAAGAAACAAGCCCAACGCTTGATCGTCTTCAGCAATCAGTAACCTCATGCGAACCTTCCCTTTGAGTTCTTTCATCGCAACCGCGCCCGACGATCCATTGCGGCGTGCCGCGCGTGAAGCTACTTCCACCTTGCCGTCCGTCGCGGAAGAACTCAAGCTGCGCATGAGGAAAATCGAAGGAAGCGATGCAGAAACGGCACAGAAAAGAACATGTGCCAAAAAAGAACAGCCGAGAACCATCCCACATGAAGTTTCTCTTGTCCCTGCGGACGCGATGCGCGCACAGACGCTGGCGCGCGCTTTCCGGCTGCGCGCACGCCCCTTTTCTGGCGCAAGAGTCGGGCGCGAGATCCGTCCGCGTTCGGCCGCTAGTCTGGCTGGCGGCCGGAAGATTCAGAAGCCGCTCAGGCGGCGCGGGAGCGCGCCGCGGCCTTTTGCGCGTACATGGCGGCGTCGGCCCGCGCCAGAAGATCCTGCATCGTCTCGCCGACAGCGTGCGCGGCCAGCCCGAACGAGGCGTTGATCTGGAGCTTCAGCGCGCCCTGCTTTCCCTGGAGCGTATAGCTGCCGCAAACCCACTTGCGGAGCCGTTCCGCCTGCAAAGCCGCCTCTTCGGGTAAGCCGTCGAAAAGCAGTAAAAATTCGTCACCACCCCAGCGGCCGATCAGGTCGGTCGAGCGGCAGGTGGAACGCAGTTCGCCGGCGAACTGCCGGAGCAGTTCATCGCCAGCCAGATGGCCGTGCTCGTCGTTGACCCGCTTGAAGCTGTCAATATCGACGATGGCGACGCAGAAGGTTGCGCCGGACTCGATGCGCTTTTCAATCTGTCCTTCGGTGTACACGCGGCTGCTGGCGCCGGTCAGCGGGTCGCGCGAGGCGGCCCGTTCGGCCTCTTCGAGTTTGGCGCGATAATCCTCCACTTGCCGGCGCATCTGGTCGAGCGCCTGCTTGCCTTCTTCGGTCATGCGTTCGATCGAGGTCTTCAGTTCGGCCGCGCTACGATCGATCGAGGCACGGATCGTGGCCAGATCGTCCAGCGTGGCGATGGTCCGAAGCTGTTCGGTGACCTCATTCATCTGGCCGGCATAGCGCTGATCGCGCGCGCTCACCGATTCGGCGGCCCGGGTCATGGCCAGAAGCATCTCCTTGACCTCGCGCGCCGCCTCCTGGTAGTGACGCGCCGCATCGTGGCCCCAGCCGCGAAGCTGCTCGCAGGTCTGTTTTCCATGTGCGATCAGCTTTTCCCCGCCGATCTCCGGTGTCAATTCCGCCGCCAGTTCCTCCAGCGATAGCTTGAAGCCATCGCCAAGGCCAGGGCAGGCGTCCTGGCTGCAATGGCCCATCGCTTGAAGCGCCGAGCCATACACGGTGAGCGCCACGGAGAACGCATCTCCTGGCTCCTTGCCGTCCCGCGCGTCCATCTCCTGTGCGCGGGAATCGAGATATTTCTTCAGGGAAATCATCTTCGCCTCGGAGACTGCTTCTTGATCCGGCCCAAAACCCCAACGATGCGTGCATGCCTTCCCGCCCGAACCGCAACGAGCACGGTTGCACACGGTTGGGATGAGGGCCCATCGCCGTATTCTTTTGGGCAGGATCGGTACGAAAACCAGAACGTACCGCAGACGCGCCCTCCACTCTATCGGCCAAACGGGATTGCCAGGTGAGAGGTGTCTTGAAGAGAAACACCTGGCCCAAATCTCACCTTCGACGCTTCGCGCAACCCTTTCCCGTTCGCGCACCGGATGGCCCCAGCGGCGCCGGGCCGTTTTGTCTCCTGCAGTTTTGGAACCCCTTGCTTGGAGCCTCTTGCGTTGGTTCCCCTTATGAAACCGGCCCGGTTGACCACCGGAAACGCCCCTACGGGATTACAAAAGTGCGCAATCGATCGCCGCAAAGGCCGGCAAAAGCGGTATCGTGATGGAGAGAGGGCCGCCCATCTCTCCCCCGGCGGTCAGGCTAGGGGTGCGCGTGATCGATTGGAGTAAACTTCCTGACCTTGCGGCCTTCGCCCTGCTCACCCTGGCCTTTTTCTCGGTTGCCCGCTTCGGACGCACCTCTTCGTCGAGCGTCTGGCTGGCCGGCTGGTTGACGATTGTTCTTCATTTCGCCATCTTTCTGTTTGTCGAGGCTCCGGGAACGGTTGGCGCCGTCAGCGCCATTCTCGGCACCTCCGCCTTGGTCTGGGCGGGCATCCTCTTCATGTGGGCCGCGGTTCCCTATCGCGATCATGCTTCCAGCCGCTGGATGGTTGCGGCGCTGTTCCTCGGCAACACGTTTTATATCGTCGCCGCAAGCCTTGCGTCGGCCGGTTCCCGGCTGTTGCAACTGGCCGCCGTTCTGATCGGCGCACTGCCGCTGGCCGTTGCGCTGGGCAGCGCCCGAAGGTTGCATCATCCGCTGCGCTGGGCGCTGTCGGTTCTGTACTGTCTGCTCTCGGTTGTTCTGCTGACCGTGCAGAACCGTTCCGCCCTAGGGCAGAACCTGGCGATCAACGCGGTTCTCTTTACGGTGTACTTCGGCTGCTGCCTGCATTTTTTGTATGTCTATCGCCGCGCCACCACTGGAGCCTTGATCACGGTGCTCGGCTTCTTTGCCTGGGCCAATGTCTTCACAGTGGCCCCGCTGATGGACATCTTCTGGCCATCGGTTCATCTGGAAAACGAGGTCTGGAACCTGCCCAAGTACGTGGTCGCCCTGGGCATGATCCTGATCCTGCTCGAAGACCAGATCGAGCACAACAAATTCCTCGCCCTGCACGACGAATTGACCGGGCTGCCGAACCGCCGCCTCTTCGAGGACCGGCTGACGAGCGCTCTGGAGCGCGCGCGGCGAACCGCCGCGCAAACCGCGTTGCTCGTGATCGATCTGGATCGCTTCAAACAGGTCAACGATTCACATGGCCATCATGTCGGCGACGAGTTGCTCAAGCATGTGGGCGAGCTTTTTGTGAAGAAACTGCGCCGTACGGACACGGTCGCCCGGACCGGCGGCGACGAGTTCTCCGTGGTTCTGGAAGAGCCGGTCAGCCGTGCCGACGCCCTGCGCGTCGCCCGCATCCTGACAGAGCCGCTGGAGGCGCCGATTCAACTGGGAGCGCATGTCGTCCACATCGGCGCCAGCGTGGGCATCGCGCTCTTTCCCGAAGACGCATCCGACGCCGAGACGTTGTGCATTGCCGCCGACCTGCGCATGTACGCCAACAAACGAGAGGCTCGGTGCCACGAGGAGTCGAACACGGCGCATCGTCCACTCGTGGTTCCCTTCCAGGCCGCTGAAACCGCCACGGGCCTGCAGTAAGTCTCCATCGGCAAAGCTGAGGCTTTCCAATTGCTTGCCCCTCAAAGGGCTTGGCCGCAACCGGTG
>JAJYFB010000201.1 GCA_021785495.1 Acidobacteriota bacterium | reverse complement strand
GCCCAATTGCTCCCAAGACGAGGGCAGCAAGCCCACGAGAACTCGCCAATTCTCAAGTTCAGCCATGCAAATAGAATAGTAAGCTTCATTTCAATCGTCAATCGTTATCTTAGCGCTTATGGGTGGCCCGCCCAAGTTCTTCGCGCTTCATGCTGGCATGATTGTCCGTGCCCCATTCAAAACGCGTTCTTTGCGTTTTGAGTGGGAGGCCACGAGACTCCATCGCCCGCTCATCGCAAAAACGCGATGAACGGGGCACAGCAGCAAAGCGACTGGATAACTACCGAAAAGTCGGCCAGTATCGGGCGAACTTTGGGGGACTTCCGAGCGCGATCTTCGACGTCAGGGTCAATGCAGGGATCGCGTGCGGTCGGTGGACGCACCGTTCGCGATTCGACAGTCCGTTCTATCTTGTCTGCAGGCTCCATCCTTGGCGCTCCGGAGGCGCGAAGGGCGGGAACCGCGATGCCCGTCGCTGACGGTCCCGGTTTGGGGTGTATATTTCCATTTGGGCCGGAGGCGGGCCAAAAAAGCTCTTAACCCCTTTGTTCGCCACGACCAAGCCAATGCTATACTCAGGGTGCGCCTGTGCTTGGCCGGCCCGCGGGACCATCGAGACCCAGCCGCGCCCGGCCGAGCGCCCGGAGGAGCACCATCGCATTCGATAAACGTTCAACCAAGTCCTTTATTCGCATCAACGAGCGGATTCGCGCACGCGAAGTTCGCGTCATCGACGAGAACGGCGAGCAGTTGGGCATCCTGCCGCCCTACGAGGCTCTTCGCGCCGCCCGCGAGCGCGGCCTTGATCTGGTCGAGGTTTCACCGAACGCCGTCCCGCCCGTCTGCCGCATTCAGGACTACGGCCGCTATCTTTACGAAAAGGAAAAGAGCGAACGGGCCGCGCGCAAGCGCCAGAAAGTCATCACCCTCAAGGAAGTCAAGTTCTCGGTGACCGTGGACGAGCACGACTACCAAACCAAGAAGAATCAGGCGGTCCGCTTCCTCGGCGAGGGCGACAAGGTCAAGGCCAGTCTGCGCTTTCGCGGCCGCCAGATGTCGCATCGCGATCTGGGCTATAAAATCATCAACCGGCTGATTCAGGACATCGGCGAGGCCGGCGTGGTCGAGTTCATGCCGCGCATGGAAGGCACCGTTCTGCACGCCATTCTGGCTCCCGGCCGCAGCAAGGAAGCGCCCAAGCCCAAGCCCGCCACTCCCGCCGCCGCTCCGGCGCAAGCGTAACCGCCAGCGCCAGAGCGGAGTGATCTGGCCGCTGTCAAGCGCACGGCGCGCCTTGCAGATCCTTCCGCAACAACCGGCAATCTTCTGGACGCCGCGTCTTTTTGTTTGGGGGGGGGCGGAAGATTGCGTCACCCGCCGCAGAAAGATCGTTCAGCCTGCCGTCTCCCCGGCAATGGCCTGGATTTGTTGCGCCTCATGTCTCAACAGCGCGTCCCGATCATGCAATGTGGCGCGAATGGCGGAAATTCCCGCTTCGAGATGGGGTATCGATCGCAGCATCGTCTGCGCGTCGACGCCTGTCACGGATTTGCGCATCCGTTCGCACTGCCCCAAGTACGAGCACGTCGACCGGCGCACTTACGAGTCCGTAGGCGAGGCGCGGAGCAAGATCGGCCGATCCTTCGAGTTCTACAACAGCCAACGCCCGCATTCGAGCCCTCCTGCATTCCAGCCTGGAAACCGAGACGCCCGACCAGGTCTACTTCCACCGTCCGCCCGAAGCACTGGCGGCATCACGCGCAACCTGGCTGGCCTCGACGACGAGCCATTTTCCCACGGAAAAGCGCGAAAAAACTGTCCAAACAAGCGGAGCCACCACAAACTCCTGCCAGTCCCTCGGTCCCTCGGTCCCTCAGTTCCTTCTTCACTCCGCTTCAAGCACGAGGCACTTCAAGTACTCGGTCTCCGGCAGGTTCAGTACGACTGGATGGTCGTCGGCCGCGCCACGGCGTTCGAGCAGGCGCACGCGGCGCTGGGCATCGGCGGCGGCCGCAGCCACGGCCGACTCCAGATCGGCCCCGCTCACGTGATGCGAGCAGGAACAGGTGACAAGCAGCCCGCCGGGGCGAAGCATCTTGAGGGCGCGCAGGTTCAGCTCCTTGTAGCCGCGCAGGGCGCCCTCGACGGCCCGCTTCGATTTGGCGAAGGCTGGAGGATCGAGAACGATCGTGTCGAAGAGTTCGCCAGCCTGCGCCCAGTCGCGCAGAATCTCGAAGGCGTCGGCCTCGATCCAGTCGACTTCGGCCGTCAGGCGCGCGCGATTCGCGGCGAGATTCTTCTCGGCTACTTCAAGCGAGGCGCGCGAGGCGTCGATGCCCGTCACGCGCTGGCAAACTTCGGCCAGGTGCAGCGCGAAGCCGCCCTGGTAGCAGCAGACATCGAGAGCGCGTCCCTGCCGACCAGAGTTCGCCGCGTCGAGCCGCTGCGCCCAGTCGCGCGCGGCGGCGTAGTTGGCGCGCTGATCGAGAAACGCGCCCGTCTTCTGGCCGGCATTCGCGTCGTAATGAAAGACGAGGCCGTTGACGTGAAAAATCGTGGTCGCGTCCGGATGCGCGGGAGCGCGTTGCCACAAAGGTTCGTGGCTGGGCGCGGGCAACCCCTCCAGATCGCGAATGCGCGGGTCGGGCCGCTCGAAGATCGCCGCCGGCGCAAGTTCTTCGCCAAGCACGCGCACGCAGGCCTCGGCCACGCCCGCAGCAAGCAGTCCTTTGGTCAGCCGTTGCAGCACAATCAGCGCGCCGTACTTGTCGACGATTAACCCCGGCAGCGCATCGGCCTCGCTGAAGACCAGCCGGCAGGCGTCGTTCTCCGCGTCGAGCTGCGGGCGGCGGCGCGCAATGGCCACCCGCAGACGCGCGGCCATCGCTTCGAGCCACGCGGCCTCGTCGAGCGCCTCGCGCGCGACCAGGCGCAGCGCAATCTGCGAGGCGGGACTATAGAGCGCCGTGCCCAAAAAGATGCCGCGCGGGTCGGCGACGGGGATGAGGAGTTGCTCCGGCTCGGGCGTAGCGACGGAAAGCACCTCCGAGGCATAAACCCACAGATGGCCGCCACGGAGCCGGTCGGCGGCGCGGCGGCTGACGATGGCCCCGGAAACTGGGGACTGTGCGCGTAAGATCTCTCGATCCTCTCGGTTGTTTGCTGCGCGAAACGGGCGGTCTTTCATTGCGGATCAATCCTTGTATCAAATGAGCCACTTGCAAAATTCAGTTGCGGTGTATTCTGCGAGAAGAAAAATCTCCCGCAGGGGCTAAAGCCCCATTCATTCCAGGTATTTTACGGCACGACTGAAGTCGTGCCCTTT
>JAJYFB010000200.1 GCA_021785495.1 Acidobacteriota bacterium | reverse complement strand
GATCGCCACCGGCGGCTTTCGCCACTTCGACAAGATGTAATCGCACGTACTCGCTCGCTCGGTTGCGTCAATGACACGCAAAGCGTCGGCCGCAAAGCGAATTCTCATGGACAGAGCCACATGCCGCAGAGGAGCGCGACGGAACGGAAGGTCGCGCTCAACGAGGTTGCGCTACACGTAGAAACTCGCGATCCAGCCTTGCACGAGCGCCGGGAAGCAGCCGAGCAGGAGCACGGCGGCGGCGATTGCCAGCAGCACCACGAGCGTGACAGGATGCGCCTTGATGGGCGTATCCCCGGTTGCGGGGGTTGCGGGCAGAACGTAGACGCGCTTGAGCACCTGCAGGTAGTAATAGAGCGAAACGGCGCTCATGGCCACGGCAAGGACGACCAGCGCGAAGGCGACCTTGCCGGTCCCGGCGGCAAGCACCGCGGCAAAGAGATTGAACTTGGCCCAGAAGCCGACCAGCGGCGGAATGCCCGCAAGCGAAAGGAAGAGCACCAGCAGCACGGCGGCCAGCAACGGGTTGCGTTTCTGGAGCCCAAGAAAGCTCGACAGGTTGTCGGAGCCGGTCGCGCGCTCGACCACGCCCACCGCGCCGAAGGCGCCGACGGTGGTCAGGCCGTAGGTAAGAACGTAGTAGAGAATCGCCTGGGCGCTCGCATTCGTCCAGGAGAAAAAGGCCAGGCCGAGCAGAATGTAGCCTGCGTGGGCGATGGCCGAGTAGGCCAGCAGGCGGCGCACGCTCGATTGCGCAAGGGCGGCCAGATTGCCGAAGACCATCGAGGCGGTTGCCAGCAGCGCCAGCAGCAGCCACCACGAGCCTTCCATTCCGAATCTGCGCGCGGCTTGCTCGGTCACGCCGACGGTAAAGCTGCCGAGTTGGTAGAGACCGGCGACATGCAGCGCCGCCGAGCCGATCGAGATCAGCAGAGCAAAGCTGGCGACTTTGGAAACCGAGGCGATAAAGGCAGCGGCGGAGGCTGGCGCGCCCTCGTAGGCATCCGGAGCCCAGAAGTGAAAAGGTACGGCCGCAACCTTGAAGCCCAGACCGACGGCGATCAGAACCAGCGCCAACACCAGCAGCGGCTGACCGCCCAGAAAACTCTGGAAGTAGAGATATTTCGCAACTGTTTCGAGGCTGGTCGAGCCGCTCAAACCGTAGAGATAGCTGAAGCCGAAGAGCAGAAACGCCGCGCTCATGCCGCCGAAGAGGTAATACTTCATGGCCGCTTCCGCGCTCTGGCCGGAGTGCTTGGCGAAGGCGGTGAGGATGTAGAGGCCGAGCGAAAGCAGTTCAAGGCCGACGAAGATGACGAGCAGATCCTGCGCGGCCGCGACGATGAGGCCTCCGGCCGCTGCCATCAGAACCACCGAAACATACTCGCCGGGATGGCGCGTGAAGGCGGCATCGACAAACAGCAGCAGCGTCAACGCGGTGAGGACGAGGATCGCGACCTGCGCGACGGCGGCCGTGCCTCCCGCGGCCAGCAAAAGATCGCCTCCAGAGCGCAAACCGGAAGCTCCCGCGGCAAAAACCGCCCACAGTGCGGCAGCGCATCCAGCGATCCCCAGCAGGGCGGCCACGCCAACGCGACTCTTCGCCGCGGCGCGGCGCAGAAAGCCGAGGTCGACAACGAGAACAAGCAGCGCGGCCGTTTCAAGAACCGTCTCCGGCAGCATGGCGTGGAAGAGTGCGGCGTAGTTCATTGCATCCCTCCCGCAAGCAGGGTTTGAACGGCCGGTTCAATCTGGGCCAGCAGGACGCGCGGATAGAGGCCGACAATCAGCGTGCAGGCCAGCAAAAGCGCGACGCCGGCGGCCTCGGGCCAGGTGATCGCCGCGAAGGGGTGGGTCTGTTCGGCTTCGAGTTCGTGCGGCGTGGGCAGCCGGTCGCTGAAAAACGCCTTCTGTAGGGCTCTCCAGATGTAGGCGACGCCGACGACAAGGCCCACGCCGGCGGCGGCCGTCCACCAGCGGCTGGCGAGCCAGACGCCCGTGAGCACTTGCAGTTCGGCGACGAAGCCGGAGAATCCGGGCAATCCCATCGAGGCCACGCCCGCGATCACAAAGGCCCACGCGGCAAAGGGCAATCGTCGCGAAAGATGCATCGTTTCCAGCTCGTCCAACTGGCGCGTGTGCGTGCGCTCGTAGACGATGCGGCCGACGATGGCGAACAGCAGCCCGGCGATGATGCCGTGCGAGAACATCTGCAAGACCGCACCGTCGAGGCCGAGCTGATTGAGGGCCATCAGGCCGAGCAGCACAAAGCCCATGTGGCTGACGCTCGAGTAGCCGATGACAAACTTGAAGTCGGTCTGCGCCAGAGCGACCAGCGCGCCGTAGACGATGCCGACGACGGCCAGCCAGGCAAAGACATCGCGCCACGAGGCGAGGCCGAGGATGGTGAATCCCCACGGGTCGAGGCCGTGCGGAAAGAGGCCGATGGCGACCCGCAGGCAGCCATACGCGCCGAGTTTCATAATCACGCCGGCCAGCACCATGGAAGCGGCCGTGGGCGCGGCGACGTGGCCGGTGGGCGCCCAGGTGTGGAAGGGCCACATGCCGGCCAGAATCGCAAAGCCGACGAAGACCAGCGGGAAGCACCCCATCTGGAAGCTCACGGGCAGACCGGCGTGGGCCAGCCCGGCCAATGTCGTCGAGTGCGAGCCGGCCGTTGTGTAGGCGGCGAGCAGGCCGATGAGCACCATCGCCGAGCCGACGAAGGAGTAGAGCGCCAGCTTCATCGCGCCGTACTCACGACGGGTCGAGCCCCAGATAGCGATCAGAAAATACTTGGGAACGATGGCAATCTCATAGAAGACGAAAAGCAGAAAAAGATCGCCGCTCAGAAAAACGCCATAAACGCCGCCGATCAGCGCCAGGAAGAAGGCGAAAAACTGGTTGGTGCGCAGTTCGATATTCCAACTGAAGAGCACGCCGGCGACGGCGGCGATGCCCGTCAGCAGCACCAGCACGCGGCTGATGCCGTCGGCCTCCAGCAGGTAGTGAATGCCCATCGCGGGAACCCACGGCAGATCGACGAAAACCTGTCGCGCCTGGCTGAAGCCCGCGGCATAACCCGCGACGGCCACGGCCAGCCCGGCTGCGGCCACTGCCAGCGCGAACCAGCGCGCCAGCCCCGGCCTCCGCTGCGGTAGCAGGGCCGAAACCAGCGCGCCGGCGAACGAAATATAGATGGTCCAATCCATTGCAATCGGGGACATTCTCTAGAATCTCCAGTGCGCCAGCAGGTTCTGGACCGTGGGGTTGATGGTGCTCACGAGAAGCTGGGGCACGAGGCCGACAAGAAACATGAGGCCAAGGAC
>JAJYFB010000199.1 GCA_021785495.1 Acidobacteriota bacterium | reverse complement strand
GCAAGACCACCGAGGCTGCCGAGCTGCGCGGCCAGTTGCGCGCCGAGCGAGGAGTTTTGCTGCGGAGGCAGAAGCGTCACGGTGGCCGTGTATCGGACGGGAAGAACCAGCGCCAGAATGACCGCCGCGATGGCGAACCCCGCCGTGACCCAGAAGATCAGACGTTTGCGCTCGGCGAGCACGATCAGAAGATCGAGCAGCGAGATCTCGTCGTCCTGGCCGTCGGCGCACGCGAAATGGGAGACACCGGCCGCCGACTCTCTTTGTTTGTTCAGATCGTCCGCCGGAGTATCGTTCGCCATGGGCTCCTGCTGATTCGAATGAGGTACGAATACAGTCATCTTATCACTAGACTTGAGGGTTCTTCCCTTGGGTAGAACGATGGCAGAGGGCCATTTGCTTTTCGCATGGCGGCCCGGAACAGCCTTGTCAGGCGCGGCTTCCGAGGCTACTGAAAAACCATGAAAGGTGAGTGAAAACAGAAAAATCCATGAAAGCAGGGAGCCACTTGCAAAATTCCGTGCCGGCGCATCCGCAAGCAGAAGATCGTCCCTCAGGGGCTAAAGCCCTCATTCATTCCAGGCGGCTTACGGCACGACTCAAGTCGTGCCCTTTCAATTCCTGCGCACGTCGATCGAATTTTGCAAGTGGCTCAGGTGAGTAAAAACAGAAAAATCCATGAAAGCAGGGGCGAAAGCCCCGTTGCTTTCACTCGCTTTACGGCCCGGTTAAAGCCGTGCCCTTGTGACAAAACCACCTTTTGCGGAGGGGTTGAAAATGCGCCATGCGCATCGTTCGGTTAGGATCCATAGGCACCTGGACCGCCGGCGGCCAGCGTCTCTTGCGTTGCGGCGTTGATGCGCGGATCGGGCAGTCCAAGTGTTTTCTTGATCGCCAGCAGTTCGGAGAGATGCTCCGCGGAGAGGTGCGCGATGGGCGCGCCCATCTGCGCGGCCAGCGCCAGCGTCTGGCAGTAGAACTCCAGAACCTCGACAAGCCACTCGGCGTGCGTCACCGTATCGGCCCAGCAGACGACGCCGTGATTGGCGAGCAAGACTGTGTTGTGCTGCTTGACGAAGGGGCGAACGGTCTCGGCAAAGGCGCGCGTGCCCGGCGTTTCGTAGGGCGCCATCGCCACCTTGCCCACGAAAAGCTCGAACTCCGGCAGCACGAGGTTGGGCGGAACGCGGCCTGTGATGGCGCAGGCCGTGGCGTAGGGCGGATGACAATGCACCACAGCCTTGGCCTCGGGCACCGTTTTGTAAATCTCCATGTGCAGCAGAATCTCGCTGGTTCGCGGCTGCGTCCCGGCGAGTTGCTCGCCTTCCAGATCGGTGAGCGAGATATCCTCGGGCGTGAGATCGTACTTGCTGACGCGCGTCGGCGTGCAGAGCACATGGTTCGGCCCGATGCGACAGGAGAGATTGCCGCCGTTGCCGTCCACATACTTGCGCAGCCAGAGTTTGCGGCCCACGGCGCAAAACTCCTCTTTGACGGCCGCGGCTTCGGGCGAGTTGAAGATGCGGGCGCTGGTCTCGACCGCGTTCAGCTTCTCCGGTGGTATCGTCGATTTCTGCTGGATGGGTTGGATGCTCATCGCTCGGCTCAGCGGCGTTTCCTCTAAGCCATCCTAGCAAGAAACGGGAGTGGAATCCGGCGGAAACCGCGGGAGATTGTGTCGCAGAATCGATCAAACCCGGAAAGGCGCGCAAAAAACTCTCCAGCAGCGAAAAAATTCGGTCTTTACCGGAGTTTTTGCCGTCTAATGAAACAAGATGAGCACCCTTGGAATACGATCGTTGCTGTTTGGAGCCTCCGCAGTTGCCGGCGACGAGCTCCGGCAGGAAAATCTGGCCATCGCCGAGGGGTTGAAGCGTCGCAAGGCCGGGCTGCTCGACGAGTTGATTGTTCGCTATCAGCACCGTCTGCTGCGCTATCTGCTGTTTTTGACCGGCCATCGCGAGACCGCCGAGGATCTCTTTCAGGAGGTCTGGATGCGGGTGCTCCTGCGGGGCGACCAGTTCAACGGCAAGGCGCGCTTCGAGACCTGGCTGTTCGCCATTGCGCGCAATCTCACCATCGACTTGCAGCGCAAACGGACATTGCACAGTCTGGACGAACTGATCGAGGGCATCGGCGACGACGATCGGGCCATGACCTTCGAGATGGCGGCCTCCGATCCGACCCCCTTCGACCATGTGTCGAACCTGGAAGAGCGCGAAAAGATTGCCGCCGTGCTGCTCAAAATGGATACGCTGCATCGCGAGGTGCTCGTGCTGCGCTTTTACGAAGAGATGTCCCTCGACGAGATCGCCAAGGTGACGAAAACGCCGCTCTCGACGGTCAAGTCCCGGCTCTATCGCGGGTTGGAGGCGATCAAGCCAAAGCTGGGCGATGCCGCGCGGCGTTTCGAGGAGGCCGCGTGAACCAGGCCAAGTGGGCCAACGACACGGTGGCGAATCGGCCTGCGGCAGGCTCTGCGGGCGCGGCGAACCTCGGCCTGCTGGCGGCCCTCGCCGGCAAACAGGCTTCCCGCGATTGCGCTGTGGCGCAGTCGACCCGTCGCGTGGTGCTCACTTCGCTGGGCGTCCTCGAAGAGCAGCAGGCCGACCGCCGGCGCAACCGCGCCCTGGCCCTGGCCGCGTTGCTCGTGGCGCTGCTGGCCGTAGGACCATTCGTTTGGCATGTCGCGGAGGATCTGATCGGCGGCGAGCATCTGGTCGATGTGACGACACAGGCCAGTCTCTGGCTGACGATTCTCTGTCCGGCCCTTCTGGCCGCCGTTCTCGTGGCTGGATGGGCGCGCAGCCGGCAGTAGCCTTCTCATCCACCCACCCGCCGGGCTGTTCATCTTCTCCTGCCGGACGTTGCCCATTCTGCCCCGCGCATCATTTTATCCACATTCGTTTTCCATGGGCCGATGTCTCGCAGGATGTTGTCGCGCAGGATTTACTCCAGCAGCGAATCGACAAAATCGGCGGGCGAGAATTCGAGCAAATCTTCCATCTTTTCGCCGACGCCGGCAAAGCGCACCGGCAGGTTCAGCTCGCGGGCGATGGCCACGGCGATGCCGCCTTTGGCCGTGCCGTCGAGCTTGGTCAGCACGATGCCGGTGACGCCGGCCGACTGCGCAAACTGGCGGGCCTGCTGAAGGCCGTTCTGGCCGGTCGTCGCGTCCATCACCAGCAGAACCTCGTGCGGCGCGCCGGCGATCAAGCGCGCGGCCGTGCGGCGCATCTTGTCGAGTTCGTCCATCAGGCCCGACTTGGTGTGCAGCCGGCCGGCCGTGTCCACGTAGACTTCATCGATCGGCCGCGCCTTGGCCGCGGCGATGGCGTCGTA
>JAJYFB010000198.1 GCA_021785495.1 Acidobacteriota bacterium | reverse complement strand
GCCCCGCTTCTCGCGCCTGGCCATTCCGTTTCTGCCGAACACGCCTCCGCGCTGGCCCGAAGTGGTCGAGGCGGTCACGAAAATTGTCGATGTCTACCGCGCCGACGCGCGCAAGTACGAGCGCGTCGGCGAGTGGATCGAGCGCATCGGCTGGCCGCGCTTCTTCCAGTTGACCGGCTTCGAGTTCACGCGCTATCACATCGACGACTTCAAGCACGCGGGGCAGACCTTCGCGCGCTCCACGCACATCCGCTACTAGTTGAGCGGCGCTGGCGGAGTTAGCGAAGTTAGCAGCGTTCGTGGAGTTCGACTGGTTCCAGCCTGTCTTCCCATTGCAAAGCAGGCTGGAACCGGCAAACAACGAGGAAATGGACCATGGGGCTGTTCAAAGAGGTAAAGAAACCGGTCATCAAGCAGGGGTCTTCGGGCAGCGCCGAAGTCAGTTCCCATCGTCCCTCGTACGCGGAAAAAACAGCTCCCTGCATTCATGGCTGTCCCAGCGGAACGGACATACGGGGCTGGCTCGTTCCTCTGGCGCAGTATAAGCAGTACGGAAAAACTCCGGCGCAGGCCTTCGAGACCGCTTGGCGCACCATTCTGGAGGAGAATCCGTTTCCCTCTGTTTGCGGGCGCGCCTGCCAGCATCCCTGCGAGTTGAACTGCAATCGCAAGGCCAAGGACGGCGCGGTTTCCATCAACCAGATGGAGCAGTTTCTGGGAGATTTCGCGGTCACAAACGGTCTTCATGCGGAGTTGCCCGCCGGTCACAAGACGACCGGGCTGCGCATCGCCATCGTTGGCGCCGGCCCGGCGGGGCTTGCGGCGGCCTATCGGCTGGCGCGCAAGGGCTATGCGGTGACGATCTTCGACGCCGCGCCCGAGCCGGGCGGCATGATGCGCTATCGCATTCCGCGCGCGTTGATTCCCGCCGATATTCTCGACGCGGAGATCGCCAACATTCTGCGCCTGGGCGTGGAGCTGCGCAGCGACGTGGTTGTCGGCCGTGACATCGCCGTCGACCAGTTGCGGCGCGACTATGCGGCCATCTTCTTCGCCATCGGTTTGCAGAAGCCCTCGCTGCTGCAGATGCGGCCCGGCGACGAAGGCGCGGCGGCGACGATCGGCGAGCTGCCGGCCGAGCCGCCGGAGGTTCCCACCGCCGCGCCCGATCAGGTCGAAAACCGGCAGGTCAACATGGTCAGCCCGGCGATCGGACAGGGACGCACCGCGGCCGACGCCATCGCCGTGCATTTCGAGTGCTGCACCGTGGGCGCAAAACCGGCGCACAAGGTGATTCGCGCCGAAAGCGTCAAGCTCGATTGGTATCCTGCGGCGACGCGCGTCGTTACGACCGCCTCCGTCACCGAAGAACAGATGCTGGCCGAGGCGGCCCGGTGCATGTCCTGCGGCCTGTGCATGGACTGCGAAACCTGCTGGATGTATTGCAGCAAGAACTGCTTCGTCAAGCTGCCCAAGGGCGAGCACTACAAACTCAAGCTCGATCTCTGCAACGGATGCGGAAAGTGCGTCGCCTCCTGCCCGTGCGGCTACATCGAGATGAATTAGAGCGGAGCCGGCGAAGTTGGCCAAAGCAGCGTATGAACGAGCAAAACGAACGAGTAAAACGAACAACGAGGTGAAACGTGGCTATTTTTGAAGTCGAAGGACGGCAATACGAAGTCGACGAGGATGGCTTTCTGCAGGAGCCGGAGCGCTGGTGCGAGGACGTGGCCAAGGATTTCGCGAAATCCGAATCCATCGACCAGTTGACCGAGGAACACTGGAAGCTGATCAATTACATTCGCAATTACTATCAGCAGTTCGGCATCGCGCCCATGGTGCGCAAGATGTGCAAGGAGACCGGCTTCAAGCTGAACGAGATTTATTCGCTCTTTCCTTCGGGACCGGCCAAGGGCGCCTGCAAGCTGGCCGGACTGCCGAAGCCGACCGGCTGCGTGTAAACCACGATGAGCATCGGCGAGGCAAAGGCGGAGGCTGTTGCGGAGCGCTGGATCGAGCGCACGCTGGCGTCCTATCCGGCCGGGACCATCCCCGCGCCGGGCGGCGCGCGGGACCGGTTTCGCGATCCCGCCGGCCATACCATCCGCCAAACTCTCGCCACGCTGGCCCGTGAGCTGCTCGGCGGCATGGACGATCTCGTGATGGCGCAGGCGCTCGATGCCATCGTCCGCCTGCGCGCCGTGCAGGGATTCGCACCCTCCGCGGCGATCGGCTTCGTCTTCGAGCTGCGCGGGGTTGCGGCTGCCGCCCGCGGCGCGCTGCCTACCGATCTTGACGAACGGATCGACCGGCTGGCGCGGATGGCCTTCGATCAATACATGGCCTGCCGCGACCGGGTTGCCGAGTTGCGCGAGAAAGAGCTGCGCATGCGCCTGCACTACGCGGTGAATTCGAGGATGGAGCCATGAATCTTCTCTATGCGCTGCTCGCGGTACTGGCCCTGGTTGCGGTCGCCTTCGCGGGCGGACAGAGCGAGCCAGGACGCATGACGTTGGCCGATGCGGTTCCTTATGGAGCCTTCGCCGTGCTACTCGGCGGCTTCTGCTGGCGAGTGGCGCGCTGGGCCGCGTCGCCGGTTCCGTTTCATATTCCCACCACGTGCGGCCAGCAGAAGTCGCTGCCATGGATTCGTCCGGCGCATCTGGACAATCCCTCGACGACCGGCGGCGTCGTGGCTCGCATGGCCGCCGAGGTTCTCCTCTTCCGTTCGCTCTTTCGCAATCAGCGCGCGTGTCTGGCCGGCGGGCGCATGGTCTTTGGCGACAGCAGCCTGCTCTGGTTGGGCGCGCTGGCCTTTCACTGGTCGCTGGCGATCATTCTCATCCGCCACCTGCGCCTTTTTCTCGAACCGGTTCCAGCCTTCGTCAACACGCTCGAAAAGCTCGACGGCTTTTTTCAGTTTGGCGCGCCGGAGATGTACCTCTCCGACGTGATCTTCGCCGCCGCGCTGGTTTATCTGCTGGTGCGGCGGCTGCGCGATCCTGTGCTGCGCTATCTTTCGCTCTTCTCCGATTACTTCGCGTTGTTTTTGCTGCTGGGCGTCGCCGCCACCGGAATCTCCATGCGCTATGTTGCGCGCGTCGACGTGTTCGGCGTCAAGCAGCTGGCGATGAGCCTGGTCACCTTTCGGCCCGGCGCTGTCCATGGGTTGGGCTCGCTCTTCCTTTGCCACCTGCTGCTGGTCAGCGTGCTGGCGGCCTATCTTCCGTTCAGCAAGCTGATGCACATGGGCGGCGTCTTCCTGAGCCCCACCCGCAATCTGGCCAACAACAGCCGCAGCCGGCGTCACGTCAATCCGTGGAATTACCCGGTGAAGACGCACACCTACGCGGAA